>NZ_KB235903.1:2206802-2506802 GCF_000332155.1 Kamptonema formosum PCC 6407 | reverse complement strand
TATGGAGTGCTAGTGAAAGATGTTTCTCTGGTAAATTTCGGCTTTTCACCGGAGTTTAGCAAAGCGATAGAATCTAAGCAAATAGCTGAACAGGAAGCTAAACAAGCTGAATTTTTGGCATTGAAAGCAACGCAAGAAGCTCAAGCTCAAATTAACCGTGCTAAGGGTCAAGCAGAGGCCCAGCGTTTGCAGCGCATGACTTTAACTCCAGAACTTCTTCAACAGCAAGCAATTGAAAAATGGAATGGTCAGTTTCCAACTGTAATGGGAGGTAACGGAGCATTACCGTTTGTAAATATTACCGTACCTGATAGCCAAACTGCGAAAAAGTAATTGTTAACGGTTAACGGTTAACAGTTAACAGTTAACCGTTAACTATTTATGTTACCTTATGGCAATTTGTAACTTGCTACTCGCAAAATTAACTGACCTTTGCGCGGATCGCGGCTGAAAATAAAAGCACCTTCTTGAGTTTCACCGCTTGACAAAAAATCTATTTGCTGTTCTCCACTTTCCACAACTTCTCCATTAACTCGCAGTTCCGCTATAACTTGGACTGATTCAGCGGTTTCGCCACCCGTATTAGTAAGTATAAATGGTATGTAAAATTGCCCTCCTGTTTCGCGCATAGCTGTATTTTGCGTGACAGAGAGGATAGGAGGTTCGTGTTTGTTAGTCAGCCAATTGTAGACTACTAATCCGCTCAGGGTAGCGAGGATAAAACTCGCGATCGCAAATGTCACCCATTCCGCCAGCGATCGTTTAAACTGCTTTTGATTATCCTCTGTCATACTGTTAACCTTCCTGCCGCGCCGCCAATTGTTGCAGGCAATCCTAATACTAATGTATAGCTCAACCATACTGACCAAGGATCGCTAAAGTTGAGCTTGTCGAAAAAGTACAGCATGAATGTAGATGCCGCAAGTGACACTAAATAAGCCATTATCGTTTCGCTAAGTGGGCGTTGAAAGATACCTTGCTGCTGGTAGCGTTTTACTTGGTGGGTAAAGCCGGCCGCAAACACAATACCATAGGAAATTAGCAGAGAAGCGGCGATAATGGCTAATTGCCAAGGGGGAGATATGGCTGCGGCTAACATGGGAACTTCATCGGTGGGTGCAATGTTGAAAGCAATGATGGTAGCGCCGATTAAAGTAGCGCCGATATCTGCTAAAGTTGCATTAATAGTAGTTTCCTTTTTTTTATCTTGTTCGTCGTCATCCGAACCCTGATTGCGATCGCCACTCAAAACTGCTCGCGCGATCGCCACTCCCAGAGAAAAGGAAAGGCCTTCAAATATCACTTTTCCTAAAATTTCTTGCAGAGGTGTCTCTGGGGTAATTTCTCGGAGTAAAAATAGGATCAGTGCGGCGCAGACAGTCCCGATCGCAATGGCTTCTACAGTGTCGATTAGAGCTTCTTGGAAGCGAATATTCTTTGTTTTGCGAAATCCTTCAGTCCGGTTAAGCAGGAAAACGGCGACAAAAGTAGATGCGATCGCGCCTAGCATTTGTGGCGGTTTAGTAGATGAACCGATCCACCAAACCTCCATTGTATAAAGTAAGGGAATGCCAAATAAAAATCCGCCCGATGCACCGCGAATTATGGCATCTAATTCATTTAACCATGAATTTTTATGGTGTTTTTTTATCTTGCTCATTCTTTGGTCAAAATCTGCTTATATAATTTATATTTAATCAAAGCTAAGCCCAGATTTGCTGAATTATATCTCGCACTTGCGCCCAATAGTTGTTAAATAATAACATGATTTACCATAACCTCGCGATCGCATAGGCATCAAAAACAGAATCTACACTCAAAATAGGTATCTGTTCCGCTATTGCCTGTGCAATTATCAGCCGATCGAATGGATCGCGATGATGCAAAGGTAGCGAAGCAACAACCTCAATTTGGTGTAGATTAATCTCCAGTATCCCCATGTTACTAACACTGAGTTGTTGCCTGATAAACTCCATAAAAGGCAGACTGAAACTCAATCTGCCTATACTGTGCTTAATCGCCATTTCCCAAATACTAGCTGTACTGACTAGCTTCTCGTTATTTTCATCTTCAATTATGGTTTTGACATTAATGCTAAGTCTAGGGTTATCGGTGACGTACCAAATAAAGGTATGAGTGTCCAACAATAGCCTCATTCCATATACTCCTTAAACTCTTCTAACGGTTCGTCAAAGTCATCGGACATCCAAACCATACCTTTAGCAGTTCCAGCTTGGGATGGCCAACGCTTCTTAGTTTGTGGTATTACCACTAATTTTACAACAGGTTGGTTATCCTTACTAATCACAACTTCTTCACCTTTAATCGCCGCTTCGATTAATTCGCCCAGATTCTTTTTAGCCTCGGCAACATCTATTTCGTGCATAACTATTACCTCTCGATTATCCATTCACAGGACTTACGTATTATATAACACTCTAGCATTTGTAAGAAGCAAAAAAAGAACTTACGCTCAGGGCTCCAGAAACCGGGTTTTTGAGAGAATATGTGGTGAAAACGAAGTATTTTCATCAAAAAACCCGGTTTCTTTATTTGGGTACGTAAGTTCCCCTATTCAACAGTTAACAGTTAACTGTTAACTGTTAACTATCATCATCTGACTCCAATTGACGGGGAGTAGCAGGAATTGCGGCAATAATTGCATCAATCACCTTCGCCACTGGAATAATTTGCATCCCCAAATCTGGCGGTGTTTGATTGTGAGGAATAATTGCCCGTTTAAACCCTAATTTTGCCGCCTCCCTCAGCCTTAATTCTAGTTGTGAAACGGGTCGCACTTGCCCGCCTAAACCTACTTCTCCTAATAACACAGTCCGCGCATCCACCACGCGATCGCGGAAACTAGCTACTACTGCGATCGCAACTCCCAAATCCGCAGCAGGTTCCTCCACTTTTAACCCGCCCACCGTTGCCACAATCGTATCTAATTTAGATAGGGGAATCCCGACTCTCTTCTCTAAAACAGCTAGAATTTGCTGCAATCTAGCATTATCAACCCCAGTAGTAGCGCGGCGCGGCGAACCAAAACTCGCAGGACTAACTAAAGCTTGAATTTCTACTACAATTGGGCGAGTGCCTTCACAAGCAACTGTCGTCGATGTACCCGGAGAAAACTCATCTCGATTACCCAAAAATAACTCTGAGGGATTATCGACTTCTCGCAACCCATTGGCGATCATTTCAAATACTCCGATTTCGTGAGTTGCACCAAAGCGGTTTTTCATAGAACGTAACAATCGGTGAGAAGCAAAGCGATCGCCCTCAAAATACAGTACAGTATCGACCAAATGCTCTAAAACCCTCGGCCCCGCTAAGCCCCCATCTTTCGTCACATGACCGACAATAAATAAAGTAATATTTGCCCGCTTCGCCACCTGCATCAACGCCGAAGTACATTCCCGTACCTGCGCCACCGAACCCGGGGCCGATGTTAAACTAGCAAAATAAACCGTCTGAATACTGTCAATTACTGCTAAATTCGGTTTCAGCGATTCCAACTCCCGCAAAATCACCTCTAAATCAGTTTCCGGGAGTAAGTAAAAATTCTCCGCTGAATTGTCTATTTCGCGATCGCCCGAATTCTTCGCCTTTTCCCCACTACCATTAGCATTTTGTCCATTGGCAGATAAATTTACCGGAGTAGCAACACCCAAACGCTGCGATCGCAACTTCACCTGCTGACCCGACTCCTCCGCACTCACATACAGTATGCGATCCTTGCGCGACAGTTGATTCGCCACCTGCAACAACAGCGTTGATTTCCCAATCCCCGGTTCCCCCCCAATCAACACCAAAGAACCCGGAACAATCCCCCCTCCCAAAACCCGATCCAATTCCCCATAACCAGAAGGCCAACGTGACTGTGATTGGTCAGCAATCTGTGATAATTTGAAAGATGCTCTCGGCTGACCAGAAGACTTATCTGGTGTTAAGTTGCCCGTTTCCCTAGTGGTTACGCCAGTCAAACCCACTCTGCCCGCTGGAGTTGTGGGGATAATCTCTAGCTGTTCATCAAAAGAGTCCCAATTCTGACAGCTAGGACACCTGCCGAAGTATTGGGGCGACTCGTAGCCGCATTCCCGACAAACATATTGTGTGCGAGGCTTTGGCATTGTTTACAATATAGAGTAACCTTAACATTTGAAAAAGCCTGAATAAGAGCAATAACAAGGCTTTCAGGCCGAACACAAGTGATTAAAAGAGTTTGTGTCTTAATGATAGGGTACAAAAAATTAACTTATCAGTAATGTAACTTAAGGAGTGTTGGGGAATTTGGAAAACCATAAGGAAAAAATTCTAGTAGTCGATGACGAAGCCAGTATCCGCCGCATTCTGGAAACTCGCCTGTCGATGATCGGCTACGATGTCGTCACTGCTGCTGACGGCGAAGAAGCCCTAGATACCTTTCGCAATACCGATCCTGACCTTGTGGTACTGGATGTAATGATGCCAAAGCTAGATGGTTACGGTGTTTGTCAGGAGTTGCGGAAGGAGTCCGATGTGCCGATTATCATGCTGACGGCGTTGGGGGATGTTGCCGATCGCATCACCGGTTTAGAATTGGGGGCGGACGATTACGTTGTCAAGCCTTTTTCTCCCAAGGAATTAGAAGCCCGCATCCGTTCGGTACTGCGGAGGGTTGACAAAAACGGTGCTTCGGGTATTCCCAGTTCCGGCGTTATTCATGTCACCAATATCAGAATTGATACCAATAAGCGACAAGTTTACAAAGGGGACGAACGCATTCGGCTGACGGGAATGGAGTTTAGCCTTTTAGAGCTATTAGTAAGCCGTTCTGGAGAGCCTTTTTCGCGATCGGAAATTTTGCAGGAAGTTTGGGGATATACGCCTGAGCGCCACGTAGACACCCGCGTTGTGGACGTTCACATCTCGCGGCTAAGGGCAAAGTTAGAAGACGATCCTAGCAATCCTGAGTTAATTCTAACCGCACGAGGTACTGGCTACCTGTTCCAGCGCATTGTAGAACCTGGGGAGGTTGGCTAATAATACTGCCTGGACTTACGCGCAGGGTGCGAGAAACCAGGTTTCTTGTCAGTGATTAGCCTCAAAGCGTAGGTTTTGTCAAGAAACCCGGTTTCTTTGATTTTGCGTAAGTCCTAAGTAAATCCACCTAATTAAACGTAAGAACCGGATGGCTAAAACCCTAGCTGTATAGAACCCATTTGACATCATTTTCGCGATCGCCAGTAGCGGGCGATCGGGTTGTAGGTTCCCCCTACAAAATTGAGGTAAAATTACTATATTGCTGATATGCAGGCTAACATTTTAATTCAGATGTTGTAATAGTGTCTAAAAAATGACTGTCACTCAACGAGTATGTATTGTTGGTTTAGAAGAGTCTGAGGTTGCTGAGTTTCAGTCGCTTCTTGAGTTTGGTATTGGAGTGGTAGCCCATCAAGCCTTACCTCGCATTATCGTTAAAGATGGACAACTCTTCGTTGAATCCCGTAAACACGCTGGCATGATTGAGGTGACAAAAGTTGTTTTTCACGGCATTTATGAAAATGATTTAGAATTTTTTGCGGCTTTGGGTTTGTGGGGTGGTTTATGCCTACCTAATCCGCGTGGGATGATGGATTTACGTCTACGATTACCAGGACTTGTGCGTGTTCTTCAACATACACGCTTTGGTTCACCACTTCGAGGTTATGCAGCTCCTAGAGCAGAATTTCATACTAAGAATGAAAAAGTAGCGAAGTGGGGAAATTGGCACTGTGGAAAAAATAAAGAACGATTTAAAGATGTGTGGCAAAGTGACGATCCATGCCTTATTGAGGATTTTATTTCTGGAGACGCTGTAAGAGTCGTTTTAATTGGCGACAAGCATTGGCAAATCAAACTTGAAGGAGAGACTTGGCTAAAGTCAATTCACGATCAGAGGGCTGACTTTATGGAGATCGATCCAGAGTTATTAGAAGATACACAGAATGTTGCAAAAGCTTTTGGGTTAGAGCTTATAGCAAATGATTATATTGTGAACGAAAACGAAACAAAACATTTGTTAGAAGTCAATCATATTCCTAATGTCAGTCGATTTCCAGAAATTTGGTCAGCCTATCTAGATTACGCAACTGCATGGGTAAATCAATCTGTTGTCAAAGGTATAGCAACCGCCAGGGCGGTTAGGGGCTAGGGGCTAGGGGCTAGGGGCTAGGGAAAGAAGGGAAAGAAGGGAAGAGAGTCAATGGTTTGATCCATGAGCGAGTGTCCTAATCGTTGTGGCGGTTGCTATATCACCTAACCGCTCTCCGCTTGCAAGTTACTTTCTTCATCTAGAGAAATGAATGGTTCTAATAGATCGTATTCTTTCCAATTATCAATATCGAGCGTTACACCGTCATTTATATGAAGTATTTTTATGGCTAAATCTGACCCTAATAGAATTTTAAGGCTATTGCCACTTGTTGCTGGCGTTTTGGCTGGTGTACTGTTGATGATTAACCGCTTGCTGACACCAGAGTTGACAACTTCTCAAAGTCGTTCCGATGCTTTGGGAGTAATTTTGAGCGCTTTGCTGATTTTAACGGGTTTGCTATGGCAACAGGTGCAGGCGCGATCGCCTGATTCAGTACAATTAATAGGAGTTGAGGGTTTTGAACTAGCGCCGGATTTGCCGGATGTTGTCAAAACGGAATTAGCTTGGGTATCGCATTTGTTGTTAACTAATACTGCCACGCGATCGCTCCTCATTTGGTATCGCGGTAAAGTTATCCTCCGACGCGGAATTTTAGGCGTTAACTCCGAAGTTAAGCCAGGGCCAATTTTGCAGCGGGTACTGGATAAAAGAAAGCCAGTTTATTTGGTAAATCTTAATCTCTATCCGGGAAGAATCGAATTTGATTATTTGCCAGAAAATACTCAGGGTGTCATCTGTCAGCCTATTGGCGAAGAAGGCGTGTTAATTTTAGGTGCTAACGCGCCGCGTAGTTACACGAAACAAGATGAAAATTGGGTTGAAGGAATTAGCGACAAAATAGAAGATAGTTTTAGGCGCTATTTAATTGCTAATAGTTAATGGCTAATTGCTAATGGCTAATTGCTAATGGCTAATTGCTAATTTAAGAGTTATATCATGTCCGGCAAATTACTTACGATCTGTCATTGCGAGCGAAGCGAAGCAATCGCAGAGACTAGGCGATTGCTTCGCTTCGCTCGCAATGACACACTTATGTTTATTTATGTCCGACTACTTATAAACATTCTTCCTTCTTCCTTCTACTTATCTTAGCGGTTTCTTTACCGCCAGGATAGCGGCGTTACGTCAAGAGTGCGTAAATCCTAACTGAAGATCGTATTAAAAATATTATAGAGGCAAGATTAATCCCGCCTCTACAAATTCCTTGATTCCTTTTTCTATTCTTCTTCCTCTTCTTCATTACTGGGGTAGACAAAGCTATGGGAACGCCCAGTCAAAACAGATTTGCCAAGAGAGAGAGCTTTTTGAGCAGCTACCGTTGCTTTGTGCTTCCAAGTGGCCTTACGCATATTCCGCTTGGATTTCGAGGTTTTCTTCTTAGGAACAGCCATGACAGTAAATAGTTTTTGCTTTTATAGACAAACAACCATCTTATCTTAATTTTGGTAGTTACTCCTAAAGTTCGTGGAAGTCATAAATGACAATGCCTGTGGCTGGGTCATTATCGACGCTGACGTAACCAGTTTTGAGTAATTCTGTGAGTGTAGCTTCTACTTCGGCAAAGCTAGCGCCAGTTGCCATCACACCTTGGGTGACAGATAACTTTCCTCCTTTGGCATAAGCAGCTTTAAGGAGTTTGACCATTAACTGTTCAGGAGTTTGCTTGACAAGTACCTGCGCGATCGCAGCGTTTGGTTGATGATATATGGGTACACCTGTGGCAGATACGCCCAGTTTCGCTCTGATATTGGCGTTTTGTTCATCTACCATACTGGGAATCAGTAGCAAATCAAGTATTTGACCGATACCTAGCAGTCCTCCCGTGAACAGCCAGAGTAGACCTGTACCAATTTTGCCATTATATAGGCGGTGGAGTCCGTTCATACCCATTAACCCTCCAGCCCAGAAAAGGTAACTTACGCCTAAATTTTTCATAATGCCCCGTAATCTTTAAGTTTTTGACACTCCCACCCCTAAATACCTTACCCACCCCTAAATATATTCTGTACTTTCCGTACCCTGTTTGCACAGCTACCGATTTGCATAACTTCCGCAGGGATTGACTGAAGATTTTGAAATTATTTGGATTTACGATCTATTATGTTTGAAACCTCAATCTCCTCTACGCCCCTGAAATCGGCAGGATTCAGAGCCTCCTTTTCAGGGGGTTGCCCTATATCAGCCTCCTCAGTTGAGACTTTTTAGCAATTCTTAACGCAAGCTGACGTTTTTACTCGCTGAGACGTTGGTAGACTGGAGGACGTGGAAAAAACAGCAGTTTTGAGTTTGCATTCCATGCACTTTCCTTGCATAGCTGCTGCCCCTAAAGGTAAGCTTGCCTTTGCGCTACAAGTGCCTCTACACATTTGGCACCTTCGCCTAGAGTTTGCTCCTGCGTAACAACCCAGTCGGTTAGTGTCAAAATAACAGATACAAAAAACCTATGGTAGATTCCCTCAAGAAACCAACTTTTGAAGAACTGCGGCCGGGGATTAAAGTCCCAGCTAAGGAAACTATCCTCACGCCTCGATTTTATACAACTGACTTTGACGAGATGACCACAATGGACATCTCACCAAATGAAGATGAGCTCAGAGCGATTCTTGAAGAGTTCCGCGCTGACTACAACAGACACCATTTTGTGCGGGATACTGAGTTCGAGCAGTCTTGGGATCACATTGATGGTGACAAGCGCCGAGTGTTTGTGGAGTTTCTAGAGCGCTCTTGCACGGCCGAGTTTTCTGGCTTTTTGCTCTACAAGGAATTGGCACGCAAGCTGAAGGATAAAAGTCCGCTGCTGGCTGAGTGCTTTTTGTTGATGTCGCGGGATGAGGCTCGGCACGCGGGATTTCTGAATAAGGCCCTGTCAGATTTTAATTTGTCGCTGGATTTGGGTTTTCTAACTAAGAGCCGGAAATATACTTTCTTTAAACCGAAATTTATTTTCTACGCTACTTATCTTTCAGAAAAGATTGGTTACTGGCGCTACATTACTATTTACCGCCATTTGGAAGCGCACCCCGAAGATCGGATTTATCCAATTTTCCGCTTCTTTGAAAATTGGTGTCAGGATGAAAATCGGCACGGAGATTTCTTCGATGCGATTATGAAGGCTCAGCCGCAGTTTTTGAATGATTGGAAGGCAAAACTGTGGTGTCGCTTCTTCTTACTTTCAGTGTTTGCGACGATGTATTTGAATGATATCCAGCGCGGTGAGTTCTATGCTGCGATTGGTTTGAATGCTCGCGATTATGACATTGAGGTGATTGAGAAGACGAATGATACGGCGGGACGGGTGTTCCCCGTGATTCTGGATGTGAATAATCCTGAATTTTATCAACGTTTGGATGTTTGCGTGCACAATAATGAGAAACTGAGTGCGATCGCATCTGCCAATACTCCGAAATTCTTGCAATTCTTCCAAAAGCTACCAGTCTACGTTTCGACTGGCTGGAATTTGTTAAAGCTATACTTGATGAAGCCGATCGATATGACTTCTGTACAAGGTCTAGCTCGTTAAGTATTCATTTTTGCTCCTCTGTTGGTGGCGGTTCTGCGAGATGCAGAGCCGCTTTTTTAGTATAATGTTAACTTAATTTTGACGCGCGATCGCGCTGAGGATATTATGCAAACACTCACACAAAAATGCTACTACACTCCTGAAGAATATCTGGAACTTGAAGAAGCTGCTGAGTCTAAAAGTGAATACCGAGATGGAGAAATAGTAGCCATGACAGGCGGAACTACTAATCATAACAAAATCGCTCTCAATTTTTGTGTCAACTTTAAAGTGGCTTTCAGAGGGCAAAATTATGAGATGTTTATCAATGATGTGCGATTGTGGATACCCCGTTATCGCCTCTACACCTATCCCGATGTTATGGTAATTGAGGGAGAACCCATTTATGAGGGAAGTGGTACGACTACAGTAACTAATCCATTGTTGATTGTTGAAGTTTTGTCAAAATCAACGAAAGATTACGATCGCGGTGACAAATTTCAGTATTATCGATCGATTCCTGAACTCAAAGAATATATTATGATTGACCAGTACAACTTTCATATTGAACAATTTGCTAAAAACTCTGAGGGAAAATGGGTTTTAAGTGAGTATGAAACCGCTGATTTAGTCTTGACTTTGGCTGCTCTTGATTTTCAAATTCAATTGAGTGAGATTTATCATGGTGTTAATTTTAATGTCAGCAGTGAAGGGTAATTAGCAGATATTTTTAAGAGCTTTGACCGCAGATACACGCAAATAATATCAGGATTTTTTATGATTTTAACTAAACAAATATCTAACAAATCAATTCCCTGGTTTAACTTCGGAATATTGGGCATATTTCTCCTGTCAGTTGCATTGAGATTTTGGGGACTTGACCGCTTTAATGCTTTAGTTTTTGATGAGGTTTATTACGCTAAATTTGCTAATGATTATCTGACAAAAACTCCTTTTTTCAATGCTCATCCACCTTTAAGCCAATACATAATTGCCATTGGGATTTGGATAGGTTCTCATCTGCCTTTTGGACAAGATTCGGTCAATAGTTTGACAGGTTCTTTACTTTCACCTTGGGATTATCGCTGGATAAATGCTTTCACTGGTTCCTTTATTCCGCTAGTTGTAGCCGCTTTAGCTTATCAGTTAACTCGCCGCCGTAGCTATGCCTTGATTGCAGCTTTATTTGCGGCCTGCGATGGTTTATTTCTAGTTGAATCTCGATATGCACTCAATAATATTTATTTGGTAATTTTGGGTTTATTGGCGCAGTTATTTTTCTTGAAAGCACTTGACAATCACGGCAATAAGCGCTGGTTCTGGTTAGTGTTAGCAGGTATCGGCTTTGGTGCATCTGCTTGTATTAAATGGAACGGTTTGTGGTTTCTATTTGGTACTTATTTACTGTTGATATTTGCTTGGGGGATGCGGTTGATTCAGGGGGCTAGGGTAGGAGGAGATGAAGGTAATTTTCATCCTACGGAAAGTCCTTTACAAAGTTTGACTAAATTAAATTTTGGGCAGGTAGTATTGAGTCTAGCAATTATTCCAGTTGCAGTTTATAGTCTGCTTTGGATTCCTCACTTGCTACTTAATCCAACTCCCAATTTTTGGGATATGCAAAAGGAAATTTTGACCTATCATGAAAGCATTAAAAGTGGGCGTGATGTTCATCCTTATTGTTCTTGGTGGTACAGTTGGATTTTGATGATTCGACCTGTGGTTTACTTTTATAAAGCTGCTGAAAATAAGGGTGAAATCGATCCAGTTTTGCCCTCTTTACCTGAAGATTTTACTAAAACTATTTTTGATGTTCATGCGATGGGAAATCCCGCCCTTTGGTGGTTGTCAACTGTAGCTATTTTTTTGTTATTATGGATGTTAGCTAATCGAGTTTGGGTTTGGGTGGAAACGCGGAATGTGTCTTCAATGGAAGTGATGGAACATTTACCAGTTCAATTTCCGCCGACTGCACAATTGTGGTTAGGTTTCTATCTAGTGGTTAATTGGTCTGCTAATTTATTCCCTTGGATAAAGGTGACTCGCTGCACGTTTTTATATCATTATATGGGTAGTTCTGTGTTTGCCGCCTTAGCACTTGCTTGGTGGGTTGATAGGTGGGTTTTTAGTCCCCAACGTCATCTGCGAGGAATAGGAATTACTGTGATTTTTCTAATTTTACTGGCTTTTGTTTTCTGGATGCCTGTTTATTTGGGACTGCCTTTATCGCCTGATGGGTGGAGAATTCGGATGTGGTTTCCTTCTTGGATTTAATACCGTAACGCCGCCCTCTGGGCGGTATTGTCACCGCCCAGAGGGCGGCGTTACGTCAAGCGTGCGTAAGTCCTGAATTTTAAACAATGCCCGATATACTGGTTCGCCGCGTTTTAAGGTAGCAAGTTCTCGTTCCGTAGGAATTGGTAAGGGGTTTTCTGTTAGCCAATTATCGTCACCTTGGTGGTGGAAAGCAGGGTGAGAGGAGAATCTATCGCGCATTTCTGCGGCCACTTCTTTAACGTCTGATTGGATAAAAACTTCGCCGTTAACAGATAAATAAGTTGCCAATTCTGCAACTAATTCTGGTTGTACCATCCGCCTTTTTAGATGCTTTTGTTTGAACCAGGGATCGGGAAATTGAATTGTTACTCGCTGTAATGCACCTGTCGGTAAAGATGCTAAAATTGGCTTGATAGAATTGTTGGCATTGCAAAATAAATAGTGAAGATTTTGCAAGCCTTTTTCATCCCGCCAAGCATTAGCTTCTTCTACTAAGGGTTCGCGAATTTCTAACCCTAGAAAGTTCCACTCAGTTTGTATTTGTGCCATTTGCCATAAAAAGCGCCCTCTGCCACAGCCGATATCTAAATGTAGGGGCAAATTTAAGTTAGGATAAATTTGAGTCCAATCTGGAGGACTAGCGGATACTTGATATTTAATGCAGAGTGGATTGACGTGCTGACGGACTCGAACTCTTGCCAATTTTGATAACTCCCGATAATTATAAAATTTACAAATCACGCTTGGTAACGCCGCCCTCTGGGCGGTAAATAACCGCCTAGAAGGCGGCGTTACCTTTTTCTATAACTAAACTTCGGGTTCAATTCCGGCTGCTCTTAATTGTGCAGCTAATCGTTCCGAACGTTCTCGTTCCTGTTGTACTTGTTGTTGTATAATTTCTTTTTCTTGTCTTTCTTTTTCGATCGTTTCTGCTCCCCACAATAACATCTCTCCGCTTTCATCCCACCAACGTAACCAATATCCCGTTCGATTTGCCTTTGTTCCTTGCCACACTCCCAAAAATAATCCTACTCCTTCAATCCAATGACGATTATTAACATCAGGTGGTCGTAGTTCATACCGCCCTGATGAATTTAATTGATATAGTTCTAGCAAACCCTCTCTAGGTTCAAATATAGCATAGAATGGTACGCGCAATATTTGCTCGTAAAAAAACCATTTTCCCGGTGGATAACTTTGTTTGCTGGAATATTCATCGCTTTCTGTTGCTGATAAAAATTCCATGACGATTGCCGGAATTTCCCCTTCTAGGTTTGGGGTATAACTGCGACGAACTTCCTGAGTAGGAAATGGCTCGACATTGCTAGCATAGAACCAATCGGGGGCTTTTATGGCTAGTTTGCCGTTTAATGTGGCGCAAACTCCCATATTTGAAGCTACTAATATTCTATCTTCAATTAGTCTCGCGATTTCTAAGCTTTCTCGCAAGGCGGCGGCTAGAATGGGCTGGTCGATGTTTTCCACTGGCTCCTCATCTAAAATGAAATCATCGGGTAATTTTTCCCAGGTAATCTTTAGTTCTGCTGTGTTAACTGGCATGGTGTTTTACCTCTGATTATACTATTTGAGGGCTGACTGCAATACTTCTTGATGGATGAGAGATCTATCTACTAGATATTTTATCTTATTTTGCGAAAGTGGCTCGCCGTTAGCATAGTTTTCGATCCAGGTTTTGCCGATCGAGTTAGCGTTATCGGGCAATTCAGATAATAAGTAGCCGGGAATTTCTAAGTCATCCATTAATTGCGTTACTTTCGGGTCGTAACTGAGGGCAAAACAGCGACATTCTTCGGCTAATCCCATAATTAAACTGTGATAGCGCATCCCGATGACCATTTCTACTCCGCGAAATACTCCTTTTAATTCTCTGGGGTTTTCTAAGGTGAGGATTGTGCTATTATTAGGTATAGCTTTGTGCAGAATTTCGGCAAGAGGTAGGTCTTGAGAAGATTGAAAGGGAAGGAGTAAAATAAAGGTTTGCGTAGCTTTTTGAAAGTCGATTAAGGCGCGGGTTAATGTGGCTAAACGGGTGGGGGTGAGGGTGGAGTGCGATCGCAAATTGACAGCAACTCTGGGTGCGGGTAAATCCCACAACCCTGCTACTGGTAAAGCCTCTAAGGCCCAAACAGGATCGGGTGCTAAGGTAAAGGGAATTTGCCAATCCACGAGTAAGCCAGCGGAGCCTTTATCGCGCACGCTGACGGCGTTACAGCCGCCAAACCAGCGTTTAGCAAGATTGCGGGTAATCGGGCGCTTTAAGGGGCCGATACCTTGAGCCCAGGCGATCGTTTTTAGGCCGAGTTGTTGAGCAAGTCCCATCAATCCCCCATAATAAAAAGGGCTGGCTAGGCTGGTAGAGTCTTGGATTAAACTACCGCCGCCCCAAATTAAGGCCTCGGAGGTACGCAAGGTTTGGAGAACTTGAAAGGCATTCATGCGATCGCACGTTTCCACCCCGTAGCGTTGATTTGTCTCAACAGGATTGCCAGAAAGCACAATTGGTGTTACATAATCTGGTAACATTTGCAGCAGCGATGCCAACAG
The DNA here is from genome assembly GCF_000332155.1 of Kamptonema formosum PCC 6407. Lineage (GTDB taxonomy): Bacteria > Cyanobacteriota > Cyanobacteriia > Cyanobacteriales > Microcoleaceae > Kamptonema > Kamptonema formosum. The sequence continues at coordinate 2,492,283 of NZ_KB235903.1, read as the reverse complement.
TGCCTCGTCCCCGCCATTGCCTTTACCGTAGTAGCCACATAAAACCGCGCGTATCTTTCCCATTTTGGATATAAGATATTTCAACTAATTAGTTTCTATTCAACCTAAAATTTAAAATCTAAAATCTAAAGTTTTTTATGCACACACTCTCCATCCCTACCTGGATTATCCACATCTCTAGCGTTATTGAGTGGATAGCTGCCCTCTGGTTCATCTGGATCTACGGTGAAGTCAGTCAAAACCGGGCTTGGTGGGCGTTATCCTTCGGTATGTTACCGGCTCTCGTGGGCGCGATGTGTGCTTGTACGTGGCATTATTTTGACAACTTGCCTTCCCTAGAATGGCTCGTTACTGTCCAAGCTGCGATGACCCTGATTGGTAATTTTACCCTGTGGGCGGCCGCGTGGTGGATCTGGCGATCGGCTCAGCCGACGGGGGAGTAGGGAGCGGGGGAGCGGGGGAGCAGGGGAGATGGGGAGCGGGGGAGATGGGGGAGGATGGGGGGAGATGGGGGAGATGGGGGAGATGGGGGAGATGGGGAGGATGGGGGAGATGGGTAATTAGCGATTCGCGATTACCAATTACCAATCACCAATCACCAATTACCAATCACCAATTACCAATTACCAATCACCAATTACCAATCACCAATTACCAATCACCAATTACCAATTACCAATTACCAACTAACAACTAACAATTAATGACCAAAGAAACTATTTTTGCTCTATCACTTTTTCCCTACTTAGGTTTTCTGTGGTTTTTGACGCGATCGCGACAAGTACCTCGGTTGGCTCTGATTGGGTTTTACGGTACTCTAGTGTTCGTTGCTATTACTATTCCCGCTGGAATTTATGCCAAAGTAGCTTATGGCGACTCGTTGGCCAATATCGACTGGTTGCATGGGGGTGCAGAATTATTCTTAACACTGTCTAATATTTTAGTAGTGCTAGGCTTCAGGCAAGCAGTGATTCAAACCAGGCAATCGTCACAATAATGGAGATTCAAACCCTCACTGGCCATGCAGACGGGGTAAAATCGGTGGCGATCGCCCCCGATGGTAAAATTCTCGTCAGCGGCGGTGAAGACGGCAAAATTAAGCTATGGCTGCTGAGTACCGGGGAACAGATCCATTCGATGACAGGCCATCCCTACGGCGTGAAAAATGTTGTTATCAGCCCCAACGGGGCAACTTTTGCCACAGGCGGCGGCGATGGTACGATTAAGCTCTGGAGCCTGAGTAAAGGCGAACTGATTCGTACTTTTGTTACGGGATTATCGCGTCTAGATTCAGGTTCAATGCCGGTGGCAATTAGCCCAGACGGAGAAACGATCGCCAGTCACAGCAGCAGTTATAGTCAGACAGTCAAGCTGTGGCGGATAGATACGGGAGAATTGATCGGCACGTTGACGGGTCATGCAGGTTCGGTTAAAGCTTTTACCATCAGCCCCGATGGTGATATTTTAGCCAGCGATGGGGCTGATAATACTATTCGGTTGTGGCGTTTAGTTACGGAGGAGTTAATCAGCACTTTAGCGGGCCACACGCGGGATATTTTAGCGATCGCAATTAGTCCTGACGGGCAAACTTTAGTCAGCGGTAGCAAAGACGAAACAGTTAGAATTTGGAATCTGCATACTGGCAAACTGTTACGTACTCTTTCGGGTCATTCCTACGCCGTGAATTCAGTCACAATTAGCTCAGATGGAAAAATGCTTGCCAGCGGCGGTTATGATGGTTTAATTAAGTTACGGCGTTTGAGTAATGGGGAACTGCTAAAAATCCTTTCTGGGCATTCTGGTTCGGTAAATTCTGTTGCGATCGGTGCTGACGGGCAAACAATTGTCAGCGGTAGTGAAGATAAAACTATTAGAGTTTGGCGTTTATAATCAATATTAACGAAGAAGCAAAAAGCAATCGCCTAGTCTCTGCGATTGCGGAGCACAGCGAACAATGACAAGTATTTAAAATGACAAGTATTTAACCGGACATGATATTAGTTCTTCAGTAATGTGAGAGGCTTTCTGCGGTAATCTAAGTTTTGTATGAGTTAGTAGACTTGTAGGAGTTAATTTTGGAACGTACATTCTTAGCGATTAAACCCGATGGCGTACAGCGGGGACTTGTGGGCGAAATCATCGGCCGTTTTGAAGCCAAAGGCTTTACTCTAGTAGGTTTGAAGCTAGTTTCAGTCAGCCGCGAACTCGCTGAAGCTCATTATGATGTCCATCGCGAAAGACCATTTTTTCCGGGATTAGTAGAATTTATCATTTCTAGTCCTGTGGTAGCGATGGTATGGCAAGGCGATGGTGTGGTTGCATCCGCGAGAAAAATGATTGGAGCAACTAATCCTTTGAATGCTGAACCTGGTACAATTAGGGGCGATTTTGCTGTTAATGTTGGCCGCAATATTATTCACGGTTCTGATGCGATAGAAACTGCTCAGCGGGAGATTAAACTCTGGTTCAAAGATGAGGAATTAGTAAGCTGGGAACCCCGTTTAACTCCCTGGTTGCTTGAGTAAATAAATGATTGGGCGATTGAAATCGCGTCTACACGAGACTTAACCCGCCTGCGCGGGTTGCATTTCTATAGTCCGCGTAGGCGGACTTGGTTTGTATAGACGCGGTTTCAACCGCCGGACTTGGTTTATGTGGTTTCAACCGCCGGACTTGGTTTATATAGAGGCTGAAAATATTTTAAAGTTCAGATTTCTGTGCTTCTTGCTCTTGAGCTTGCAGTAATATCTCTTGCTGTTTCCCCTCAATTTCTGCGACTGATTCGCCTTCTATGCCTTCAGTCGATTCCACGACAGTACGTTCTGAAAATCCCCACAAAAAGACTAGACCAATCGTAACAACTACCAACCATTGCGGGGGAACTAAACTATCATTAATTACTTTCAATAACAACCGTATTCCCACAAATCCGACTGTAATGTAACCAGCATTTTCCAGGTGAACAAACTCTTCGAGCCAGCGGATGAATAAACCTGCCATAAACCGCAGGGCGATAATCCCAATAGTAGCACCCGTAAGTACCAGCCAAGTTTCGTCAGAAATCGCGATCGCAGTGGTGACACTATCCAAAGAAAATGCCAAATCCGTCAGAGCAATTACCGGAATTGCTTGCCAGAGATTCGCAAATCGTGGTTCTTTATGCTCTCCGTCCTCGTCAGTGGCAGACATAAAGTGCTGATAAACTAACCACAATAGGTAAAGCGCTCCCAGCAGTTCAAACTGCCAGAACTTGATTACCCAAGTAGCAGTGAGAATCAGAATAATCCGCAGAACAAAAGCGACCGCTAAACCAAAGTTCAGAGCTTGAGTCTGTAATTTAGTGTCGGCGATACCCCTTGAGATAGACGCTAAAGCGATCGCGTTATCTGCTGAGAGCACTGCTTCCAAAGCCACTAAAATGACTAACAAGAAAAAGGCATCAATTCCAAAATTTGGGTAAGCGTCGAGAAACTGATCTAGCATTAATAATTTTTTGCACCTAAATTATTTGTCCACCAAGCACTCAGGGCAATTTGCCTACCCTGTAGATCGAAGTGTCACCTTAATTCAGCTTAACCTAACCCGGTCATTTCATCAATAAATGTAACAAATTATTCCAAAAACGCTCGATTTGCCTGAAATTGGTTAAAGCTCAACCCCGTGAGTAAGGAGTTTTTCTAATATGTCTCTAACTGATACCCAAGTCTTTGTTGCCCTAGTGGTAGCCTTGATTCCGGGAATTATGGCCTTCCGGCTCGCAACGGAACTCTACAAGTAGAACCGTAACCGCAAGCATGGCTACCCTTGCCTGTCTCGACTGTTAACGCGCTCAGCTTCCCGGATAATAATCGCTCGGTATAGAGTAAATTGTCTGGTATGAGTTTAAGTGCAACTGTCGGGTCAGGCTATTTAATTTTTATTTTCTGTCCTCTGTATCACTTAATTTCTTTAAAATTTCAGCAGCCATCAGCCTGAAAAATAAGGGCAAAGTGTACCTTGCCTGGATTTTCCCAGACTTGGCAACAGCTCAAACTGAGTTAAGGTATATCAAGATAATGCAAGCGATTCAACCTGCTATCCCCCCTATCCAACCAGAAAAAGGCGATCGCCGTCTTCAGAGCAGAAAGACGCGCACTCAGCGAAGCAGTCCTTACCAAGCGATCGCGATGGAAACAGTGGCCAAGTTAGCCACAAACCTCGTACTTTCAGTATGTGCAGCTTCTGCCCTAGTACAACTTTTACCCTACCATCGCTCCGTACAAGAAAAGTTGCGGGAAATTCAAGGCGAAGTTAAGCTGACTCAAGTGCGAGTGGATCGGGTGCGAACCGATTTCAATCACAACTTTGACCCGGCCCAAGCTAAAAGCATTATGCAAGAGCAGACTAATCGCGTCGATTCTCAACAACGGCCTGTCGTTTGGGTAGAAAAGAACTCAGCCGATGCAAATGAATAATTAAAAATTAAAAGTTAAAAATTAAAATATCGATAACTTTTAATTTTTAATTTTTAATTTTTAATTCTTTCCAACCGCCATTACCGTTCGCTCTGTCAAGATTGCTAATGCTGCTTGATATTGTGGGTCAGTTTCGGTGCGGATGCGATCGCCCTCATTTGGTTCTAGGGCAACTATTTTGTCGGGCATAATACCGAGTTTATTAATATCCGTATGATTCGGTGTCTCGTATTTAGCAACCGTTACAGCCAAGCCAGAACCATCAGACAAGTCAAAAAGCGACTGAATTAGGCCCTTACCAAAGGTCTTTTCGCCCACTAACTTAGCTCTACCGTTATCCTGAAGCGCCCCGGCAAGAATTTCACTAGCGCTAGCAGTTCCCTGATTCACTAAGACTACCAGGGGATCGCGAGTCAATGGTTCTCCAGACGCTTCAAAACTGCCGATAATTCCTTGGCGGTTGACGGTATAGACAATGGTGCCGGCATCCAACCACAGACGGGCAGTTTCAATCCCCGATTGCAACAGTCCGCCGGGATTGTTCCGCAAATCTAGAATGTAAGCATCGGCTCCCTGTTGTTCCAACTGCTGCACGGCCTTGGTGAGTTCAGGTACAGCGTTAGCGCTAAATTGGGCAAGGCGGATGTAGCCAACTGGAATGCTTCCTTGAGCAGAGCGTAATTCAGCATAGACCGGGTTGAGGGCGATGCGATCGCGCACTAACTGAATTTCCTCAGTTGCTTCGCTACCTTCACGAGCGATCGTAAGCTTCACAACCGTTCCCGCAACGCCCCGCATCCGAGTTGCAGCCTCGTCTAACGTGAGTTCAGAAGTGTTAACATCATCAATTTTGAGAATGCGATCGCGCGGTAGCAAACCCGCTTTACCTGCGGGAGAACCATCCAGAGGAGCCACCACAGTCAGCACCCCCGTCTGCGGATCGAGTCCAATTTGTAGCCCCACCCCCGTCAGTTCCCCAGAAGTATTCACCTGCAAGCTGCGGTACTGCTCAGGTTTTAGCAACCGAGTAAAAGGGTCATCCAGAACCGCCAGCATCTTCTGAATCGCACTGTAAGTGGCATCCCGACTCTTCAGAGGTTCTTTGATTGCCTGTTCCCGGATACTCCACCAGTTTTTATGGTTAAAAGTATCGTCCACATAAGAACGGTTAACAATCCGCCAAGCTTCATTCAAAAGTTGCTGTTCCTCAGTTAGCGCCAAAGCCGGCTCACTCCAGCAGCCCAACACCGCCACCAACTGAAGAATCACTAAAACTGCAATACCGAAAACTCGTTTGTACATATATACCTGCCTTAAATTACCTGACAATGAGCACAAAGCTCCCTTAACCGTCTGTTATCCCTTCCCAGCCTCACGTCTGCCAGCGAGAGAACTCGGCAGAAATTAAAGAGCAGTAATCGTGAATGGTAGACTCAGATTGCGATACACTACAAATACAGCCAAAGTGGTAGTTAAAAAACTGTCACCTCGATCGCAGTCTAGGGGATAGTCGATCTGCCTCTGAATCTCCCTCACCACTGCTGAGGGTAAAATTTCAAATACAGCAATCGATTTTTAGGAATTCTTGCTTCATGTTTTCTAAGCAGATCACCGACTCAAAACCATTCAAATGGTTTGATGAACGCCTCGAAATTCAGGCCCTCGCCGAGGACGTTACAAGCAAGTACGTCCCCCCCCACGTCAATATTTTCTATTGTTTGGGCGGTATCACTCTTGTTTGCTTTCTGATCCAGTTTGCGACTGGGTTTGCAATGACGTTTTATTACCATCCAACGGTAACAGAAGCTTTTTCATCAGTGCAATACCTGATGACCGAGGTTAACTTCGGCTGGCTGATTCGCTCCATCCACCGCTGGTCTGCCAGCATGATGGTGTTGATGATGATTTTGCACATCTTCCGAGTTTACCTGACTGGTGGCTTCAAAAAGCCCCGCGAATTAACCTGGGTGACAGGCGTGATTTTGGCTGTCATCACTGTTTCTTTCGGCGTGACTGGCTACTCTCTACCTTGGGATCAGGTTGGTTACTGGGCCGTGAAAATTGTTTCTGGTGTACCAGAAGCCATCCCCTTTGTCGGGCCTTTGATTGTTGAGCTGCTACGCGGCGGTGTTAGCGTTGGTCAAGGGACTTTGACTCGTTACTACAGCCTGCATACTTTTGTCTTACCTTGGCTAATTGCAGTCTTTATGCTGGCTCACTTCTTGATGATCCGCAAGCAAGGCATTTCTGGCCCCTTGTAAGTTTTTAGTTGTAGGGGCGGTGCCTCTGTGCCCGCCCAGAATTTTGAGTCAAAAATTCAAAATTCAACATTAATAATTGCGTTACAGCCAACAACCAAAAGGAGAACACTCTTAATTATGGCAACAGTAAAAAAACCGGATCTGAGCGATCCAGAACTCCGCGCTAAACTTGCTAAGGGTATGGGTCATAACTATTATGGCGAACCTGCTTGGCCTAATGACCTGCTCTATATTTTCCCAGTGGTAATTATAGGGACATTTGCTCTCTGCGTGGGTTTGGCAGTGCTAGATCCCGCTTTGGTGGGCGAACCCGCAGATCCTTTTGCGACTCCTTTGGAAATTTTACCTGAGTGGTATTTGTGGCCAGTGTTCCAAATCCTTCGCATTCTTCCTAACAAGTTGTTGGGAATTGCGATCATGGGTGCTATTCCTTTGGCCCTGATGTTGGTTCCCTTCATCGAGAACGTGAATAAGTTCCAAAATCCTTTCCGTCGTCCTGTTGCAACTGCTGTTTTCCTGTTTGGAACTGCGGTGACAATTTGGTTGGGTGTTGGTGCTACTTTCCCAATTGACACATCCCTAACTCTCGGTTTGTTCTAAGACTGAAGTTTGCTTAATTTGACGCTCGTGGAGTTTCCTAGATGTGCTGATGTGCTGTTGGGAAATCTTGACGGGCGTTAAAAATTAAAAATTAAAGATTAAAAATTAAAGATTAAAAATTGAAGATTGAGTATTTGTTAAGCTAAAGAGACATGGAAGCAAAGTTGAATTATAACTTTGAGAAAACTACTAATTATATCTTCTGCTTCCTAGAAATATTTGCCAACGAAGGTGGCATTCAATCCTACATTAAAGATATTCTCAAAGCTTACCAATTGGCAACAGAGGTAAACTCGATACCAAAAGCAAAAATATTGCTGCTGCGAGATTCTCATGACTGCCAAAATCCGTATCAATCAAAAACACTAAATTTTGATTATCTCAAAACTAATCCTGCTTGGTTAGGTAGAATTAGATTCGCGACAAAATTACTAATCTGTTTAATCAAAGAACGACCTAAACGAGTTTTCTGCGGCCATATCAAATTAGCACCGCTAATTCAAACTATCTGCCAAAGTTTAAAGATTCCTTATACTGTTATTACCTACGGTAAAGAAATCTGGGAACCGCTACCGGATAAATATCAAACAGCACTCAGAGAAGCGGATACAATTTGGACTATTAGCAGATATACGCGCGATCGCGCCTGTGAAACCAACAACCTCAACCCCCAAAAATTCCAGCTATTGCCTTGTACTGTAGATGGAAATATCTTCACTCCCGGCCCCAAGCCACAACACTTAATCGAGCGGTATAATCTTGCTGATGCAAAGGTGTTGATGACCGTAGCGCGATTGTGGTCTGGTGATATCTACAAAGGCGTTGATGTGACAATTCGTGCTTTGCCACCGATATCACAAGCGTTTCCTAATGTCAAATATCTGGTAATTGGACGGGGAGACGATCGACCTCGGTTAGCCAAACTCGCAACAGATTTAGGTGTGGCTGAAAGAGTGATATTTGCGGGTTTTGTCCCCACAGAAGAGTTAGTCGAACACTACCGCGTTGCTGATGCTTATGTGATGCCGTCTCAGGAAGGATTTGGTATTGTGTACTTAGAAGCGATCGCTTGTGGCATTCCTGTATTAGCTGGCGATGCAGATGGTTCTGCCGATCCCCTGCAAGATGGTATGCTAGGTTGGCGAGTTCCCCACCGAGATGCAGAGGCGGTGGCGGTGGCTTGCATAGAAATGCTGATGGGGGAGGATAAAAGGTGCAATCGCAACTGGTTGAGGGAGGAAACCCTAGCCGCTTTCGGTACGGATACCTTCCTCCAGCAAGTTAAACAACTTCTTGATTTGTGAGTAGGATAGAAGTATCCCCTCTGCAAGGATATCAAAGGAGACAACCGTGAACCAAGGCAGTTCCAAAATTTCCCTCAATCTCTCTGGTATTAGCAATTGGCTTATAATCCTGGGAATCGCCTGGTTGTTAGGGTCAATTGGTCTAGGCTGGGTAGTGAAGTCGATTTTAATTTTAATCAGTTTATTATTGTTGGCACCAGCGATCGCATTTTTCGGTCTCCGCTGGTGGTTGAACCGCAACTTAATTCAAGATGCTTGTCCAGTCTGTAGTTATGAATTTCCTGCTTTAAATCAAACTCAGTGCCAATGTCCTAATTGCGGCGAACCGCTTAAAATTGAAGAAGGACATTTTAAACGAATGACACCTCCCGGTACGATTGATGTCACCGCAGTTGAGGTATCGGCGCGACAATTGGAAGATTAAACCTTGGAGGAAAATCCCTCAATTGCATTAGTCCGCGTAGGCGGACTTCGATCGTGTAGATGCGATTTCAATCGCCGAAATCTTCTCTTGATGAACAGGAATTATTTGCGATTTCAATCGCCGAAATCTTCTCTTGATGAACAGGAATTATTTAGGAAGCATTACAGAGAGAAATCACATCGCCATCCATAATTTTATCAATGTTGCGAGTAATCTTATCTATCTCCCAATCCCACCATTTAATTTCTAAAAGTTGCGCTATTTCAGCATCGCTGAATCGTTGTTTGATTGGCCGCGCAGGATTTCCCCCAGCAACAGTATAGGGAGGAATATCGTTGACAACAACCGCTCTAGCTGCAACGATCGCACCATCACCAATTTTAACACCCGGCATGATTAGGGATTCGTAGCCAATCCAGACATCATTACCAATGACAGTATCGCCACGACTCGGTAAGTCCATCAACTTATCCATTGCGCTTTCCCAACCATTTCCGAAGATAGGGAATGGGTAAGTGGAAATACCGTCTAGCTTATGGTTTGCGCCATTCATAATGAATTTAACATTAGTCGCGATCGCGCAGAATTTGCCGATAATCAGGCGATCGCTGCCATAATTATACAACACATTTCTCTCAAAGCCTTCGGGGTCAACAGGATCGTCATAGTAAGAATAATCGCCAACTATAATATTTGGCGACTTCACGAAATTTTTGATAAAGCATACTCGGCGGTGGTCGGCTAAAGGATAGGGTTTATTAGGATTAGGGCCCAATTGTTCTGTCAAATTTTGTCCTCCTATTTTAATAGACTGAGCGTTTAACTTCCTGATTTAGGTGAGGTATTATATCATAATAACGGCAAAATGTTTGATAAAAAGGCTTTTGCCTTATCATTCAACACAAAATCTCGTAACGATCCTCACCCCTAGCGGGAAACACAATTATTCTCCCATAACAATTTTCTCAGTATTTTTACTTAAGAATCGGAATTTGAGCCACCGACATCAACTCGAAATCACCCATGTGGCAGTTAAGGCTGCGGAAAGGTAGTTATAAATTTACCTAAATTTTCGTTTTCTTCCGGATGAGTTTAGTTGGATCTAGTAAATTATATGAGTCTATGCCACAACCAAAAGTTTGGTGCCATTGATTACCACCTTTGCAACCTAAACAAAGACGGTAAAGCGCAAGCAATGGCTACCTAATAAATGCTAAAATTTCACACCCGTCGCGCTCTAGATTTGTCACATTTTATTTAACAAGGTTTGTAATGAAAAACATCGAAAATTCCTGCATTCATACATTAGTAGAATCGCAAGTAGAGCAAACGCCAAATGCTATTGCGGCAATTTTTCAATCCGAGCAAATCACTTATCAAGAATTAAATCAAAAAGCCAATCAATTAGCGCATTATCTGAAAAGCTTAGGTGTTAATTCAGAAACCCTTATTGGAGTATGCGTCGATCGTTCCTTGAATATGCTGATCGGACTTTTGGGAGTCTTAAAGGCTGGCGGTGCTTACGTTCCTCTTGACCCAAGTTATCCTGCGGATCGTATTGCTTTAATGCTAGAAGACTCCCAGTCACCTGTTTTAATAACTCAAAAACACCTATTAGAAAACTTAATTCAACGCCCAAATCAGATCGTTTGTTTAGATGAGGATTGGGATGCTATCTCCCAGTTTAGCAATCAAAATATGATAGGTGTTGTCTCCTCTGAAAACTTAGCTTATACAATTTATACATCTGGTTCTACTGGTAAGCCAAAAGGGGTGCAAATCCTTCATCGTGCAGTAGTAAATCTCTTATTATCCATGCAAAAAGAACCAGGAATGACATCTGAAGATGTTCTCTTGGCATTGACTACATTTTCTTTTGATTTATCAGTTCCCGATCTGTTCTTACCCCTAATAGTGGGAGCTACTCAGGTAATTGTCAGTCGGGAAGTAGCATCAGATGCTAATCAACTTGCCAAAGCGATCGCCGAATCTGGTGCTACATTTATCCAAGCTACGCCAGCCACTTGGCGAATGTTATTAGCAATTGGTTGGCAGGGTAAGCCCGAGCTGAAAATTATTTGCGGGGGCGAAGCCATGACTAGGACTTTAGCCAACCAACTCCTAGAAAGATGTGCTACTCTTTGGAATATGTATGGGCCAACTGAAACCACAGTTTGGTCAACTGTTTCTAGGATCAAACCAGGCAATAGCTCCATATCTATTGGTAGCCCAATTTTAAATACCAAAATTTATGTAATTAGAGAATCCGCCCGAGGCAAGAATAATACTTTACAATCTATTACAGAAGGAGAGGGAGAGCTTTATATTGGTGGGTTGGGATTAGGACGCGGCTATCTCAATCGCCCTGAACTTACTTCAGAAAAATTTGTCAAAGATCCGTTTAGTCAAGATCCTACAGCCCGTCTTTACAAAACAGGAGATCTGGTTCGCTATCTAGCAGACGGTAATATTGCGATTATTGGACGAATTGACTCCCAAGTAAAGATTTTCGGTCATCGGATCGAATTAGGAGATATCGAAACTACTCTCTTGCAACATTCTGCGGTACAGGAGTGCGTAGTAGTTGTCCGCGAAGATTCTCCTGAAGATCGTCGTTTGGTTGCATATCTGGTGTTAAAATCGAGATCGTCAAAGCTGCATCCAGTGGAGATCGGAATGTGGTTGAAAGATAAACTACCAAAATATATGGTACCGACAATTATTGTCTTTCTAGATGCCTTGCCATTAACTCCTAACGCTAAGGTTAATCGTCAGGCTTTGCCAGTTCCTAACTTGAATATTCTAGAGGAAATTGTTCCGCCTCGTACCGAACTAGAAGAACAACTTACCCGTATTTGGACTTCTGTTTTGGGCATCGAAGTTGGGATTTATCAAAACTTTTTTGAATCAGGAGGTAATTCACTCCTTAGTGCAGTATTATTATCTCGTATTCGGGAAACATTAGAGGTAGAAATCTCTTTAGAGTATCTATTCAAAGCTAATACAATTGCTGGATTAGCTGAAGTGATTGAGGCAGTGCAAGCTTGTGGCTCTACCGTCAAATTTGAAACCACTCCTGCCGAGTTATGGGCTGATGCAGTTTTAGATGAAAAAATCTGCCCTCTCAAGATTAATCCCACAAAAATAGATTATATATTCTTAACAGGTGCGACAGGATTCATTGGTGCTTTTCTTCTTCAAGAATTACTGCATAAAAATCCTCAGTCCACTATTTACTGTCTAATTCGTGCTAATAGTAAGGAAGAAGCTAGTCAGCGATTACGGAAAACTTTAGAGAATTATCAAATTTGGCGAGAAGAATTTGGATCGAGGATTGTGCCCGTAGTTGGAGATTTATCAAAGCCTTTATTCGGATTATCTGAAGTCCAGTTTACTGAGTTGGCAGAGAGACTTGAAGTTATTTATCACTGTGGTGCTTATGTAAATTTAGTTTATCCTTATATTGCTTTGCGTGATGTAAATGTTGGTGGCACCAAGGAAGTATTACGTCTAGCAGTTCGGAGTAAGACCATTCCAGTACATCATATTTCTACCTTAGATGTGTTTCAATCTTCTAACTATGAAAACAGGAAATTAATTTTAGAGACAGAGGCGTTACTCGGTTGTGAAGGATATGCGGATGGTTATTCCCAAAGTAAATGGGTGGCTGAAAAATTAGTCATGGCGGCTCGCGATCGCGGCGTACCCGTCTCTATTTATCGACTAGGCATGGTAACAGGGCATAGTCAAACAGGTGCTTTTCAGCTTGGCAACATGATTTGTAGAATGATTAAAGGATTTATTCAAATGGGATCTGCACCCGAGATGGAAATGAGTATGAACCTTGCTCCTGTAGACTATGTAGTTAAAGCAATTTATCATTTGTCATGTCAACCCAAAGCCTTCGAGCAATCTTTTCATATCTTAAGTCCGTCTTTTTTATCAATTAAACAATTGGTTGCGGACATTAACTTACTAGGCTATCCAGTTCCTTCTATTCCCTACCAAAACTGGCAGGTAAAGTTACTGAATACGTCTCCAGAAAATGCTTTAACTCCGATGGCATCATTGTTTATTAAGAAGACATCAAATCAGGAAAAAACTTTTATCGAAACAACTCCCTTAGCATTATCCCATCTATTTGATACTGCCAACACCAAGAGAGGACTAAGTGATACTAATATTATCTGTCCCACCATTAACTCGACCGTGCTAAAGGCTTATTTGTCATATTTCGTACAGCTTGGTTTTTTACCCCAACCTATTTAATTAACTCATACTTACGATGAATAATTCTCAATCAGATATATCTTCCAAACCTCATCTTTCTCGCAGTCTTACCTCTCTGGAAACCTATAGCTTTGGCTTAGCCGGTATTCCTGGCTGGACAGGGGTAGTCTCCAGCATTAATGCGGCAATAGGGCCATTAGCTTTGCTAGTTTGGCTACCAGCAACTTTCATTGGGGTGTTAATTAACTATCAGGTAAAAAGGCTAGGAATAGGCTCGGTAGATATGACTGGGGGTACTCCTAACTATATGGCGAGGTTATTACATCGCTATCCAATTGTGGCTCGTTATGCAGCAATTGGATATTTGTTGAATTGGACTTCCAGTATATCTTTAAATGCGATTATCCTCACCGATCTAGTTAAGTCGAATCTTCAGGTATTTGATATTCAGCTACCAACAATGTTCCTGCGGGTGGGGTTTATGCTCTTGCCTTTTATCTTAGCTTTAAGTGGTACAAGAGCTGTAAGCATCTTGTTATTCTTTTTTATTATGCCGTCTATTGGCCTACTGCTAACATTCAGTTTTCAAGGCATGGGCTGGCTAATTTTATCTCCCGATAGTCCTGGTTTTTTTCCCACAAGTTGGGGTTCATTAAACTTTACAGAATGGGCAAAATGGTTATTTTTTGCCACCTTTGTCACTTATAGTAGTGAGACTGCTTCCTCATTTGTGGCGGATAGTCGTAGCCCAATTCAAACTCTCCGTTTCCTAGATGTTGCTGCTTGGACAGGTGCAGTTATTTTTACCGCTGGGACTTGGGTTGTAATGCGTTTAGCCCCTGGTAATACTTTGGAAGGTGCTAGTGCTAGTGATTCATTTATCAATTTGGTAGGTGCGGCGAAACCCTTTTGGGGGCAATCTGCATCCTTATTTGTTACTTTTTTACTTACTTCTTCTTGTTTACTTACTATTGCTACTGCTGTTTCTAATTGTCCTCGAATACTTTATCAACTTGCACTAGATAAATACCTGGCACCAGTCTTTGGCGTTGTATCTCCACGCGGAGTATTTGGCCCTGCTTTAGCAATGATATTTGGGCTATCAATGTTCTTTCTCATCTGGGGTGATGTTCCCCATATCGTGGTTGTTGGTAATGTTGGCTGGTTTGTGTCTTTCACAGTGCTGCATTTATCTATGTGGTTACAACGCGATAATCCCGGTGTGTTAGCCCCTCGTCTGTCATTAGTAATTTTCTTCGTGGAAGCGATCGTTCTATTTGTAGGTGGTTTAGCTTGGGAATGGCAATACTTTTTGATTGGTTTACTTTCTCCGATGGCAATTTTAGTAATAGATTTTGCGATTCGACGTATTCGACTTCCTATTCTTCGACCAGCTTGGTGGATTGAGCGATATCAGTACAGTGCTGCTGGAACAATGCAAGACTTGTTAATGTTTCAGGTAACAACCATCATTGCCCTGGTATGTGGAGGAGTTCTGATGGGTTGGGCATTTAGATCGGTGCTTAATCAAGGTACAAGCGAACAGCAGAATAACCTAATCCTAGTTCTAGTAATGATTGTGGCATTTGTGGGGGTAGCGATCGCTTGCTGGACAACTTTACCTCAAGTATTTGCTATTGAAGAAGCCCGTCAACAAGCAGAACTTCTAAATCAGGATTTAGAAATTCGAGTTGCAGAGCGCACTGTAGAACTTAAAGAAGCAAAAGAAATTGCCGATAGTGCTAACCGTGCCAAAAGCGAGTTTCTCGCCAACATGAGTCATGAATTGCGTACACCTCTTAATGGTATCTTAGGCTATGCCCAAATTCTCCAGCGGTCAAAAAGCTTGGTAGAATTGGATCAAAAAGGGATCGGCATTATTAACCAATGTGGTACGCATTTACTCACTCTGATCAATGATATTCTCGATTTTTCTAAAATCGAAGCCCGGAAAATGGAAATCTATGCTGCGGATTTTTATTTTCCCTCATTTTTGGAAGCAGTAATTGAAATCTGTCGAATTAAGGCTGAACAAAAAGGGATTGATTTTATAGATCAAACTGAGGGCGTAATACCCCTTGGCATTCATACGGATGAAAAACGATTGCGGCAGGTGTTGATTAACTTACTGGGGAATGCGATTAAGTTTACTGAACAAGGTAGCGTAAAATTTCTGATCAACTCTCGAAAAGTGGAAAGTGAGGATCGGGAAGTAAATTTATATCGTATTCGATTTCAAGTTGAAGATACTGGAGTTGGTATATCCAAGGATCATATTAAAAATATCTTTTTGCCATTTGAGCAGTCTGGTAATATGAAGAAGCAATCAGAAGGGACTGGACTAGGATTAGCTATCAGCAAAAACATTGTTGATATGATGGGCAGTACCTTGGAAGTTGAAAGTGAATTAGGAAAAGGTAGTGTTTTCTGTTTTGAGATAGATTTACCCGAAGCTAAGGAATGGGCAAAAAATACTAAAAGTTCTCAGCAGGGAATTATTACTGGTTTCAAAGGCGATCGGCTAAAAATTTTAGTAGTAGATGACCGTTGGGAAAACCGTTCTGTTATTGTCAATTTACTCAGCCCTATTGGATTTATACTTTTTGAAGCTGAAAATGGTCAAGAAGGACTGGATAAAATTGCTGAGGTTCAACCAAACCTGGTTATTACTGATATTGCTATGCCGATTATGGATGGCCATGAAATGGTTAGAAATTTGCGAAAATTGCCACCATTTGCTAATTTATCAGTGATCGTGTCTTCAGCCAGTGTATTCCAGTCAGATATGCAAAAAAGTATTGATGTTGGAGCTAATGAATTTTTGCCCAAACCTATCCAAGCTGATAGCCTGTTAGAGGCGATCAAAACTCTCCTGAACTTAGAATGGATCTATGAAGAAAAATTACAACCGGAAAGTAAACACGCCTTGACAAACTCTGAAATAGCTGTTGCAGTTCTGCCCCCATCACATGAAGACTTGCTTATACTGTATAATCTTAGTCGTAAGGGATTGATTAAGGATTTACTACAAGAGTTGACGAGAATTGAACAGATAGACAATGAGTTTATACCTTTTGTTCAACATCTGCGCGAATTTGCTAAAGCTTTTAAGCTTAAACAGGTGCGAACATACATAGAAAAATACCTAGCGGAATCTGAGGGTGAATAATGAATAATTCCTGGTGGCTTTATGAGTGAAATTTCAGAAGAACAATCTATTTTGATTGTAGATGATAATCCCAATAACCTAGAAGTTTTAGCCCACATATTGACAGATGTGGGTTATCAAGTTTCGGTTGCTATTGATGGTGAAACTGCGATTGAACAAGTAGAATATCATCAGCCAGAACTAATTTTATTAGATATAATGATGCCTGGTATTGATGGTTTTGAAACTTGTCGGCGATTGAAAGCTAATCCCTTAACCTGCGAAATTCCGATTATTTTTTTAACCGCTTTATCTGATTCAAATAATAAAGTTAATGGATTATCTGTAGGAGCCGTAGATTATATTTCTAAACCCTTCCAAAGTGAAGAAGTGTTAGCAAGAATTAGAATTCATTTAAAATTATATAATTTAACTAGAAAACTAGAACAGCAGAAGCAACTACTAGAAGAAAAAGTTAAATTACGGACTGTGGAATTATTAGCCGCTAAAGAAGCAGCAGAAGCAGCGAATATTGCTAAAAGCCAGTTTCTTGCTAACATGAGCCATGAACTCCGCACCCCCCTGAATGCGATTATCGGCTATAGTGAAATGTTGCAAGAAGAAGCAGAAGATTTAGCTCAAGAAGACTTAATCCCTGACCTGAAAAGAATTCACGGTGCAGGCACACATTTACTGGGTCTAATTAACGACATTCTTGACTTGTCCAAGATTGAATCTGGCAAAGTTGAACTTTACTTGGAAACCGTTAATATCTCACTGTTGATTAGGGAAATCATCATAATGGTTCGACCACTGGTCGAGAAAAATGCTAATGTCTTGGTAGTTGACTGTGCAGACAATCTTGGTTATATGAAAACTGACTTAACTAAGGTACGTCAGAGTTTATTTAATTTGCTTAGTAATGCCTGCAAATTTACAAAGAAAGGTAAAATTACTATTAAGGTAGAAAAAGAGTATCGGAAATCTGGAACGCTCAATGGGGAAGAACACAAATCAGCCATACTCTATATTTTATTTAAGGTAACTGATACTGGCGTTGGGATATCTCCAGAACGAATGGAAAAACTGTTCCAACCATTCACTCAGGCTGATGCTTCAACTACACGAGAGTATGGGGGGACTGGATTAGGGTTAGCAATTACTAAAAAGTTGTCTCGGATTATGGGTGGAGATATCTTCGTTGAAAGTGAGGTTGGTAAGGGCTCTACTTTTACTATTCTATTGCCAGCAGAAGTGCTCCTGCCTAAGTAAAAATACGGTTTATAATTGTAATGTAAACAATCCATTTACAACCTCAAATGGATGAATTTTTATTTTTTTCACTTTTACTTCTTTATCTCATTTAACTGCTGCGGAAGCTGGGCCAAGACATTGGTGTCAACTTAAGGTCAAACCCTCATTCCGACAGGGGTTAAAACCCCTGTCTCAAAGATCAAGTCCTCTGAAGAGGACTAATAAGTTCAGGATTTATGCACCCAACCAAAGAAACCGGGTTTTTTGACGAAAATACTTCGTTATGACCCACAGATTCTCTCAAAAACCCGGTTTCTGGGACGACCTGCGTAAGTCCTAAAGTTTTTCAGTCCTCATTCAGAGGACTTAATTTATAAGAGGGGGACTTAAGTCCCTGGCGGGTTTCAGATGGCAGTTGACACCAAGGAGGCAAATGCCCACCCTATAGACTCCTAGCGAACGACTGCGGGAAGAGGTTCCGGCTTCAACAAACCTGTTAACATATCCTCTGGCCTTTCTTTATAAGGCCAAGCAAAAGCATGGCGAAAAGCCGCATTCTGACAAGCTTGTAATTGCCGAAAATCGATCACATCCAGAGTTAACAAAGTCTCGTATTCAAACGGTAATCGGACATTATGCAAACCTGCATTATCCGTGCAAATAGCAATATCAACACCTGCCTCAAAACAGCGGTCAAATACTACCTTTAATTCCCGCAAATCCGCAAGCGTTCCTGTCTTCAAATAAGTAGTCGGGCAAACTTCCAAACATTGCCCCATTTTTGCTACTTCTGGTAACAATTCTGGATATTTCAAAGGTATCTGAATCCCGTGACCAATTCGCATTAAATATGGTAATAATTCGGGATAGCAGCCTGAAGGTGTTTCGTAGAGATGGCCAGTGGTTTTGATGCCGAGCGATCGCGCATACTGGTACAATCCCACAAACTCATCCAAGCGATCGGCAATACAAGCATCACCACCCGCTACATCAATAGCACAGACATATTCCCCCATACCCGCCGCCAAATCTACGATCGCCTTATTCACCTCAAAAGGCAAACGCGAGTGCATACACAAAATTTGGCTAGTGACAATCGGACAATCGCTAACCCGACTAGCTTTGCCGACAATTTCCACAATCTTCGCCATTAACTCAATTCTCTCAGACATCGGTAAATGCTCCGGTGTCCGCAAATAAGGCGTATAGCGCAATTCTAAATAAGCTAAATTCTCAAAAATATATGCTCCCCGCATCAACCGATAGATAAAATAGGGTAGAGTTTCAGCAGTCTGAACGCTTTCTACCATAGTGTGCAGTTCTAAATACTCATCCAGAGTGTTGCGCGGCTTGGTGTAAAATTGCTCAAACTCAGAATATTCTTCAAATCGACCAGCTATCTCAGCATCGTGACGTTCAAAATACCGCCACAGAATCCGGGGTACTACAGAACCGCCCAGGTGACGGTGCAACTCAGCGTGTAAAGTCATAACTAACTTCCCCTTTATTTTTTCAAGCTTAACAAAATTAACAAAAATTAATTTGACAGCAGCGACACCATCTGTGCATAATTTGAGTTTGTGTCAACTTTAGCGTTTCGTGAGAGACCCTTGGCTAACGTAGTTGTGATCGGTGCCCAATGGGGCGATGAAGGGAAAGGAAAAATTACTGATTTGCTCAGCAAATCCGCAGATGTCGTTGTACGTTACCAAGGGGGCGTAAACGCAGGTCACACCGTTGTCGTAAACGGTCAGACCTTCAAACTGCACTTAATCCCCTCTGGAATTCTCTATCCTGATACGGAATGTATCATCGGCAGTGGGACAGTAATTGACCCGAAGGTTTTAATCGAAGAATTGGATCAGCTAGATGCGCTGAATATCTCATCGCGCAACTTGATGATATCTCAAACCGCCCACGTCACGATGCCTTATCACAGGTTGATTGACCAAGCATCGGAGGAACGGCGCGGGACTCATAAAATTGGGACGACGGGACGGGGAATTGGCCCGACCTACGCTGATAAGTCAGAACGCACGGGAATTCGCATCCTTGACTTGATGGATGCAGTCGGATTGCGGAAGCAGTTACAGTGGACGATTAATTATAAGAACGTCATTCTGGAAAAGCTCTACGATTTGCCGCCCCTTGACCCGGAAGTGGTGATTGAGGAATATTTGGCTTATGCGGAACGGTTGCGTCCCCACGTTGTGGATAGTTCTCTGAAGATTTACGATGCAGTTCAGAAGCGGCGAAATATTCTGTTTGAGGGAGCTCAAGGGACGCTGCTAGATTTGGATCACGGGACTTATCCCTATGTGACTTCTTCTAATCCAGTGGCGGGTGGCGCTTGCGTGGGTGCGGGTGTGGGCCCGACGATGATCGATCGCGTGATCGGGGTAGCGAAAGCGTACACAACGCGGGTGGGAGAGGGGCCTTTTCCTACAGAGATGGTAGATGGAGTGGGACAAGTTTTGTGCGATCGCGGCGCAGAATTCGGGACAACAACTGGCCGTAAACGCCGCTGCGGTTGGTTCGATGCTGTCATTGGCCGTTATGCGGTGCGGATTAATGGTTTAGATTGTCTAGCTATTACCAAGTTAGATGTTTTAGACGAGTTAGAGGAAATTAAAGTTTGCGTTGCTTATGAAATTGATGGCGATCGCATCGAAGATTTTCCTAGTAGTTCTCGAACATTTGCACGGTGCAAGCCTATCTATGAAACCATGCCGGGTTGGAAACAGTCAACGGAGGACTGTCGGACTTTGGCAGATTTGCCTAAAGAAGCTTTGGATTATCTGAAGTTTTTAGCAGAGTTAATGGCAGTACCGATCGCGATCGTCTCTTTGGGAGCAAGTCGCGATCAAACTATCATTGTAGAAGATCCCATTCACGGGCCCAAGCGAGCTTTGTTGTATGCTAATGGCACATCCGTTGGCGTTCAAGGCTAAGACTTTTGCCAGAATAGGAAATTAAAGATCCACTCATGGCTGATGATGCTCCCATAACCGATGAAGATCGGCTGATATACCAGCTAACAATTCACAGAGACTTAGTTGGCTGGGTTATCAGAAAGTTGTCTCAAGCGATGATTCCATCCCAGAGAACCACTGGGAATGACCCCAAAGGAGACATTGCGATCTTAAATCTAAATGATACTTTGCGAGCTCAAGAAATCATCTGCAACATTCACAGTCAATACAATCCCTTAAACCCCAATGAGTCACAATTAACTTTAAATAGAAGAACAATAAATCAACCATACATAGAAATCAAAACTACATACCTTTCTGGAAAAGAGATCGCGGAAATTATTGAGACTGGTACTGTCATCGCAGTTGTGAGTGCAAACAAAATCTCTGGGCCTGGTAAAGCTAAATTTTTTCAAGCGGGTATAGCTTACGCTGAAAATATTCCCTTGAGTGAGTTTATGGATGTTAAGTCTTAGGAGTAATCCCCATGTTTGACATCAGCTTTTATGCAGTAAATGGTGAACCATCTGATTCTGTAAGAATAACAGAATCTATTTACGAATGGTTAGCAAAATCTCAATTTGCAAAAATTGGCATATCTAGAGATACCCAACTGCACTTAGATGGGGAAGATGTGGTTTTACCTGTAGTTGAGTTAAATCAGGATATTCGCCAAAAACTCAGAGACTTTTTTCGTGACGCGATAATTACCGAAAGCGAAACTGTACTTACTAAACTAGGAGATTACCCTTCAAAACAAGAGTATCAACAGGAAACTTACGGCATGAGGAAACTGTTAGAATTACTCAAGTGTGTTGAAAACGAAAATTACCAGTATCTCCAGCGATTCTAATAAATTTGAGATTCAGTAGCATAAATTTGGTAGAATGTCATAGCAAGAAACCAGAATACACAAAATGGAACTCACAGTAGAATGTCAAAAGCGGGCAGAAGGCAGTAAACCCAACGCTCTCCGCCGCTCCGGTTTAATCCCCGCCGTACTCTACGGCCACAGCGGCGCTGAATCCATTGCGCTAACCATCAATGCCAAAACCGTTGAAACTCTGCTCAAAAAGCACGTAGTCAACAATGCTCTAATTCAGCTCAATATTCCTGATATTTCTTGGAGTGGCAAAACCTTGCTGCGGGAAGTGCAAGTTCACCCTTGGAAAGGTCATCCCTATCACCTCAGCTTTTTCTCCGTCGCTACGCAAGACAGTCTTGAAGTAGAAGTAAATCTCCATTTTATCGGAGAAGCGGTCGGCGTTAAAATGGAAGGCGGAATTTTAGACCCCGTACTGACGCAACTCAAACTCAAGTGCAAACCAGACAATATCCCCGAAGCTATTAACGTTGATATTTCCGAGATGCACGTAGGAGATGCTCTGCACATTCACGAACTCCAATTACCAGAGGGAGTCACACCAGTTGGCGAACCCGATCAAGTAGTAGTAAGCGTGTTGATATCTCAAGGTGGAGCTGAAGAAACAACAGAAGAAGCAGCAGCAGCAGCAGCAGTTTAACAGTTAACAGTTAACAGTTAACCGTTAACTGTTAACCGTTAACTACCAATAACTTCCCAAATGCGATCGCGTTGAGATTCCTCTAGACGGGGCCCGTGAACCTCTACCACGCGGGAGGCGAGATAATTCCCCCAGCGTCCCGCCTGTTGAGGACTCAAATTATTAGTAAGTCCGAATAAAACGCCCCCGGCAAAAGCATCTCCAGCTCCCACAGTATCAATAGCTTGGACTGGAAATCCAGCAACTTTAGTAATCTGTTTATTTTCTACCACCAAACAACCATTTGCACTGTCAGTAATAAAAGCCAGATTAACTAATTCCCCCAAATTCTGAGCGCACTTTTCCAAAGATTCCAGCTCAAAAAAGCGGCGCACCTCATCGGCATTGCAAAAAAGTACATCGCAATAATTAGCAATTACCTGCCGAAAATCATCAGCAAATCGATCAACTAAAAAAGCATCGGAAAAAGTAAAAGCAACCTTTACTCCCTTGCGTTTCGAGTGCTCCATTGTCTCAATACTAGCCTTCCGAGGATCGGCCGCATCCCAAAGATAGCCCTCAATATAACTGTACTTTGCACGACTGAGGCGATCTAAATCAATATCAGTAGCAGCCAGAGTCGTAGAAACTCCTAAATGAGTACACATAGTGCGCTCCGCATCGGGAGTCGTCAGCACCACACAAGTACCCGTAGGCCCGCTCAACTCAGGGGCCGGATGCACATTAAACTCAATCCCCGCCGCCAATAAATCTTGTCGATAAAATTCCCCATTTGTATCCTTAGCAACCTTACCCGAATAAAAGCCGCTACCGCCACTCTGAGCCAAAGCAATCATCGTATTTGCCGCCGACCCCCCCGATCGCAGTTGTAGAGAAGTATGCTCTAAATCGTGCAAAATCCCCCCCTGTTTTTCCGCATCCATCAGAGTCATAGAGCCGCGATTCAAAGCATGGTGTTGCACAAAATCATCTTCCACAAATGCCAAAATATCAACTAAGGCATTACCCACGCCAAATACATCCACTGTCGAACCTTGATTTTCCGTCATAACTTAATTTTTGTTTATACTAATTATTAACTATAGCGGTTTTCATTGCAATGACTTTGTAACGCCGCCCTCTGGGCGGTTAATCACCGCCCAGAGGGCGGCGTTACGTAAAGCATACGTAAATCTTATATTTATCAACCCCAACCCAAAATCAAAATGTTAGATGCTTCTCTTCCTCCTCTAATTCAGCAGATGTTACGGTCAGATTTTTATCCTCACTCCGTGACAGAACCAATTGAACTGCTTCAAACTCATATTTCTTTTGTACTGCTAACGGGAGATTTTGCCTACAAACTCAAGAAACCAGTCAACTTTGGTTTTTTAGACTATTCAACTTTAGAAAAACGCCATCATTTTTGCACAGAAGAGTTGCGAATGAACCAGCGGGGAGCGCCAGAACTGTACCTAGAAGTTTTGCCTATATATCATAAAGGTGACAATATTTTCACCCTAGAACCTTTTAGCTTACCAGTGGAATACGTGCTAAAAATGCAGCAATTTTCTCAGGATTTCCTGTTTGTGAATATGTTTGAGCAGGGACGGCTAAATGAAAAACATTTAGAGAGTTTGGGGCGAGATTTGGCGAACTTTCACGCTAGCGCCCAAGTTAGCGACTATATTCGCAAATTTGGGGAAATTCCTCCTATTCGGGAGGTTATTAATAACAATTATCGACTCTCGGAAAAATATATTGGTGGGCCGCAAACTCAAAAACAGTATGACGAAACTAGGCAATATACAGAAGTGTTTTTTAGCGAGAGGCAAAAACTATTTGCTAGCCGCATTCAAAGTAACAAAATTCGTGAGTGTCATGGCGATTTACATTTGAAAAATATAGCTCTGTGGCACGATAAAATCATGTTATTTGATTGCATTGAGTTCAACGAGCCTTTCCGTTTTGTTGATGTTATGTATGACGTAGCTTTTACGGTCATGGATTTGGAAGCGCGGGGGCGTAAAGACTTAGCAAATGCGTTCTTGAATACATATATTGAACAAACTGGAGATTGGGAAGGAATACAAATTTTGCGATTTTATTTGATCCGTCAGGCTTATGTAAGAGCAAACGTAACTGCTTTTTTACTAGACGATCCGGCTGTGCCAATTATTGAGAAAAATCAGGCTGAAGAAACAGCGGCACACTATTATCAACTAGCTTATGATTACACAAAATCTTGCCAAGGACAAATGATTTTGATGTCGGGTTTGTCTGGTTCTGGTAAGAGTACAGTTGCTCGATATTTAGCACGCCATTTTAATGCAATTCACATTCGCTCTGATGCGGTACGAAAACATTTAGGTGGCGTTCCTTTGTATGAGCGTGGTGGGGATGATTTATATTCTAGTGAGATGAATGGCAAGACTTACAGCCGATTGTTGGAATTGGGAATATTACTAGCGAAGGAAGGTTATACAGTTATTTTGGATGCGAAATACGATCGCAATAATTTGAGAATGGACGCTATTAATTGTGCTGAAACTAATAACATTTCTGGGAAAATAATTCACTGTACAGCACCTATTGAAGTGTTGCGATCGCGCCTTCAAAATCGCACGGGGGATATTGCCGATGCAACTGTTGATTTATTGACCTCACAGCAGTTGGCGGCTGAACCTTTCACGGAAATTGAAAAAAGGTATTTGATAACTATAGATACGACTCAGGATTTAGATTTACAAATTGGTAATTGGTAATTGGTAATTGGTAATTGGTAATTGGTAATGGCTAATTGGTAATGGCTAATTGCTAATTACCCATCTCCCCCATCCTCCCCATCTCCCCCATCCTCCCCATCTCCCCCATCTCCCCCATCTCCCCCATCCTCCCCATCTCCCCTATCTTCCCCATCCTCCCCATCTCCCCCATCTCCCTCTCTTTCCCTACCCCCTAGCCCCTAGCTATACACAGAGCGCGATCGTCAGCAATGCCGATGCTGCAAGGGCGGCGATTGTCCTAACGTGGTTCCAGAATGTCCAGTCGGTAAGGTATCTAGCCCATAGATTCGCGCCCTCAGTGCTGTCCGGCGTGACAATCGCCAGCGCATCATTTAGCGGTACATTGAAGGCGATCGTCACGCCTACTGTACCAACGAGATAGAGCAGGCTACCAACGAGCAAGTAAGCAGCGGATTGATGCCATTTTAACAGTGACGAAATAGCCAGAAAGATGCAAGCCGCAGCCGTTCCGAATAGCGCCGTCATAAACAACGGATTAATCGCCGTGATATTGATAGCTTGCATGGCGCTAATACCCTGTGCTGGTTGAAGTCGGGCAAGGGCACTCATCACGAAAGTTGAGAAGGCGAAAAAGACTCCAGCCATCAGCCCGCAGCCTATTGCCGAGACAAGCTTCAATGCAAAAAGCGAGGGATTAGTAATCGCCATAAAACCTCCTATAAATTACTGTCAAACACCCCTTCACTCGCCCTTAGTAACTTCATTGAATTGCATTGTCTCTTCCTATGGCTGAAGTCAGCTTATAGCTGCGGGTTTACTTCAGAAATCCACTGGACGAGTTGAATAATGACACCGTTTGGATCGGCAACCTGAAAGAATCTCTCTCCCCAAGGTTCTGTCTCGATTGGTGTTGCGATCGCCACGCCTTCTGCTTGTAATCGCACGTATTCACCATCAATATCATCCACCACGAACACAACTAACAGACCATCTGCTCGATGTCCGCGCATCTGCGTAGGTTTGAAGCTTTCCAGTCCAGTCCGAAGGAAAATAAGGTTAAAACCAGCGTCCTTTCTGGAGAGGGAAACGAAACCGTCGGCTGACATATCTTCGCTAAAGCCAAAGTGTTGCTTGACGAACGTAGCCGATGCCGTAACATCATCAACATTGAGTGAAATAGCTGAAGCAGTAATCTGCATTATGACTCCTTTATTAGGACAACGGATGGTAAAGATTGTTAACGATCTAAACCATTTTTGTCGAAACTATTACTTCTAATTTATTGTATCTGGCTCCATGTACATAATTTCCCAAATGTGACCATCTAAATCTTGAAATCCATGTCCATACATAAAACCATGATCTTGCGGTTCAGTGTATGTTGTTCCGCCAGCGGCGACTGCCTTGCGAACCATTTCATCAACTTTTTCTCGGCTCTCGGTAGACAAACATACAAGCACTTCTGTGTTTTTTGTTGCATCACAAATTTCTTTCGGCGTGAAGGTCTTGAACTTGTCTTCAGTCAATAACATCACGAATATATCCTCGCCCACAATCATGCAAGTCGCCGTCTCGTCAGTAAATAGGGGATTAAACTGAAAGCCGAGGCTAGTAAAGAAATCCACAGACTTATTGAGATTTTTGACGGGTAGATTCACGAAAATTTTAGTAGTCATATTTTCTCCTTTTTAAGGTTGATTTTCTTAACTAAAAGATTGCCAAAGCAGTCAAAGTAACCAAACAAACTAACTGAATAACTAAGCTTAAGACCCGAAAAATCGGATTAAGTCCAGCTATATGAATCAGGGAATGCACAATCCGAAATATCATGTACACAACAACCAGCAAATCTACCACTGTTCCCGATACGCCGCGAACCGTGAGCAGAAAGACAACACCTATATATAAAGGGAGGTTTTCTACTAAGTTGGACTGTACCCGAAATAGTCGCCAAAGCAAGCTTTCATCATTTTGTATTCCGAACTCTTTGGGAGAGCCACCAGCGGATAAATGGCGAATCCTGACCGTAAGCAGAAGAGCAACGACAGTAATCGTCCACACGATGAAAATTGCTAAACCCCAGAGAGGGAAGGTCATATCGATAGTAGGTATGGGTGCATTCATAGACTTAATTAACTTTCAAAGTACTTAACTTTTAACAACTTACAAACAACCAAAAAATCAATACTATTACTGTAACGTAAACAGGCTAGCAATATTCTTGAGCTATCTGATGTTGTTGTATCATTTTACAACAGATTTTGCATTGATAGGTAATGTCTTGGTGGGAATTGCCGAACATCATTTTTTTCTGACAATTTTAAATCTTTTTGGCAATTCCCCCTACTTATTTTACCGTACTTCACTTGCCTGCAATCTGCTGTAACTTCCCACTAATTGAGCCACTTGAGTACGAGCAGATGCGATCAATTCAGCGAAATTTTTGCCATCAGACTCGTCATTTTCAAAATGGATAAAGCTGATATCGGTGATGCCAATAAATCCAAAAACAGTTCTTAAATACGGGTCTTGATGATTCATCTTCTCATTGCGCTGGCCAGGTTGAAAGCCAGAAGCACCTCGCGCCGTAACGATCAACATTTTCTTACCCAGTACGAGAGGTTTGTAAGGATTTGTAGACTTTTCTGGCGCAAAAGCAAAGGTTCGTCCGGGACGTACAATCTGGTCAATATATGCCTTGAAGGTACTGGGAACGCTAAAATTGTACATGGGAATGCCCATGACATAGAAATCGGCAGCTAAGAATTCATCTATAAGTTCATCGCTAATCCGAATCCCTTCCTGAAGTTGAGGGGTGCGCTCCTCTGGGGGTGTATAGGCCCCTGCAATCCACATTTCATCCACATGGGGAACGGGATTGCGACCGATATCTCGATAGGTGACAAGATCGTTAGGATGAGTTTGTTTCCAAGCTTCAACAAATTCTCGTGTAAGCCTGCGAGAGTGCGATCGCTCACCGCGCGGACTAGAATCAATGTGTAACAAGCGTGCCATAATTTTTCCTAGTAGAACACTATTCCAGTTTAGGAGAAACTCACCCATATTTAGCTATCTAATTCTTGCGCTACTATCACAATCGTGCGGTCAATTTTCTGGGCGATCGGTGAGTGTTATCCTTAAGTGAATACAATCAGATAATCGCGATTTAGTTTTGTGTCATGGAGATGCCAAGGGGTGATGAAACTCAAACAACCTGCTTTCCTATCTTGTCTAGTCAAAAGCAGGGTTGGGAAAATATTATAGTCGAGGAATTTCAGCATCCGCCAGGAGAGGGAAGCACTCATTACAGCGATGAACACACAATTTGTCTGTCTCTTGCACCTCGTCCTGTTCGCTTGCTGCAAATCAAGGGAGGAAGAACCCATGCGGGACTATGTGGGAAAGGCGATATTTCCATAACACCTGCCAAGACACCATTTTTTGCACGTTGGGATGGTGACGATCGCTACTTGGAGATTCGGATTGCGTCTCGTTTTATTCAAAGCGTTGCTAGAGAATCTCTAGCGATGAATCCCGATCGACTTGAATTACTCCCAGAATTTCGCACGCGCGACCCTCAAATTGAGGCAATGGGAATGCTACTTTTTGCTGAACTAAAACAAGAAAATTTAGGCGGAAGACTTTATATTGAATCACTGGCAAATGTATTAGCAATACATCTGCTGAGACAATATTCTGCGGTCAAATCTCAGCTTTCAATTTATGAGGGTGGCTTACCTGAACGTCAAGTTTTGCAAATTTTGGAATACATCAATGAACATTTGAATCAAGATATTAAGCTGGCAGATTTAGCCGAATTATTGGGGATGAGTCAATTTCATTTCAGCCATCAGTTTAAGCAATCAATCGGGATAGCTCCTTATCAATATCTGCTTCAGCAACGAGTAGAACGGGCAAAGCAATTGTTGAAACAAACAGATCGATCGATTATGGAAATTGCTTTTTTATGTGGGTTCAATAGTCACAGTCATTTGAGCAAACAGTTTCGGCAATTTACAGGTATGACACCGAAAGCATACAGAATGAATTAGTTAGATAACCCGGCTTTTGTATGGTAGGCATTATAATGCGGCAGATAACCTTAACAACCGCACCAATGGCTTTAGATCGTCTGCTGCTAAAATGTTAAGTGGCACTGTTTTTCTTCTTCTGGATTTGATACTCTTTCGTTTCAAATAGAAAATCACAAAGTGTTTTAGCCGAATTAACTGCTAACCTTGCATGATGCTCTAATGGTTTATACAAAATGACATGAGCATCACTCATCTCATTTCGCAAAGTAGCCAAGCCATGAATTATGCTTGATAGCCCTGAGAGGATTTGCCGTAAATATTCTGCAAGACTTTCCTGATCTGGAGAAAGATTCAAATGTTTTTGAACCCTCTTATAAAGCTTCGGAAGGTTCCCATCGTATTTTGGTGGATTACTATCAAACTCTTTTTCAATTGCAGATAAAACTGCCTCAACGAGAGATCGTGCATTAGTTATTGCTCCATCAAAGTCGCCTTCAGCAAGTTTCCTGTCACATTTTTTAATTTGCTCGTAAATAAAGATGTGTGTGAGTTCAACCGAATTATTGTAGGGATGTGATAAATCAATTTGAGAACCACCTAGCTTGTAAAGTTCCCATTTCTTACCCGCAGGTAGTAATTGATAGTTATCAAATTCAATAAATTGGTTGAGGTGTTCGACCGCAGCATTAATACTGTATTTCGTTCCAAGAAAATGACGAGGATCAAAGGTGGCAATTACTATATCTTTCATGGTTGGCGTATCATTGAAATCACGCAACTTCTCTTCGGCGTAAGACCAACGAGAAGGAAAACCACTACCGTATATATCCTTTAAACCAAATTCATTAAAAAACGAAACGAGTTGTGGGCCAGAACGATAGGGTGAAAGCCCTCCATCACCCGTTATAATAGCTCCGAGAGCCGATATTGTTTTTTCTGATATCTTCATCTTCACACCTCAACCTGTTTGAACGGACAATAACAGAGTAGCAATGGATTGCGATCGCTACATTAGAAGAAATATACGTTCTTAATTGCTAAAACTATTCCCTTCTGCCATACCAAAAAATAAAGTAGGGTAAGAAACGCTCACCCTACTTTATAGCAACTACTTCGCGATCGCCACTCGATCGCTAACTTCCTCTAAAACAGGAAGAGTTGCGAGTTACCAGAAACGCCGAAGTTTGCGTCCACAGTAGCGAACAAACTATTACCACCAACAGTAGAACCGTTAGAGTCATAGTAAAGTTTAGAAACCGTGCCATCATAGATCGCAACGATCGCCGGACTTGTGAGAGTAGTCTCAATCTGAGCTACAGTTGAACCTGTGCTGTTGTAGACGTAGAAACCAGAACCAAGAGGCCCTGTCCCAAAGCCACTAAAACCAACGCTATCAAGGCGAATTAGATCGTCAGCAGTGCCGTAATTGGTAATAAAATCACTGCCAGCAGCATCAGTGCCATTGAAAACAAAGACATCATTGCCGACACCACCATCTAGCGCGTCCGTCCCGAAACCGCCAATTAGGGTATCATTGCCAATACCGCCAGAGAGGGAATCAGAACCGTTACCTCCAGACATACTGTCATCGCCTTCACCACCGAAGATAGTGTCATTGAAAGCAGTACCAAGTACGCTGTTATTGCTAGCGTTGCCAGTAAATAGTACGGGCCCGCTAAAGCCGTAACCACCAACGCCGGTGCTAAAGTCGTTAATTGCAGTTGGGTAGGTATTGCCTGCGGCTGTGAGATCGGCAATACTGCTCAGAGTCGTAGTAGTAGCAGTAGTAGGTGCGATCGTACCACTGAAGACAAAATCCGCACTCCCCAAATTCACAGGGCCATTCTTGAGAGTGGCAACAGTGGTGAAACCACCAGTAGTCGTACCATTGGAGTCAAATACTAACAGTGTCTCATTGGCAGCATTAGTGAAAGCAAAGAAACCAGGACTTGTGGAAACCCCGATTGCCTTCGCTTGCGCGTCCTCGAATTTGGCGTAAGTACCGCCAGTAAAGATGACTAATTCTTTATCAGCGATATCAGGGGAAACACCGCTGACAGCATCAAAGTTAGCTGTCGTCAAATTGCCGAAAGCTGCACCTACAAACTGGAATTTGTCAACCCCAGCGATAAAGTCGGTAATTGTATCTCCGCCTTCAGTGGGAAGTTTGTAACCGAAGATATCCGCACCTTCACCGCCAGTCAGAATATCTCCACCTAACCCACCAGTGAAGAAATCTGCACCACCTGCGCCAGTCATAAAATCAGCAAAGGCCGTACCTGTAACATTGTTAGCATTGGCATCGCCAATGAATAACAGGGGGCCAGTAAAGCCGTAACCGCCGACATTATTGCTGAAATCAAGGTTCCCAGTAGGATAGGTATTACCTGCTGCGGTGAGATTGACAATGCTGGTGGTAGAAACCACAGTCGGAGTTGGAACCGTACCGTTGAATAAGAAATCTGCCGTACCCAAACCGGTAACGCCAGTACCCAAGTTAGCAATTTCTACGGCAGAAGCGGAACCAGTACCATCGACATCGAAGACTAACACGCCTTCACCCGCAGCATTTTGGAAGAAGGAGAAAACAGGAGAAGTACCTGCCCCTGGCAATGCTGCAAATTGAGTCTGTAATGAGGCTAAACTAGCGTAAGTACCGGAGAAAATTAACAGCTCTTTCCCTGTAATATCAGTAGTCTGGCTGGTAATATTTACTAAGTCAAAGTTTGAGCTATTAAGATTGCCGAAGGCCGCAGAAACGAACTGGAATTTATCGGTTCCAGAAGTAAAGCCAACAATCTTATCGCCGCCTTCTTTGGTAGTAATGTAAGAGAAAACATCGGCACCAGTGCCACCTGTCAGCCAGTCTCGGCCAATACCACCGATGATGGTATCGTCGCCGTCATCGCCATAAAGGGAATCATCGGCCTCGCTACCCAGGATTTGGTCGTTACCCAAACCGCCTTTGATTTTATCCTTGCCTTTGCCGCCATTGATGTAATCATCGCCGTCGCCGCCGTCAATTTCGTCGTCAAAGTCGCTACCGATGATGCTGTCATTTCCTCCCAAACCGTCGTATTTAACGGGGGCGGGAAATGTACCCAGGTTGACAATATCAGCGCCAGCAGTGCCCAGAGGAACCGTAACTGATGGCCCGCTAAAGACAAAGTTGCTGATGCTGAGAGTAATGCGGGCTGAGAATTGGGCAACAATCTCAAAGCGAGTGCCAATTGAGAACACTAAGACGCTGCGGCCTGTAGTAGCATCGGTAAATTGGCAGAAGACGGGGCCGCTATTGCCGCCAAGGGCCGCAAATCGGGCTTGCAAGGAGGCAATGTCGGTGACGCTGGTATCGTCGCTGAAGTCTAGAAAGTTAGAACTGCCGATGATGCCTGAGAAGCTAGAAGTAATCGTCAGTTTAGTGAAACTGGAGATGCTGATATTGCCGAAAGCAGCGGCAGAAAATTCGAGAAAATCTTCGCTGGCATTGAAATCGGTAATCAAATCTGCATCTGCGATCGCATTTACGCCTTGACGGGCTTTGCGATAGATGAAGCGATCGCGACCGGCACCTCCAGTTAGGGTATTTTTACCTTCGCTGCCTTCGATGTCGTCATCATCGTCACCGCCTTCGATTTTGTCGTCACCTGTACCGCCTTTGATTTTGTCTTTACCCAAGCCGCCTTTAATGTCATCGCCGCCATCGCCAGCTTGGATATCATCGCCTAGCGGGGAACCGGTAATTACTTGCGGAGTTGTATTGCCGACAAAATTAAAGATCGTATTTACGACTGAAATCTTTAACCGTTGGCCGCTGATGGTGGTTTTGCCATCACTCACGTCAAAGCTGAAGCTGGCATCACCAGTAAATCCAGCCGCAGCTTGGAATGTCAGCAGGCGGAGGTTGATATCGAGTTGGGTAAAGGTGAAGTCGGTGGAGGTAATCGCTTGGCCGTTATAGAATAGCTGGCCTTGGGCAGCAGTTGGTAGTTGCGTAATTTTGTAAGTGATACCGCTAACGCCATCCTCAGAATCAAAGAATCGCAGAGATTCAAATGTGATGGTTTGGAAGCCACCGGCTGCGATCGCTAATTCTTTGTTGGCTTCCAATACGGGAGGCGTGTTCGTTGTCCCCACAGGTGATGTGGTACTATTTCCACTCTGGAAGAAGTCGCTGGCTTCGAGTACCGTGGCGCTGACGTTCAAAAGTACTGCCAGTACAAAGTTACTGCTACCACGAATCTCGGTATTAACACCAACTTGGACGATGGATAAGCTGCTGAAGCTGAAATCCCCTGCGAGTAGGAATTTATCGCTGTTATCTGTATAGTCTGCGATCGTTGATTTGCCGCCGCTGGTAACGTTTTTGATGATAAAGACATCGTTACCCGCGCCGCCAACACAGGTATGGTTGCCTGTACCGCCAGTTAAGGTATCGTTACCTTCTCCTCCAGAAAGGCTGTTGTCGCCGTCGCCACCTTCTAGACTGTCATCGCCAGCGCCACCTTCTAAGCTGTTATTGCCTTGACCGGCTGCGATCGCATCGTTACCTGCACCACCATTAAGGGAGTCGTCTCCACCTCCACCCAAGATAGTATCATCGCCATCATCTCCCAAACAAGTATCGTTGCCGTCGCCGCCGACAATACTATCGCTACCAGTCCCGCCATCACAAGCGTCGTTGCCTGTACCGCCGACAAGGGTATCTTTGCCGCTATCACCGACGAGGCTATCATCGCCAGCGCCACCTTCACAAACATCGTTGCCGTCGCCACCCAGAAGAGAATCATCTCCTGCGTCGCCGCTAATGCTGTCGTCACCCTCATTGCCGCTACAGGCATCGTTGCCATCGCCACCCATGAGAGTGTCATCGCCGCCGCCACCAACAATGCTGTCGTTGTCATCGCCGCCGTCAGCTACATCGTTGCCATCACCGCCGATACAGGTATCGCTACCTTGTTCGCCAACGATGCTGTCGTTACCCCCACCGCCAGAGATGCTGTCATTGCCTGCGCCACCGCTACAGGTATCGTTGCCGCGATCGCCACTAATGGTATCGTTGCCATCGTCGCCATCACAGATGTCGTTACCTTTGCCACCGTAGAGGGAATCGCTACCATCACCGCCGCTAACGTCGTCATCATCTTGGTTGCCATGTACCCAGTCAGTACCATCGCCACCTTCACAGCGATCCTTGCCTTTGCCACCAAAAGCGGTGTCATCGCCTAGATCGCCAGTAACGCGATCGTCACCGCCGTTACCCATCGCTACGTCATCGCCATCGTCACCACTGGCAACATCGTTACCCTCGCCGCCGATGCAGGTGTCATTATCTTTGCCACCGTAGAGGACATTACCGCCTGTTCCCCCTTGCAAGGTGTCCTCACCTTTGTTGCCATATAACGTCTTGCCCCCGGTACCGCCTACGATCAGGTCGTTGTCATTAGTACCATTGATGATGTCATCATCGTCATCGTCATCATCATCATCGTCATCTTTGATATTCCCCTCTTCAGGAGAACCGATCTGATTGGAAATAATGGTTGCATTGATTGAATTAATCGTTGGAATTGCAGTTATACCTTCTTCAGGAATAGGTATTCCTACAATATTGGCTTCTAAGATTTCGTCTGCCATCGTTGTCTTTCCAGAAAACAGAGTAGATTGTTGAACGCAATCGAATTTAGGTCAAAACCGCAGGGTATCTCTATTAAAGCCTGATTTTTTTTGAAGGGCAAGTAATTTTAGTTAAAGATTTGAAAACTACCCATTCCAGCTAATATTTACCAATAGCTTTAAGCAGACACAGCAAAGCTTCGGGCGTTTACACCTTCAATTTTCGCCATAATTTTGCAGGATTCAGATGAGAATTAATTCATCTAAATCCTGTAGTAAACTAAACTTTTTCCTGTCTGCGCTTGCAAAAGGAAAAACAATATTTACTGTTATTAATTAAGTATTGAGGAATAGACATTCCTAAATACTTAACGATTTAATTATCTTGGTGATGTGCGATCGCCAAAAAATACACACCATCAAGCTTGAGAGCAATATGGCGATCGAGTACCTTAACTTGTGCTATATTTAACTTACTTTAACCATCCTTAAAGATTGAGCTTAAACTCAGTTAAGGATTATTAACTGCACCCTTTATAAGTCTGTTTATGCCGATCAAATAAAAGTATACCCACCTTGGAGCGTAAATATAACATCTCCTACGACCAATCAAAAATCGTCCTGAAATCAAGTCGCAACCTCATCAGTTTATAGAGATTTAAACTGGTTATAAAAATCAGCGATATGTAACTAATTATTAGCAACAAGTCATCAGCCTAAAGATGGATTAGAGAATAGGCGCTTTTTTGGGGCGATGTCTGCGGCTGGTTGCGCGATCGCGCCTGGGGGTGAGAAACCGGGTTTCTTTTCCAAAATCTCGGATGAGATGCTTTAGTTATCTAAGAAACCCGGTTTCTTGGGTAAGAAAGGTGCGATCGCATGGGAGTGAGAAACCCGGTTTCTGAACATTGACGCTTGAGTTAAACTGTGATATAATAAATAACCTAACTACGATCAATGGCAATGGCTACACTTCAGATTCAAAATCTACCCGATGAATTATACAGTCGTATTCAATGTCTTGCCTCTGAAAAAAATTTTACTCTCAATGAGGCAGTGATTCATCTATTAATGCGATCGTTTGAGTCCGACAAAGTGATGATAGATCGGGCGCAAGAAAGCCAACTAACGTCAGCAATCCTACAAAGGATTCGCAGTCGTCCTAGAGTTAATCCAAGGGATTTTGGATTAACAGATAGCACTGTTTTGATTCGAGAGGATCGCAACAGATGACTGTTCCGCTACGATGCGTACTGGATACAAATATTTGTATTAAGCAGTTTATCGTCGATCCTTTGACTCCTAAAGTTAATCCCTTACTCAACATGATTCAGCTTTCTTTTGAAAATAGCTTCAACCTCAA
Organism: Kamptonema formosum PCC 6407; assembly: GCF_000332155.1. GTDB lineage: Bacteria > Cyanobacteriota > Cyanobacteriia > Cyanobacteriales > Microcoleaceae > Kamptonema > Kamptonema formosum. Next base: position 2,456,374 of record NZ_KB235903.1, on the reverse strand, counting down.
TCTCAGGATTTGCTAGTTCAAACGGATAGGGATGACGATTGGCGGGATTCCGACGACTCATCAAGACTTCCATTGCTGCTTCAAAGGCTTGACTATCATTCCGATGTTCAGAAATATATCGTTTTAACTCAGCATTTGTCATTATTGACAGATTTGGAATCATAGAACAAACTCCCAACTCCCATCTTCATCAATTACAAGAGCAATATCATCATTAATTCCCGCCTGCATATAGATTGTTTTAAACCTCCGATCGTAACGGAAAACTTGGATGGGCTGGTATAAATTAGAAAGCAATTGACAGAGGAATGCTGCTGTTACTAGCTGTTGCTGTGTTGGCAAGCTGAAACTCCCATAAATAGTATAACGTATAACAATAGTTGATCGCAATTGATGGCAGCGCTCAAAAGCGATCGCGTGGGGGTGAGAAACCGGGTTTCTGAATAAAATCTCGGCGGCGATGTTTTAGTTATCTGAGAAACCCGGTTTCTTAAGAAAGGTGCGATGCCAGCCGCTGGCAACGCCTACGCATATAACTCATCGATCGTCACCAACCCGCCTTCGGTGAACTGAATCACAAGTTCTTGATCGTTTAGCAAAGCAGTTCCCAGTAATCGTATATAAAAGGTAGCCTCAATAATGAAACCGTTTCTGAAGGCAAGCAAAGATGTCCGGTAAATCCGGTATCGACGACAAATTCAATCGGTAGAGTTGAGCCGTTGAAGAGTAGAAATATCAATGTGACGGTTGCGTGTCCATCAGTTACAATGCCGGAAATCACTTATAGACACGCTCCATGACTCCACCGAATGATACAGCTACATTGTATCCAATGCGGATACCAAATAGACTGGCATTTGGATGTTTTGCGCTGAGTTTGCGGGCTGCTTTTAACCCAGTTTCATCTACTTCGTAGTCTCCTGATTCAAAGTCGATGATGACCATTTTGCCAATGTTTTTGTCGATCTCTACTTGTTGACGGATGGTGCTTTCGTACAATTTCTTTGCACGTTCTCCAACTTCTTCGCGACTTAAAAGAATTGTTTGCATAGTCTAACTCTCGCTCGCTACACTGAGTTTAAGGAACTCCTTTATGATACCTTATTGGTAAACAAAGTGAATATTGCTTACCCTACGAGTTTCGGAGGTGAATTTTGGGTTTCGTCTCTCAACCCAAACTACAGGAGAGTGGCGATGCCTACGCCTGGCTGCGCCTACGCGCTTTGTTTTGGCGAGGCGCGTGGGGGTGAGAAATCGGGTTTCTGAATAAAATCTCGGCTGCGATGTTTTAGTTATCTGAGAAACCTGGTTTATATCCTACGTTCAAGAACATCTACTCTAGTCTTTCCAGTGACATAAATCTGGAAGTAATTCTTTGTCAAGATTTCCCAACACCTCAAAAACCATTAATCTAGCTTTAACTCCAGCAATAATAAGAGCAGAGGAACGATGGTTGCCATCTATTATCAAGTGTTTGCCATCTGGCAATGCGTATGTTGCAATCACAATTTGAACTGGTTGTTTAGTTGTATTTATAAATCCACTTAATAGCTCTTGAATTTGGTCTCTACGCTTACTATTGAGACGATTTATAGCCTTGGGAATATCAGCTAATGTCAGTGGACTTGCATTGGCCACTAAGTAACTTACTTCCTCATCTATATCATTGAAATACCATGGTAAATACCAATCTGAAGGATTTTCTAGTTCATTGCAGACCATCAAGCTAACATTAACTTGCTCATTTCTTAATCTCTTCCAATCAAGTTGAACTCTGATCGATCCATTAAAAAATGATTCAAAGATAAAAAAAGGAATTTCAGTCGAAACCATAATAACTTAACATTTTCTGTCAACACTATTTAACAATTTCATGATTTTCAAGGTGTCACCTCCTTCTAAACTCAAAAGCTGCTTCACCGACTCTTCCGATAAGAAATGAGCGCTAATTTCTGTCATTCTTTGTTTGTTTTTAGATTTCAAACTGTCTAAGTATCTTGCTAAAGCATTCATCATTTCCTCCGCCAGCTCTTTACGTCCCTTACGCTCAAGGTTTTTGATTTCTATTAATGAGTAGTCAATCAAAATAACAGACATTGGTTTATTACCAAGTGAATACTCGGTTAATAAGTCTAAAGATTTACGCAGGAGATCAATATAATTATTGGCAAGACGTTCACCAGAAAACTCTAATATTGGCAATACGGCCAAACAATCATAAAGTAGTGCTGGCGCTGCATCCTTTTCTCCATGAGAAGTTCGGTTTAATCCCCATCCAATTACGCCAATTTTTTCATACATTTCCAATTCTGATAGTCCAGTTTGAAGAGATTTAATCTCTTCCGTAAGATTTTTTGTTAGATTAACTGACTTCTCCTGTTTCTTGCCTATCCAGATACCCATCATAAACAAGACAAAGCCTGCGGCAAGTTGAACTATATCTGCCCAAGTCCATATATTTTCGAGGCTCATAAGGAAAAATATCTCATCATAAATATAGGCTTATTCGTTCAATTAAAATTCCTAGTAGAACTAATAATTAGACCGCACTTGCGATCTAACACGCCATTGTAATGTATAAAAGAACAACCGTTTTATCCCCACACTTTTCCTTTGATATTCCTACCATAATCAGTATAAATTAAAGCTTTGTCTAGTCCCAAAACATCCTATTTTGCCACCCAAATTTCCGCTAACTTAAGTCTCTTTAAATCTAGTTACATACCAAAATATCTAAAAATATACTAAAATGTCTAAAACTGTGCCATAATACACAAAATCATCCCAGCCTCTTAAGCCGATGAATCTTAAGGAAATGTTAAACCTCGCCGATCGCATAGTCTTTGAGAAAACGGGTCAACACCTTGACGATTTACAAGAGGCGGTACTGAAAGCAACTCTACAACACGATACATACAAGCACGTAGCCAAAGACTTTGACTGTTCTGAAAGTCGTGTTAGGAATGCAGCTTCACAACTATGGCAATTACTCTCAGAAGAGTTAGGAGAAGATATCAATAAAAAGAATTTTCGCTCAGCGATGGAGAGGTTACAAATCTCCCTATTTTCAAATGTTGTACAAGATCATGTCCGAGTTGGTAACATTAACTTCTGTGAACAACCCAGACACCCACCAGAACCACCAAACTCACACCCACCAAATCAAGAAACATCTAATACAAAACAACCTGAAACTCCACATCAAGATTTAAGTGAGATGCCAGAATTAGGCACTTTCTACAATCGCACTCCTGAACTCCAAACCCTCACCAACTGGATTGTACAACAACACAGCCGCCTCATCGCCCTCACTGGTATCAGCGGCATCGGCAAAACATCCCTAGCAGTACAACTCGTACAACAAATAAAAGATGAATTTGATTACATAATTTGGCGCACCATAGACGCATCCCACACCCTCGACGAATTTCAACACGAACTAATCCAGCTTTTCTCCGAGTCAGAAAAGCTAGATTCTCCTGCAACTAACCCGAAACGCTTACCCCTAATTAAGTATTTACAAAAGTACCGCACTTTAATAGTCTTAGATGACGTTCACCATCTTTTCAGTAGCGGTGAATTAGCAGGAAAATATAAACCAGAGCATGAAGAATATCGCTCCTTTTTAAAACAAATAGAAAAATTATCCCATCAAAGCTGCTTTTTGCTAATAGGTTGGGAACAACCCAGAGAAATCCCTCAAGTTAAAAGCCAAACTACTTCTATTCGTACCCTACAACTCACTGGTTTAGATATCGCTGCCGGACGGGAGATATTGAGAGATTATGGATTAGGAGAAATAGATAGTTACTCAGAACTCATTCAGCGCTATGAAGGCAATCCTTTATGGTTAAAAAGCGTGGCGACTCTAATTCAAGAGTTGGGAGGATACATGACTGAGTTATTACCAGATGATGCTATATTGTTACCCGAAGATTTGAAAGATATTTTACAGGAACAGTGCGATCGCTTATCCGAATTGGAAAAACAAGTTTTATACTTATTAGCTAAGGAAAGCCATCCTGTCAACCTAGCAAAATTACTAGAACAAGGACAAATATCATTATCTGATTTACTAAATGCACTGCAATCTCTATCGCGGCGTTGCTTCATCGAAAAACAAGACAATCTTTATACTTTGCCACCTGTACTGAAGCAGTATATCAAACAGTTAACAGTTAACAGTTAACAGTTAACAATTAATAGTTAAAAAATTTTCAGAATTACCCTGAAATACAGGCCTAATGCCTGAATTCCTTTAAACAGGACTAAAAATCCGGTGGGAAATCTCCTTTACGAGACTTTACCCTAGAAGTTAAGGACTAAAGTTTGAGACAAAGTTTGGCAAGGGTGCAAAATGTCAGCAACGGTGAGAGAAAGGCAAAAAAGTTTCTAGTCTTGAGTTGTGACTGCTGAGTGCTAATTTCCCGATCGCGAACTTAACACTTAGAAAAGCTCAGAAAGTCTAAGAAATTACCAACTTATAGGTACGATCGCTTATCTCCCACCACTATATCAAGAAACTTTTATTGATTTAGCTACGACTTGCAGACGCGGGGCCAAAAACCCGGTTTCTGCGTCAAATAGCAAGGGAAGGAGAAAAGGGTAAAGGCAATAGGGTTCAGTTAGCGGTTGTCATTGCGAGGAACGAAGCGATCGCAGTATCTGTTTTTCACAGGCTTTAGCCTCCACAACTGTCCGATCTCAACCTTATTGAGGTAAAGGGGAGATTTCTCTTCCTTCTTCCTTCGTCATAATTAGTCATAGAGAGGCTTAGCAATTGCTAATGCAGACCATAAACACAGGGGCAATTAAAGAATCGATCGGGAGGGCACTAAATCTGTGACCCAAGAATTTTTGTTATCTGTTACCCCAGTTGGGGAAGATGAATATCTCGTGCGGACGGAAAGGGTTGCACCTGGCGTACTATTGGCAGAAGAATTAGTGACTTGGCCAGTAGCAGAGTGGCTTACCCTTGCCGAACAACTGATGAATGACCCCTTGCTAGGTTTGCTTGAGGGAAAAGTTGCGATCGCACAGGGACAAAGGAAGGCAAAACCAGAAATTGCCACCCCATCTCTCAAAACCAGTCCTAGACCGAATCTGACGGCTCTCGGTCAACAGCTTTATAATGGGCTATTTCAAGGCAATCTCCGGGATAGCTGGACTTGCGCCCAAGCGATCGCCCAACACCGCCGAGAGGTGTTGCAGTTGCGTTTGGGACTCAAAGGCCGACGTTTGCCGCGTTTGCCTTGGGAGGTTTTGCACGCTGCCGATCGCCCTTTGGCTACTGGTACGGATGTGATTTTTTCCCGCTATCAACCGGGTGTCAGTTTGCTCAAGCAGAGGCGAATACTTGCGCCTCAGCAGCCTCTAAAAATATTAATGGCGATCGCGGCCCCCAACGACCAAGACAGCTTACAGCTCAAAAGAGAAGCCCTCCACCTCCAACAGGAACTCCAAAACCGGGCTACTCTTGAAAATAATGTTTATGCCCCGCAAATTCAATTAACAATCCTAGAACAACCCGATCGCGAACAGCTTACTCAAGCCTTAGAACAAGGACAATATCAAGTTCTACACTATGCCGGTCACAGCAATCTCGCAGCTAGAGGCGGCGAACTTTACTTGGTCAGCGACAGGACAGGTTTAACTGAAACCTTAAGTGGCGATGATTTAGCAGGTTTATTAGCTAACAATGGCATTCAAATGGCCGTGTTCAATTCCTGTCGAAGTGCCTATGGCGATCGCTTTGATGGGGATGACACTGGAGAACGCAATTTAGCAGAAGCGCTGGTGAAGCGCGGCATTCCTGCGGTGTTAGCGATGGCCGAACGCATTCCCGATGAAGTAGCTTTAACTCTGACGCGCTTATTTTACCGCAACCTGAATCAAGGTTATCCGGTGGATCTGAGTTTGAGCCGAGCAAGGGCGGGTTTAATTTCTGCTTACGGTTCTCATCAGTTGTACTGGGCCTTACCGATTCTGTATCTGCATTCAGATTTTGACGGCTATCTGACTGGGGCGCAAACTGGGATTTGGGCTCAAGCGAAGGGAGTAGATGCGACTTTAACAGGCAATTTGAGCTATCCGCCATCTTATCCTGCTCTCCGTCACGGTCAGCAATCAGAGGAAAATCTGGCTGGATACGACGGACTTGCGCCTGATGAGGAAATAGAAAGTCCTTTGGTGACAGACTTTGGGGATTTCGCTGATGACGAAGATGATTGGGGCAATGAGGCTGAAAATTCAGCTTTAATTGCTAATTTCAGGCATCAGCTAGCTAATAATGAATCCCAAAGAGAGGAGGCTTTAAGTCAGAGGAGACAGAAACAGGAGCATAGTAACAGTATTGCTCAATCTCAAAGTCCTTCTTCTGTTCCTTCGTCGTTTAAGCGAAATTCTCCATCTCAAATCCCACAACCTGCTAATACCAATTCTCGCCAAAAGCCCAATCCGCAGGCAGAGCAATTACCTAGCAAATCGGCGCGTTTAAAACCATCCCCTGTGAAAGCGGGAAAACACAAGAAAAAATCTTTAGCATGGGCTTATTGCTTATTTCCAACGGGTATTGTGGCATCAATGGTGTTGGGTTTGTGGTTTTGGCAAAACCGAGGGCCCAAACCTGGGGAAATGTTGCCGATCGCATTACCACCAATTACGGACTCTGTGGGCCCAAACGCGGAGGTTGTTAATCTCAAAGTAGCTAGTAGTTCTCAGGTGCAAGCGATCGCAATCCAAAAGTTTAATCAAGGTAAGCTTTCTGAAGGACAACAAGCTGTAGAAGAACTCTTAGATCCTAAACGGCGACAAGCGCTAAAACACGCTGAAGTTGCTCTCACGGCGGCTTCGGAAACAGCGCCGGACAACCCGGAAATTAAGTTTCTCTGGGGTCGCTTAGCTTGGCAATCGATTCAATCTGACCAAAATAATAATAAATATAGTGTTGATGATGCTAGGCGTTACTGGGAAAGTGCTCTGAAATCGCGGCCAGAGTCGGTGGAGTATCGCAATGCTTTGGGTTTTGCTTTATATGTGGAAGGCAATTTAAATCAAGCTTATCAAGTTTGGTTGGAAGTGCTGGATTTAGTGGAAGCAACTGTCAGGACAGGGCCGCAATCAGTTGCTTCTGGCCCGGCGATACCTTCGACAAGAAGTGAGGAAGCGCTAACTGCTTATGCTGGATTAGGATTAGTAAGGATGCAGCAGGCACGCGATCGAGGATTGTCGCCTCAGCAGCGGACTGATTTGTTGCACGAAGCAAGTAGACTCCGGGAACAGGTGATAGCGAGTGATGCGGAGAGTTTTCAACCTACTTCTTTGAGCAAAAACTGGTTATGGCCACAGAAGGCGATCGGGGATTGGCGATCCCTACAAAAAATGTAAAAAATGGTAATTGGTAATTGGTAATTGGTAATTGGTAATTGGTAATTGGTAGCAGGAGGCAGGAGGCAAAAGGCTATTATGTAGAAGGCAGAACGAAGTATTTTTGTAAAAAAACTGGTTTCTTTGGTGGGGTGCGTAAGTCTTGATTGTGTTAAAATATTAATTGATTTTGTAGGAAATGCAATTTTTTTACTTTAGGTAACTAAGGAGACTTGACGTAACTATCTTGTGTGCAGGAATATAAGTAATAAAATGTAAATAGATAGAACTGACGCTCCTCTGTCAGTCCAAGTAAATTTAAGTAAAGGATTTCAGCATAAATAGGACTTACGCAAAACTATCCGTAACGCCCTACTGCGATCGTGCGTAAGTCTTGATAAAATATCCTGACGCTGACACAATAGTGCTAGTCTGATTTATAAACAACAAAAAACTGACAAAAAGGATATTCATAGATGGTCAACGTTAACTTTCGTAAACTGCATCGCCAAATTTCACCGATTATATTCATCCCTTTACTATTAACAGCCTTAACGGGAGTTGCCTATCGGCTAGCAGAAAGTTGGTTAGGTATGGAAGAGGATGGAACCCAAAATTTCATGGATATTCATCTTTTTATGGATATTCACCAAGGAAGCTATCTCGGATATAAACTCAGAGCAGTTTATGTACTTTTACTAGCTTTGGGAACGATTGGACTAATTGTTACTGGTCTAACAATGACCAAACTTTTTGGTGCAAATCGTCGTGAACGACCAGATGCTAAACTTGATTTTCGTAAAGTTCACCGTATAGCTGCACCAATTATTTTCTTACCTTTAGCAGTCAGTGCAGTGACAGGTTTAATCTACCGAATTGGCAGCAGTTGGTTTCAAATGTCCGATGAGGTAGGAGAGATTTTCATGAAGATTCACCAAGGAGAATACCTGGGAGAATTTCTAATGCCCATTTATGTACTTTTGGTTGGTTTGGGAGCTATATTGATGCTGGTCAGTGGCATTAATATGACTGGAATTTTCCGTAAGAAACGGCAACCACAAATAGATAAAGAGAGCGATGAATAGAGAGATAAAAAAAGAGGGGATATGGGTGGCGATCGCAGCCACAAATAATACTGTTTAAATGGTGACATCCTATAGCGCAGGACTTACGCACCCAACCAAAGAAACAGCGTTTTTTGAGGAAAATATAGGAGGAGGCAGGAGGAGTAGAAATGGTTTGGGCAATCAAAAATTCCTAACCATTGTGGCGGTTGCTATACTTCGCCCGAACCTACAGCTTTTCTCAAAAACCGGGTTTTTAGAGCCATGAGCGTTAAGTCCTATAACCTTTACCGACATCCTAAACTTTCGCGCGTAGAAACCCCCGTAACTGAATTTACGCCCTCTGCTTTCTCGCACAGTAAATTAACTTGATATGAGTCAATAATTGCATCAGTAAAATCAGCACCAGAAATTGCTGTATCGTAAAACCTAGTCCGAGTCAAAATAGCCTCTGTAAAATTAGCATTAGTTAAATTTGCACCATCAAATGTCACCCTATCTGCTAAAGCACCGGAGAGATTTGCATTTGACAAATTGGCATTGAGCAAAACTCCCTTAGTTAAAATTGCGTTAGTCAAATCAGCACCTTCAAAATTTGTATTTCGCATCTCAGCAGCAACAAAAGTTCCTCCGGCTAAATCAGCTTTAGAAAAATCGCGATTTGACAAGTTAATGTTAGTGTAATTAATATTTGTTTTCGGCAATGCAAAAGCAGGAGTAGCGCTCAGTAGTACCCACATACAAGCCAGGATTAAAATTACGATCGGGCTGAGCAGACGATGTAAAATGGGTTTAATGAAATTTGCTATCATAAAAACCTCACGGGAGCTTGGAAACCCAGTGGCTTTAGCCCTGGGAGGAAAAAGGACGCGGGATACTTTAGTGTCCCGTCAATAGTCTCAAAATCCATAGTTATATCCATCCTTTTGATGAATAGAAAAACAATATTTGTGGTTGATTCCTTGAATTAATCCCTGAACTGCTGACACATTAAAACTACCAGATGAGCGAACAGCGACCCTACCCGTATAAGTGCCAATCTTTTTACCAGAAGTAACAACAGCTTTTACAATGTCACCTGTTTGAAAACCTTTAACAAATTTTAATCTAGGGACATACCGAGACGGAAATCCGAACTTGTCTGTGCGACACATCTGCCTTGAGCCATGCCCAGTGGCTTTGATATTTAGAGGCTGATTTGCTAATACGGAAATATTAGGTGTATCGCCTACACAAGCGGCGTCAAAGAAGTGGGTTTTTGGTAATTCCAACCGTAGGCGGTTGAATTTGGTCATTCCGCCAGAACCCGTGACAATGATCTTACCTGTTTCTTTTAGGCGATTAAATAAAGCCCATCGGGTTGAGTTGACAGCAGCGGCATCCTTCAACGGGCGCTTAGCTTGTGACAAGATTTTCTTCAAAACATCGGGCTTTTTCGCCAAAAATACCTTGATGTCTTTAGTCCCTTTCTTGGTATTACAAGATTCACAGGCCAAGCACAGATTAGATATCCTATTGGTTCCACCTGATGATTTAGGTTGAATGTGTTCAACTTGTAGCGGTATATTTTCCTCGCCACAGTAAGCACATCTCCTCTCCCATTTTTCAAGAAGATACTCACGGACTTCGTAACCTTGTAACTCCCCTTGTTGATACTTAATTCCTGATATCTCTGGGGTTTCCATTTTTTGTAAATCGAATCTGACTAATTCTTGAAAAATTGTTTTAATTGGTGCAAGTCTTGACAACTTGTTTACCCAAGTTAAAGTCGTTTCTACGCGGTGTTGAAGGCTAGGAGCTAACCAACCTTTAGGTCTGGTTCGGTTTAAAAACCTCGCCTGACGATACCTTGTGTGCCGACTTCTGCGGCCGCGCCGTAGAGAGCGACGAGACTCTAGCAAAGCCTTAATTACTTGGCCGCGATGAGTTAATTCGGCTACCCAGATCAGATTAGAATCTAAAATTAGAGCAAACCCAGTAACTTTTGAACCAGGGTCAATCTTTAAAGTGACAGGCTGCGGGTCTTGAATCACCTCTTTTTTCAAAATCATCGTGAAAGGATAAAGTCGAAAAACTTTACATTTGCCAGCTTTTAACAGCTTGCGTGCCAAAGATGGTTTGCATGGTGTTAGTGGTTTGCGGTTGGCATCTAAAACAAAAACGTAATTTGGTTGGATAGACATTGTTGTGTCCCTTCGATTTCTCGTAAAGTTCGCTTTGCCAATGTTATCAGGGCTTTTTACGCTGGCAGCACTGTCTCAGTGACCTTAAGACTATTTAACTGCAAACAACAGAGCGGAAAACTAGCGTCGCATTCTTCGGTGTTATGACCCCAATAACGTAGTCAATTAAGACTTAGGCGGGTAAGCACGGCTTCAGTTTATTTGCTGAAGCCCCGTGTCTTCAGACCGGGGTTGCTTACAAAAATTGGTACTAGCAGAGTGAAAAATATCCACTTCCATTATGCAAAATTCTGGCATCGAAAATCAAACACCTCCCATTTACCAGAGCAAACCAGGTGTTGGTTTAGAAGGATTTGGTCTTTCATAGCGCGGCCGATTCAAACCAGGATTAGCTGAGTCTGAAATTAAACCCCTTGGGCCTATGGCATCAATAAAGTTTAAAATGTCAGGATCGTTAGGCTTAAGCTTCAGAGCTTGTTGTGCAGATTTTCGCGCTTCAGACTCGCGTTTGAGACCCACAAGCGCGGCCGCTCTCAGCATCCATAATTGATAGTTGTCAGGTGCGATCGCAATGCTAAGATCGTAAGCTAGCACTGCTTCAGAATACCGTTCCAACTCCAACAATAGCGTTCCTTTGAGAGTCCAGGCTTCCCCTTGCTTGGGATCGATTTGAATTGCCTTATCTAAAGATGCGATCGCATCTTGATACCGTCTCAAATCGTAAAGCGCCTCGCCTCGCCCAGTCCAGGCGGGTGCGAAATCTGGTTTAATTCTGATGGCTTGGTCATAAGACGCGATCGCATCCTCGTAACGCTGCAAATTTCCCGCTAGCAAATCACCGCGAATATACCAAGCAACATAGTCATCAGGTTTAAATTGAAGCGCGCGATCGAAAGATGCCAAAGCTTCTCGATCTTGCTTCAAAAAAGCTAGCAAAGCACCGCGATCGCGCCAAGCCAAATGGAAATCAGGCTTAATTTTAGTCGCGCGGTCATAAGACGCGATCGCTTCTTGATACCGTTCCATTGAAGCTAACACATTGCCGCGCCCGTACCAAGCTGGATAAAAATCAGAATTAATTTTAATTGCCTTATCGAAAGCTAAAAGTGCCTCTTCCAATCGCTCTAAACGATATAATTCATTACCGCGATTTGCCCAATCAACAGCATTAGAACTACCCGCAGCAGTAGGAGCTTGTAAAAAAGCTTCAATCGAGCGAGATTCTTGTTGAGTTAACTCCAAAGGTGGGGAACTTTCTACTTTCAAACTTAACTTAATTCCTGACTGCTGAATAGCTCTCAAAAATTTTGCTACAGGTACGCCAGAACTGAACCCAAGCTTAACGCGATAAATCTCTCTCGACTTAGCATCATATATTTTCTCACCTTCAGACTGTCCATGAATACCAATCACTCGCCCCTGAGTATCTAACACAGGAGAACCGCTCATTCCTACCTCAGTTATATTAGTATAGAAAAGCTCGTAACCCTCAGAAACAGCGTCTTTAATAAAAGCCAACTTGTAATCGTTGCTAATCAATAATCCAGCATTAAACAAACGCCTTCTATTGGCGATCGGTAGTTTCGACTCTTGCCATCCAGAAACGAAAACATACTTAAATCTCGCATCATAATCGTAATTAGCCAGAGTTGCAACTTTATAGTTTTGGTTGCTTGTAAACTCCAACAAAGCTAAATCTAAACCTGGTAATTTTCTGACAGCACGGTAGTTTAAAGGATATCGTTTACCGTCAGGAGTCGCGATCGCATATTCATCTTCTGTGGCTACAACGTGCTTAGCCGTCAGGACATAATAAGCATTGCCATTTCTAGCAACAATTACTCCAGAACCAGGATTTATTCCATCAATTAATACTGTAAACTCTGAGGCAATTCTGTTAACTTGATTAGCAGTTAAGGCGGCTACTGGCTGAGGTTGAACTAGCACAATAGCGGCACCTGTTAATGCTGCGGAAATCCCATGATAAAGATTCATTTTTTTACCTTAAATATAGTTTTACTCTCTCTAAATCTCTCTCCTAAAAGAAGCTTATTCGCCTAACTTTATAGGAAAGAGGCTGATATTTAGGTTTCTCAACTCCTATTCCTACTTATTTTTTAAGCGTTATTATTCCATAAAAACTGAATCCAGGCTTACAGGTTTATGATGTACAATTGGCTTAGATACCTTTAAACTCAACAAATCCATAAACGAAGATAAACCCCCATGATTGCCACTCCAATGACGAGTAGGTAAACTATCAGGAAGAGAGGCGAACTGCGGAGCTAATTGGGCAAAAGTATCAATCGGAATTGCGAAAGCTAAAGCAATCATCCGATCGCGGACATCTGCACTAGGTAAAGAACCATCTTTATACACATAAGGATCGCCCCAGAGAGGATAAGCGTGCATTCCATTAATCCCTACAACTTCACCCTGAATGTTAAGCAGAGGCCCGCCACTCATGCCTTTTTGAATATCATTAGTGTAACCAATTTTATAGCCTTGTTCTAAAGCTCGATCGGGTAATAGCGAAACCCACCCTTTTGTTAGTATAAATCCCCGCCCATCAAAGGGAAAGCCTGCTGCAAAAACTCGTTCTCCTTCTGATAGTGTTCTTGAACTTTTCAGGGAGGCAATCGCATAAAATTTATCAAGACTGCGGAACTGCAAAACAGCCAAATCATTACCGCCGAAAGGCATATTTATCAAAGGCAAATTAGCCTCATAAGTATAACCATCAGGAGTTTCGATAATATAGGGAGAGTCGCCTAAATTCAAGACATGACGGTTGGTAACTACTGTATAAACTTGACCTTGCCTTTGTAGCAAAATTCCTGAACCCCAACTATTTCCTGACCTCACCTTGACAGTGATCGATTTGGCAACTCGATCTAGATGAAATCCTCGATCAAAACCACAAGTTAAAGCAGATTTTAAATCAGTTGGAGGCAAAACACTACCAACCCGATCGGATGCTTTCTTGCGCTCGAGAGGAAGCCTAAGTAGGGGTAGATTTAATTCACTTGAAAACTGCTGTACTTTTTTACAGCCTGCTAAACTATCTATGCTAGAACTAGCAAATTTAAGCTCGGAATCAGTTTTAGATACAGCCTGAGATTGAAAAAAGAAAATAGCAATTAAAACTGGCAATGAAAACAAAATAGCAGAATTAAAATTCGTCAGTTTGGCTTGACTAAATCCCCTACTTCTCTGCTTTAAATATTCTCTCAAATCATCCCCACTCAAAATTGATACCTCCACTGTATAGCGCCAAATAAGAATCAAAGCATCAGCCATTTACAAAGACAGAATTCAGAATCTAGAACCATTTCTAAATTCTGAATTCTGACTGCTGAAGTCTTAACTGAATACTACCAAGCCCCACTCCTCCGCTGAGAATTAGAAACTCCAGAATTGGGAAAGTGGGCAACGCCTCCGATACTTTTCAGGTAATTATTCATATCGAAATAGAGGCGAGAGCCACTTTCTTCTAGCGGGCCAGCAGCACCCGAACGAATATCAAAAAGGTTTTGCATTACCCGGTTAGCATCTTCACCCTGTTTGAGTGTGAATAATACCCCCGTACAAGCGCCACCTTTAGTATTAGAAACACAGATTACAGGTTGACGGTTAACAGTACCAGTTGTAATGTAATTCAACGAACCATTATTAAAGAACTGCTGAAATTTAGCAGATACTTGGCGACACCGGGTTAGAGGTTCATAGCCATGATCGGAAAAGTAATTGGAAACCCAACGAATTACAGGAGTAGTACCTTTTTGTGTTTCCACAAAGGTTGTAGGAACACCGTTGTTATCCCCACAGAAAAAACGGTGAGTAGCTTGAGGAGGTTTTACTTCCTCCGCCTTTGGCTCTTGCTGACAAGTATTAGGATGCTGATTGTTGCAAGATTCTACTTTGGGTTCCGAGCAATTATTAGGGCGGTTGTCATTGCAAGCCTCTCGATGATTGTTATTACAATCATCTGGACGATGTTCATTGCAGACATCTCGATGATTGTTGTTGCAATTATTCCTACCGTTATTAGTGTTACAGCTATTCAGATCCTGAGTTCTACTTGCAGAACTGGGCTGGCTTGCGGCTGTGGTAAGGCTGAAGGCGAGCGCAGTTACCATCAGCACTTTTATCAAGACTTGCAGTTTCATTTTTTGGTGTCAAGTTCAGTATTTTAGGGTGAATAGATAGTTGTGAAGGTCAAAATGATAGCTTCTAGAAAGAATTAAGCTCGATCGAGCTATTATTTCCTTCATCAGCAACCCTCGTACCATCTCTCCATGTTTTATAAACAGATCCGGAAATAAATTGAGAACAGAAAAGAGTGGGTTAGTTATGTATCTATTTCTTTTGCCTGTGCGGTTCCGCCTAACCGCTTGAGATAGTCCCAGCCACGCTGGGGCCAGACATGATCGCTGCCAGTCTTTTCTGCAATCCAGCGAGCGACTTTGGGGCCTGACCATGCCTTACCATCGGGTGCAGGGCCTTGCAGTGCTTGCCGCAGTTCCTCTTTTTGGGCGGGTGTCAACAGGGATTTTGCAGGCGGCGGCTGGCGTTCTCCGCTGCGGTTTCTGACAGAACTTGGCCCTTCGCGGTTGTAGCGTTGGACTATTTCTTTGGCGTAATCGTAGTTGATACCTACGACTGCGGCGGAGTGCTTAATAGTCCAATCCCTAGCAACCAACAGCAGCAGATGCCACCGACGGGATTCAGTGGCATCTTGGGTCTGTCGATAGCGATTTTTGAGTTCGCAAATTGTGAGGTGAGGTTCTATGTGAGCTTTTGGCGGCATACCTCCGATCGGGCATCAGGAAGGTCATTTTATATATCCTGCGTTTGCTGAAAAATCCGGATAAAATTCTCAGGAATTATGAACTTCTCACGTAATGCCCCCTCTGGGAGGTAACAATACTGCCTAGAGGGGGCGTTACAAACAATTATGGGTAAGCATTAAGAAATTAAGGCTAGAATTATTGAGTGCATAATCGTTTAAAGATGATCGGCTTCTATCAGGTGTGCCATGCTAATATCTACCACTCCAGCTTTCAAAGCGATCGCGTTTATTGATGCAGCGATTCCTGACTTTCAAACTCTCGTCAACGGCGTTGAAATCGGCACAGAAGTAATAGTAGTAGATTCATCGCGGGGCGGCGTAGAGCAAATTAGTGACATTTTAGCAAGTCGCAAAAGTATAAAAAGTATTCATATAGTTTCTCACGGTTGTTCTGGAAGTTTGCAGCTAGGTTCAATTTGGCTGAATCTTGATAACTTAGAAGCCTATACTCAGGATTTGCAACAGTGGTCAGCAGCTTTAGCAGATCGGGCTGAGATCCTTTTGTACGGGTGCGAAGTGGCCGCAGGGAAGAAGGGAAAGGCTTTTGTACAACAAGTTAGTCAGTTGGTAGGGGTGGATGTTGCAGCTTCAATTAACTTGACTGGAAATAAAGCATTAGGTGGGGACTGGGATTTAGAGTTTGCTACAGGTGAGATTGAAACTCCTTTGGTATTCAGTCGGGAGGTGATGCAGACTTACAACTATGTTTTGATGCCAGATATAATCATCAATGAATTTCGCCGAGATGGACAGTTTGCCAACACTGAATATGTTGAGCTTGTCCTGACTAAAGACTTAACATCGGCTGAGATGAATAGTTTTTTTGTGGGCGATTCAACTGCTACCACAGATGCTAAGTATTCAGCTTACCAATTTATTAATATGGCGACCATTGCTCCTATTTTTAAGGCAGGAACAATAGTCGCCATCGGTGGTACAACTGCAATTGGGACAGAGGATACTAGCTACAACCCTGTCCCAGGTGGAACTAATGCTGATTGGAATATTCAATTGCAAATTGGCGGCGGATTCCTCAATAAAGTGGTGCCCGCCGGCATAGCTCATGGGGATTTTGCTGCAACTGATGTTGTTTGGGTAGATACTAGCAGCACTAGCACTACGTCCGTTGACTCGATTACGTGGGATAATACTCCCGGAGCATTCGGAAGTGCAGCTAAGGTACAAATTACCGCACCAAATAATGGTGCCAATGTCGAATTTACAAACAGTATTACTGCTGTCAATGTAACCGCTAATTATACTATTAATAGTTCGGGATCTCTGGGTTTGCCCAACGGCGGAATTAACACTGTTTGGATTGATAATTTAAGAAATCCTATGGCACCCTTGAATTTTATTGGCTCAGAAACATTTGCTTCAAATACAAATTATGCAGGTACAACATTAGGCGGCTTGTCGGGCATTACTTACAATTCTACCAATAATACTTACTATAGTATTTCTGACGGTCGTAATATTGTAGGTAGTCCCGACGATCCTCGATTTTATACCCTCACAATTGATGTAAGTTCGGGGGCATTGTTACCGGGAGGGGTTGCTTTTACAGGTGTAAGAACTATAGGCAATCCGCCTCCTTTTGGCAGCGATACTTCTGATACAGAGGGTATTGCTTTAGCTTCTAATGCGACGGATGTATACATTTCTTCCGAAGGAATTTTCAGCGGCGCTAACCCAACTTCTCAGCCTTTTATCAATACTTTTAACATCTCAACAGGACAGCAAAACCAGGCACTAACTATTCCTAGTAAATTTATAGCATCAGCAGGTGCTACTGGTATTACTAGCAATAGAGCTTTTGAAAGTCTGACTATTACCCCCGATCAACAGTTTCTATTTACGGCAACTGAACAAGCTTTAAAACAAGACGGTACTGCTAGTAATTCGCGGATTTTGCGATACAATTTATCTACAGGTACACCCGATCGAGAATTCCTCTATGAAACTGATTCTGGAAACGGTATTTCTGAATTATTGGCACTGGATAATAATACCTTTCTCGCTATAGATCGTAATGTAACAACGGGAGTAGGGAAGCTATATCAGTTGTCTTTTGAAGGCGCAACCGATATTTCTTCTGGCTTCGATCCTCTTCCTGGTAGTGGGGTTACAGCAGTTAAAAAAACTTTGGTTCTTGATTTATCTTCTTTTCCACTAGGTACTAATTTTGAAGGGATGACTTTTGGCCCGCCGCAGGCAAATGGGAAGCGATCGCTAATACTTGTATCCGACAACAATTTTGGCGCTGGTTTCGGAATTCCCACTGCATTCGCAGCTTTCACTGGCAACAATGCGCCTGTATTAGATAATAGCCTTTCGCCTACGCTAACATCAATTAACAAAAACATAGCACCTGCCAGCAACCTTGGTACAGTGGTTTCTAGTTTGATTGGCGGAGGTGCTGTCACCGATCCCGATACAGTAGATACTCAAGGGATGGTCGTGACATCGGTGGATAATAGTAATGGTAGTTGGGAATATTCAACTGATAATGGCTCTAATTGGACTTCACTAGCGCCGACGACAACGGCTTCTGTGTTATTAGCTGGAAATGCCTTAATTCGCTTTCTTCCTAGCCTTAACTATAGCGGAATAGCTAATATTAATTATCGAGCTTGGGACGGAACTACTGGTACTAATGGAGGGACGGTAGACATTTCAGTGGCTAGCAGTGTTGGTGGAGTATTTGCCTTTAGCAACGCCATTGAGACTGCGACAATTACTGTCAACGATCCTGGTATATTCAGTTTCAGCAGTCCTACTTACAGTGTTAATGAAAATGGTGCAACTGCTACTATTACTGTTGAACGTACTGGTAGCGGTAATGTAGCGGTTAATGTTAGTTATACGACTTCTGATGGTAGTGCCAATGCAGCGATTGATTATACTGCTGTTAATGGTACTTTAAGTTTTGGCAGTGGCGAAATCAATAAAAATTTCACTATTCCTATTACTAATGATACTTTAGTAGAAGGAGATGAAACTGTAAATTTAAGCCTCACTTCTCCCACCAATGGGGCAACTTTGGGAACGCAAAATACGGCAACTTTAACCATTAATGATGATGACGTTGCTGACCCTGGTATATTTACTTTCAGCAATCCCACTTACAGTGTTAATGAAAACGGTTTAACTGCGACAATTACGGTAAATCGTACAGGTAGTGCTAATGTTGCTGCTAATGTTAGTTATACCACTTCTGATGGTAGTGCCAATGCAGGGAGTGACTATACTACTATTAATGGTTCTTTAAGTTTTGGGATTGGCGAAATTAATAAAATTTTCACTATTCCTATTACTAATGATACTTTAGTAGAAGGGAATGAGACAGTTAATTTAAGTTTAAATTCTCCCACAAATGGGGCAACTTTGGGAGCTAATTCTCAGGCTGTTTTGACTATTGTAGACACTACTCCAACGCCGACACCTGTTCCCACGCCAATACCAACACCATCAGTTACCCCAACACCAACACCAATTCCATCAAATACGCCAATTCCAACACCAATTCCATCAGTAACTCCAGCGCCATCAGTTACACAGACACCATCAGTTACCCCAACACCAATACCAATTCCATCACTAACTCCAACGCCATCAGCAACTCCAACGCCATCAGTAACTCCGATTCCATCAACAACTCCAACGCCATCAGTTACACAGACACCATCATTTACCCCAATTCCAACACCAATTCTATCAGTAACTCCAACGCCATCAGTAACTCCAACGCCATCATTTACACAGACACCATCAGTTACCCCAACACCAACACCAATTCCATCACTAACTCCAACGCCATCAGTAACTCCAACGCCATCATTTACACAGACACCATCAGTTACCCCAACACCAACACCAATTCCATCAGCAACTCCGATTCCATCAAATACGCCAATTCCATCAGCAACTCCAACGCCATCAGCAACTCCAATTCCATCAGTTACGCTAACGCCAACTCTGACATTAATTCCTTCCCATTTTGATGAAACCGATTGTATTTGCAAACAGATTAGCTTACCAAGCCTGAGTTCTATTCCTGACCTTAATTCGACAGATAGCACTCTCAACGGGACGGATAACGATGACATTCTCATCGGTAGTAATGCTAATGATGCTATTAATGGTTTTGGCAATAATGATATTTTGTTTGGCCAGCTTGGAAATGATAATATTTATGGGGGATTTGCTAGCGAATTTCCTATTGGTTCGGAAAGCGATCGCGACTTACTTCTAGGCAATGAGGGTAATGATTATATTAATGGCAATGCTGGCAATGATACTATCTTTGCGGGCAAGGATAATGATGTGGCGATCGCGGGTAAGGATGATGATTTAATCTGGGGCGATCGCGGTAATGATACTATAATTGGCGATGAGGGTGCAGATAGCTTATTTGGAGGCACTTTCAACCCCTTCGATCCTGATTTGAATGGCCGCGATCTCCTATTTGGTGGTACTGGAAACGACTTTTTGAGTGGACAAGAAGGGGAAGATACGCTTTTGGGAGGCGAGGATAATGATACTATACAAGGCGGCAAGGATGATGATGTGATTTTGGGTGGCGATCGCGATGATTTGTTGTGGGGCGATCGCGGTGATGATACTATCTGTGGTGGCGATGGGAACGATACGATTTTTGGTGATATTGGTAGCGCGATCGCACTCGCTGCTAACGGTGAAGAAGATTGTATCTGCGGTGGTAGCGGTAATGATTTGATTTTTGGCGGTGAGGGTGACGATCGCCTAGACGGTGATGAAGGCAATGATACTCTCTACGGTGGCAAAGATAACGATTCTTTGAGGGGGGGAAGTGGTGAGGATTGGCTGTGCGGGGATTTGGGGGATAATATACTCGTGGGTGGGAGTGGTAGCGATCGCTTTGTTTTGGGTTTAGGGGGAAGTGATGCGATCGCAGATTTTACGGTTGGTGAGGATTTCTTGATTTTAAGGGGTGGCTTGACTTTTGAGCAATTAAGTGTTAGTCAAGATGTTGGTGGAAGTTTAATTGCGATCGCTACAACTGGTCAAGTCTTAGCTACCCTCAGCGGGGTGCAAGCTAATCTGATTACTCAAGATAATTTTAGGCTAATTGGGTAATTGCTAAACTTCATCTTTGTCGGGCAAATTTAGCATAATCACCCAACCATTCTGACTTAGGATTTAGTTCAAACAGCGTGACTTCTATCATTGCCAATAATAAATTTTTTCTCTTTAGCGATCGCTTGCGATAAGTGGTTGCTTCCTGCTCTATCTTAACGTAATTCTCCCACGAAACATCTGTCAATACTGTAATACCTAAATCCGCCACCATCCGCTGGCGAAATTCCAAATGCTTCTCAAATACTTCCTCTAAGCTGAGATCGGGATAGCAAATCCGTACAGATTTTGGATTGCGCCAAAAACCATAAGGAATGCTATCTATAACATTAGCTTGGCGGTTAACAGTACCTAACTGCCAACCTTCATCTAAGTTACTGGAGATCGCAATTTGCCTTATCAATAATTCTCCTGTTTTTTGAAAACTCTGAGTAACTTCCGCATAGCAATAGTGTTGAGGATGAGCAAAACACCTCCCTAAACCAGGATTTTCCCCTGTTTTATAATCTATTAACTGCACAAATCCCAGAGATTCTAAGGCGCTAGTTTGCTGTTGCAACCAAGTAATATTTAGCAAGGGGTTATCTGTCACTATCGCTGATTGATACTTAAATTCATCGGGCATTCCCATCAGCAACTTAGATTTAATATAGGACAATAGCCATAAAAAACAAAGCGAGAATAAAAAAGTGATAACGAGACCTACTTTCAGACCAAACCAATAGAAAATAGCTAAAATTGGAATGAGACACACAAAAATAAAACTGCTCAATATCGACCAGAAAATTTGTGCTGCACTACTCGATTTCATAATATTTTTGATGGGTTGATGAAGATGTTGGCGATCGCCGATTTTAGGGAGGAAAAGATTTACTAATTTTAACAGGTGGCTTGACCGAGCAACACGAGACTGTATAAATTTAACCCGCGCAGGCGGGTTTTGTTTGTGTAGACGCGGTTTCTAACCGCCCTCTTAACCGCCCTCTTAACCCCCTTTTAACATTCCTTTTAACATTGTGCGATCGCCCAAACCCGAAGCACCTCAGCCACCGTCCACGCCTGGGCAATACAACCCCTCGGCTGCATGGGGGCATCCCCATCAAAAATCTCACTTAAACTCCCCACCCCGTGCGCCAATAGATGATTAGCCATAGGTTCCAGAAATTCCCTAACTCGCGCCGGATCTTTGTATACCTGTAAGTGAGCTAAAGCAAAGGAGCCGATCGACCAGCCCCACACAGTACCCTGATGATAAGCACCGTCACGCTGGAAGCGATCGCCTCCATAAATACCTTGATATTGCGGATCTTCCGGGGCAAGACTCCGCACACCGTGAGAAGTGAGAAGATGCTGAGCGCAAACATCCACTACACAGCGTTGCTGAATTGGCGTAAGTAAGGAGGGATAACCAGCCAGCTTTTTACTCCCCGCCAGCGCCAAGAAAGGGTTAGCAGGTTGGGGAGATGCAGAAGAAGCTGGAGAAATCTGCAACGACACCGCGAATAACTGATTAGACCTAAGTGAGGCATCGTGGCCGCCGGGCCCGTCCAAAACATCGTAACAATAACCCACCCCATCATTCCAGAAACGGGTAAAACCCTTTGCCGTCGCCTCAGCCAATCTCTCATACTCTATGTGAGACTTGCCCAGCCTTTGAGCAAAATTTACCATTGCCTGTAGCGCATTGTACCAAAGAGCGCTAATCTCAATCGGCTTCCCAATCCGGGGAGTCACCACCCAATCCTCAACCTTGGCATCCATCCAAGTGAGCTGTACGCCCGTTTCACCAGCGTAAATTAAACCATCATCGGGGTCGAGATGTATATTGTAGCGAGTTCCCTGCCGATGCCAATCAATGATTTCTGCCAAAACAGGCCAGAGTTCCCCTAGAAGTTGGTCGTCCCCAGTGGCCTCACAATAGGTACGGATTGCCTCAAAATACCACAGCGTCGCGTCTACAGTATTATATTCAGGAGCGTCCGCCCCATCAGGAAAGCGATTTGGCAACATTCCTCGATCTACATAGCGAGCAAAAGTGCGAAGGATCGACCGCGCTACGTCGTAACGCCCAGTACAGATTGTGAGGCCGGGGAGGCTAATCATCGTATCGCGACCCCAATCACTAAACCAAGGATATCCGGCAATGATGCTTTTCCCATCTGGTTCGTTAGCTAGAGGGCGGTTGACGATAAACTGGTCGGCAGCTAGCACTAAATGGTTCACCCACTCAGGATTATTGCTCACTTTTGACCAGGTTTGCAGTAATTCTTGCTCGTAAGTGCGGCGCAAGTGTAAGGCTGCTTCGCCATTTAGATCGGGATTTTTCTCAGTGCTAGCTACTAAAGTGAGAAAATCTCCGGGTTCAATCGTAATGTGAAAAGTCGTTGCGTGCAAATGATTCTCACAATGATCCATGCCGCGATATTTTTCCACTGCTAAGTCAAATCCGTAATGCCAATCATAAGCGGGTAGAGAGAGGTGAAATTTAGCGTTTGGCTGGGCATCTACGAGCAGATAAAGGGGTATGGCTCTGGGAAAAGCAGTCACGCAGACTCCTTTTTCAATCGGATCGATGCTCATCCGCCAGTCGTCGGCGTTGGTAAGGTGGTGATAGTCGCGATAATTGACTAAGGCTTTAATAGCGAGGGTTAAGGGTTTTGTGGCGCGGCGCAGATAGTAGCGGATATAGGTTGTGTTAGCACCTTGCTGCATCCAAATCCGCTTTTCTAGAAGTGCGTCAGCACAAGCAAAGCTCCAGACAGGTGTAGTGCCTTCGAGGTGAAAGCGTTCGATGTACTTGTAGCCGTGCGGTTCCACAGTGCCGTCAGCCCAACGATTTGTATAAAGCGGATAGGTATAATTATTGTATAAAGCGGTTTCGTCTAACTTTGCCAGCATCAAAGTGCGGCCTAGCGGCGGTTTGAGAGCTGCTACCAGCATACCATGATAGCGGCGAGTGAGCAGATTCGCGATCGCTCCTGAAGCATAACCGCCGATACCGTTTGTTACCAACCACTCGCGAGACTCAACCGAGTCGAGATTCCCGCAGATTTCCCGTCCAAAGGCAATAACCATAAAAAAGTAGGCTCAGATTACGTTTAATTATGCCCACCAAATCGGTGCAAGCTACAATGCAGATTTTGCGATTTTTTGCTGTTTTTTCAGTTACAATTATAGCATTTAGTTACTCTGTCTAAAGTTAGTTGTTTATAACTTTAACTCTAGTTACTTTCAAAATAGGCGTTTTCAAGTCAAACTCACCTTGACTTAACGGGCGATCGCAGCAAAGTTCAAATCTTCGCAACTATTTGCTTTATCCCCATTATCGCCGCCATCATCAAAAAGTAAAATTAACTTTGAAATAGGGAAAATAAACGTGAAAGTTGGTGCTGAATATCACGGTGTAGGTAAATGTAAATTTACAGTTTGGGCTCCCACTCTCCAAGAGGTCGCGCTACAAATTGTTTCCCCAGAGAAACGCCTCATTCCCATGCAAAAAGAATCCGATGAAGGCTACTGGGAAGTAACAGCTACAGACATCGAACCGGGAACGCTTTACTATTACCAACTTGAAGGAACCACCGACAAACCAGATCCCGCATCCCGATATCAACCACAAGGCGTACATGGGCCATCTGAAGTTATTGACCCAACTAGATTTACGTGGACAGATGCAGAGTGGAAAGGGGTGCCGTTAGCGGAAATGGTTATCTATGAATTGCACGTCGGTACTTTTACCAGTGAAGGTACATTTGAGGCCATAATTCCCCGACTGGGAGCTCTAAGCGAGTTAGGAATTAACGCCATTGAAATTATGCCAGTTTCCCAATTTCCAGGCGAACGTAACTGGGGTTATGATGGTGTCTATCCCTACGCAGTACAAAACTCCTATGGTGGGCCGGAAGGGTTCAAAAAATTTGTGAATGCCTGTCACGAACATGGCATCTCAGTAATTCTTGATGTTGTCTACAATCACCTCGGCCCCGAAGGCAATTACCTCTCTCAATTTGGCCCCTACTTTACCAATAAATATCATCCTATTTGGGGAGACGCTCTCAACTTTGACGATCGATATAGCGATGGAGTTCGCAACTATTTTCACGAAAATGCTATTTATTGGTTCCAAGAATATCACATTGATGCTCTGCGTTTAGATGCCATTCAAGCAATTTTTGAAGTAGGCGCTAGACCATTCTTGCAAGAGCTGACAGACCTAACTGCTGACCTTTCTCAAGAATTAGGACGGAAGTTTTATCTAATAGCAGAGAGTGACTTAAATGATGTTCGAGCTTTACGTCCCAAGGAGGTATGCGGCTTTGGATTAGATGCCCAATGGTGCGACGATTTCCACCACTCCTTACACACCTTACTTACGGGAGAAAATGACAGATATTACCAAGATTTTGGGAAGTGCGAACATCTAGAAAAAGCCTTTAGAGAAAGCTTTGTTTACTCTGGACAATACGCCCCTCATAGAAAAAGAAAACACGGAAACTCTGCTCTAGAAGAACCAGGTCATAAATTTGTTGTATTTTCGCAAACTCACGACCAAATTGGCAATAGAATCTTGGGAGATAGATTATCCAAGATAGTCTCTTTTGACGGTTTGAAACTTGCCGCTGGTACTGTCTTAGTTTCTCCTTATATCCCGTTCTTTTTTATGGGGGAAGAATACGGGGAAGAAGCACCATTTTTGTACTTTGTTTCTCACTCTGATGTGGACTTAATTGAAGCCATACGGAAAGACAAGCAAGAAGAATTTAAAGTCTTTGAAGGTAGAGGAGAATTCCAAGATCCCCAAAGTTATGACACTTTTAATAACTGCAAGCTTAACTGGGAAAAACAGCAAGAAGGCAAACACAAAGTTTTACGGGAATGGCATCAAAAATTAATTCAAGTACGCCGCACAATTCCGGCCATGAAAAAACTGGACAAGAAAAATCTAGATGTGTCTAGTAACGAAGATGAAAAAATCTTATTTCTACGTCGCTGGAGTGATGACAGTCAGATATTTTGCATTTTAAACTTCAAAGAGAGAAATGTGACGTTTAAGGCTGCACTTCCCCAAGGCAACTGGAAGAAGATTCTAGACTCTTCTGAGGAAAAATGGATGGGTTCTGGTTCTCAATTGCCTGAAAAGATCTCACCTGGTCAGGAATTGACCATAAAGCCGCATACTTTTGTACTTTATGAGCTATAAAAGTTATAGGAGTAGGGTAGCGATCGCCTCAATAATTTGTAACTATTAAGTTACAAGGTTGCTGTAGCGAGCGCCCCTCATACAAATGCCAAGTGAATAATTGAAGCAAAGGTACGTAGTTACGCTTTAGCGCTCTTAAAATTAAGGTAAAACTATGCAAATTCCCATCACCACCTACCGGATTCAATTTCATGGAGGGTTTAACTTTGAAGCTGGTAATGAAATCGTTAGTTATCTTGCAGACTTAGGAATTACTGACCTTTACGTTTCACCCATTTTTAAAGCGAGAAAGGGCAGCACTCACGGCTATGATGTTGTTGATTCAAATCACTTCAATCCTGAACTAGGAACATCAGAAAACTTTGAAGAACTGGTGAGTAAACTTCAGGAACGCGGCATGGGATGGGTACAGGATATTGTTCCTAACCACATGGCCTATGACACTCAAAATCTGTTGCTCATGGACGTACTAGAAAACGGTCATGATTCCGACTATTTTGACTACTTTGATATTGAATGGAACCACCCTGATGAAAACCTTAAAGGGCGAATACTTGCCCCTATGCTAGGCAATTTTTATGGAGATTGTCTGGAAAATGGCGAGATTCAGCTCAACTATGACGAAGGTGGTTTAAGTGTTAATTATTATAGCCTAAAACTGCCCATCTGTCTCGCATCTTATACCAAATTTATTACTCATAATTTGGGTCGCCTTGCCAAGGAATTAGGAAGACGGCATCCTGATTTTATCAAGTTACTCGGTATCCTTTACCTGATCAAAAGTGCGCCTTCCGAAACCAAAGGCAAAGAACGATACGACCAGATAGCTTTTGTCAAGGGTCTTCTGTGGGAACTTTATACTCAAAATCCATCAGTGAAGGAGTTTATTGATAAAAACATTGAATCGTTTAATGGGGAAAAGGGGAATCCAGAAAGTTTTAATCTGCTGGATAGTTTGCTCATGGATCAGTTCTATCGCCTATCTTTCTGGAAAGTAGGAGCCGAAGAAATTAACTACAGACGCTTTTTTACTGTGAATGAATTAATTTCTGTCAAAGTTGAAGAACTCAAGGTTTTTCACAGAACTCATGCTCTAATCTTCCAGATGGTTGAAGAGGGAAAATTTACCGGACTGAGAATCGATCACATTGACGGACTCTATGACCCAACAGAATATCTAAAACGACTCAGAGAGAAAACTGGAGATATTTACATTACGGTTGAAAAAATTCTTGAACAAAAAGAAGACTTACCCTCTTACTGGCCGATTGAGGGAACGAGTGGATACGACTTTTTGAACTACGTTAACGGCATTTTCTGTTGCGGTGAGAACGAGCAACAGTTCACTGATATCTACTTCCGATTTGCACGAGTAAATACTAATTACGAACAGCTTTTTAAGGACAAGAAAGGGTTGATTGTTGAAAAGAATTTAGCGGGAGATGTAGATAATTTAGCTCAACTTCTGAAAAAAATATCCGGTAAATCCCGACACGGAAATGACTTTACTCGGCTGGGTTTAGCAAGAGCACTTAGTGCAGTTTTAACAATTTTCCCAGTTTATAGAACCTATATAAATCAGGACGGGTTGAGAGAATCAGATCGTACTTATGTAAAAGACGCGATCGCCAAAGCTAAGCAACAAGAACCGCGATTGCTGAAAGAACTTGACTTTATCGAAAATTTACTCTTACTTGAAGAAGAGGAAAGTTTGACAGCAGAACAAAGAGAGCAACAGCGTCACTTTGTAATGAAGCTTCAGCAGTTGACTGGCCCTTTGATGGCAAAGGGAATTGAAGATACTCTTTTCTATGTTTACAATCGCCTTTTATCTCTGAATGAAGTTGGCGGTAGTCCCAGTCATTTTGGTATTTCGCTAGCCGATTTTCACGAGTTTAACCGCAAGCAGCAGGAAGTCTGGCCGCATAAAATGAATGCTACAGCTACTCACGATACTAAACGTGGGGAAGATGTGCGAGCGCGAATTAATGTGCTTTCTGAAATGCCGGAAGAATGGGAAAAACAGGTGAAAGCTTGGAGCGAGATCAATCGTCCTCACAGAAAAAATCTTAAGGGTCGAATGGTTCCGGCTCCTAATGATGAATACTTCTTTTATCAAACATTGGTTGGAACTTTGCCGTTTGAGGGGATTGAAAATACTGACTTTATCGAGCGGATGAAACACTTTATGATTAAGGCCGTCCGTGAGGCTAAAGTTCATACTGCCTGGTTAAGGCCGGATAATGATTACGAGGCAGCTTTTATGGCTTTTGTTGATAATGTTCTGGAGCCTTCCGAAGAAAATCAATTTATCAAGGAGGTTATGCCTTTTTGGAAGCGGGTTGCTCAATATGGAATTTTTAATTCTTTATCGCAAACGCTGCTAAAAGCCACTGCTCCCGGTGTGCCTGATTTTTATCAGGGTACTGAGTTCTGGGATTTCAGTCATGTAGATCCAGATAATCGTCGGCCGGTTAATTTTGAACATCGTGTGGCGGTTTTGCAGGAGATTAAGGAGAAAGCTCAGGCGGATATTTTGAAGCTGATTGAGGAGCTGATTGTGACGCGGGAAGATGCCAGGATTAAGCTATTTTTGATTGCAAAAGTTCTGGAGGCAAGAAAACAATATGAGCAAGTTTTTCAGGAAGGAAACTATCAGCCGTTAGAGGCGATTGGTAAGTTTAAGGATCGTGTTGTGGCTTTTGCTAGAACCTATGGAGATAGGACGATTGTGACAGTTGCTCCTCGCTTTTTAACGACGCTGATTCAGCCAGAAGAAATGCCGCTCGGTGAAGAGGTATGGGGAGATACTAGCCTTGAATTTGCAGGGGAAATACCGTCTGTTTGGAAAAATGCTATTACTGAGCAGATGATTAAAACAGATGGTAAGTTAGCAATTGGTGAGGCTCTTAAAAATTTTCCGGTGGCTCTGCTGATTAGTCAATAGGTAGATGGGCGTGAATTAGAAGGCGATCGCACTTTTTAGAGAGTGCGATCGCTACTTATTTCAATTACTATCTAATCACCGTAATGAGTTCTAGCAAAGTTAGCTAAATACTCGATCCATTTTTAAAGCTTCACCTTTCTTATATTGTTCGCGTGACTCTTCAATATCAGATAGTAAGTTTTTGTCTTGGAGCAACTCTGAAGTTTCCATCCAAGCTTCTAACTCCTCTTGGCTAATTAAAATGAAACTTTTATTTTCCTGAACGATGACAACGCCCCCTGGTTCCACAGTGGCACGTTCGATTACTTCGTTAAAGTTATTTTTGGCGTAGTCTGCTGTAACGTGATACATTGTTTTACCTCTAGCGATGTCTCTATTTTATCTGATTTGCAGTCTTGAACGTATTTATGTCATTGCGAAGGCGAGTGCCTGCGCGTAGCGCTTGACTAGGCGCAAGCAATCCCCAACCCTTGCTAGACCGTTAAATTCCGTAAGTCCTACTTGAGATCGCGCCTTACTTCAAATCCAGTAAACCGCTGGTTTTCAACTTAGGATTAAAGCGAATTTCCTCTGTTACGCCACGCGATTTTAGAGAGGATAAAATTTCGGCCTCTACTCGCCGCGCGACATTTTTCAACAACTTATCTTTAGCAATTTCATCAATTGCTATACTTTCATAACTCGCTAGTTCTTCAACAGTCATAGCGGGTTTGACATCGATCGGATCGTTCCACTTAGCTTGCTCAGAATCATTGCCAGCAGGTATCAAACCATTCTCGGCAATCCAAGCATCTCGGATGTTTTCTAAAATGGTACGATTTGGGCGTTCAATAGTTTGGAATTTTAACCAGTGACAGCGTTGCGACTGGCGCACTAAATGCTGTTTGAGGCTGAGATACATATCGCGAGAATAGCCAACAAATTGTAGAACTTTCTCGCTGTCAAAAATCGCATATACTCCAATTTTTCCCTGTACGCTATTAGGAACTAAACCTTCAGCGTTAATGTAGGGTATAAATTCTAAGCTGGCGAGGGATGGTATTTCGCTTGTCATTGTTGATAAGGAAGAAGGAAGAAGGAAGAAGGAAGAAGTAATAGAAAAAGGAAAGGGGAATGTATGAAAAGGATCGGTTAGGTCTTTTTCAAAAAGGGGATGTTTCCTGTGGTTTGTGTCCTCAAGAGAAACATTTTTTCTCTTTTTATTAGACTTGATTGTTAAAAACTCGATAAATTGCACAAAGGCGACTGGGTTTAAAGATTTTAGCTTTGAACATGAAGTTAGGGGGGACGTTAATAATTTGATAATCCTGCGATTCCCGATACTTCTCAAATTCAGCAGGCATCCCTTTCGGTGTTGCTGTACTGTAAGGAACTGGCTGGAAAATTAATTCTGTAAACTCGGCGCGATCGCAGTGCAATTGCTCGGTTACTTGTTTGAGAAAGTTTTCAGCCGTTAACAAAGTAAACAGTTCTGCTTTCGCGTCTGGTTCCAGGGTAAAATTGCTATCAAAGCTTTCGATAATTTTCAGACCCATTTTATTTTTATCTCCTTAGTAACTACTGGGGGATTTAAGGGATGGGAGCGATCGCTATAGTTGAATTTTGACGCGATCGCCCTTCTCGATCCCCAAATTGCCTCTATCATGTCCATAATGCAATCTACCAGACTATCAAGCCATGCAGAAAATTGAGAACTCATCTTTTAAAGCTGTAAGCCACCCCCTCAGCCAGCGAAACTGGCTAGAAGTGGCGGAATACGCATCTGTTGCTGGTTCAGCCATTGGTACGTTGACGGCGGTACTATCGGGTCAATTTATCTATGCCGCTGCTCCCTTAACTCTAGCTCTGTCGCTGAATTTGGCCAATCGGCAACGCTTCGAGGAACAGGTACGGGAAAATGCTAACTCTGCGATCGCGGACATCCATACAGTTGTAGAATCCATCCACCGCCAAGTCCACGCCATCCCGGAAAATTCGCAGGATATCGATGCTATCCTCTCTGACTTGCAACAGAAACTCCGCGTTTTGGAGACGAATGTACTGGGACAGCAAGATTGGGAAACTGTGAATGTCCGATTTTTACTAATGGATGAAAAGTTAACTGACATTAAAAATAATACCGCAGATTTGCCTAAGCGTAGCGGTGATACTTCTGATTTTAATGAGGTTAAAGCTTCTGTAAATCAATTAGAATACTTGACAAATCAACCCGCCAAAGACTTAACAGCACTAGAAGCACAGATTAACCGCTTGCAGGAGCAAGTTTCCCAACTACAGTACCAGAATAGAGAAATCATCAAACCATATTTGCAGCGCCTTACTCGCGCTGTTAAGCAATTGCAGGAAAATTGATCGCCCAGTTTTGAGGTAAGTGAGGTATGCTTGGTAATTAGGAATTAGGAGTTGGTAGGCGCATACCTCAGTTATTTGAGAAGTTCGGAAAGTAGTTTTTAAATCAATTAATTTGCAATTAGGAGCATCCCTTATTGACAAATCTACCAGCAATAAAACCTTTTCCCAGCTTTTTCGATCGCAATCGTTTGAATCGAACACTTTAACTTAGCGATCGCTAAATATAATTTCGATTGTTCCTCGTCAAATAGCCAGGCCGTTCGATCGTCCCGACAATTAATTACCAGCGTGTCGGGAGTAGCAAAGGCATAAATTACTCCCGGTTCGTCTAAGCTACTTAACGACAGGATTTGCTGCGCCAAATTTTGAGCATAAGTTACCTGTTCCAACAATATTTCAGCAATTGGATTCATGTTAACCTCTTGGATTTTTGGTTATGAAAAGTTCACATTTAAACTTCTGTGGGAAAGTTCAAAAGTTAAAAAACAGATGTTCCAGAAAATTTGGTGTTATTTGAAGCTGAGTTATATCATCCCCGTTTGAGACAGGGAAAGAATACTTCTGCCTATTTCTGTATTCTATTATACGAATTCCGATTAAAATAGCTCGGCTTAAAAAAAATTAACAAACTGCGGCGCGATCGCGGCTACTAATGCAAATTAATAGCATTACCTTTTGCTCAATTCCCCTGGGAGCTTGTTTTTATTGATAGAGTAGCGTTGCTGGTTCTACTTGAAAGGTAAGGAACGATCGAGCGATCGCTTGCCTGGAATTTTCTGGCAAGCTTCCGCAGATGCCCTGAGTGTCCAGGCAACAGGAGATATTCTGCTAAGTTGTTACGCATTTAATAGGTCACAGATACAAATAATAAATTTAAATGCGTAATAGCTTATACCAAATCCGGCTTTACTACCCCTTTTATTGTCATTGCGAGCGAAGCGAAGCAATCGCAGAGACTAGGTGATTGCTTCGCTTTGCTCGCAACTACGGATTATTGCTAATAAAGGGGATGAATAACCCGGATTTGGTATTACTTCCTCAATATCCTAGTTTTTTCAAAACAGATTTGGGTGAAACAATATGCTTATTCATTCCCAATTTTCCTGGTTTCATTCCCAAAGCCAATCCGATAATTTCGGTGATATAAATAACTGGGATATTGTAAGTAACATTGTACATTTTCTCGATATCAGCTTGCCTAAGTTCGAGATTAGTTGCACACAAAGGACAAGCCAAAACAATGCAATCTGCATCCAGAGATTTTGCCTCATCTAATAGTTTCTTCGTCAACTCAAAGGCTACCTCTTGCTTAGATACCAAAATCGGGCCGCCACAGCATTTAGTCTTTGACCGAAAATCGACAACTTCCGCACCACAAGCTTGAGCCAATCTATCCATAGACATAGGAAAAACCGGAGAATCCCAACCAGTAATATCTGCGGGTCGAGTCAACAGACAACCATAATAACAAGCGACTTTCAACCCTGTTAAAGGTCTTTTAATTTGACGGTAAATATCAAGATCGTTAGCTAATTCAGAAAGCCGACCCCGCAGAAACTGTACTCCATACTTTTCTTGCGATGTTCTGTACAGTTCCTCATAACCGCGACCAAATACCCGAATATCCATATAAAGGCAGTAAATTTCACAATCGGGATTCTGTTCTTTAATCTCAATTCCTACCTTAATGGCATTCGTGCAGCAAACTCGCGAACAGTAATTATTATCAACCTTCTCATCACGAGAACCAACGCAATGAATCAGCGCTACTTTCTTGGGCACTTTCCCATTTCTGGTTTTAACGCTTTGTGCCTTCAGCATGGCATCTAGTTCTACCGAATTGATACAATTATCATAAACTCCGTAGCCATATTCTTCCTTCAAAGTTGCATCAAAATGCTTATATCCTGTCGAAACTAAAATTGCTGCTGCCTCAATTTGTTCTCCTCTTGATGTAGTCACTTGAAAATTAGGGGCAGAACCTTTAATCTCTGTCACCGTAGCATTATTTACAATTCTGGTATTCCCCAAACCAGCCTTGAGATTGGCGGTAATTTCCGCAGCATCGGTAAAATCAGGAAACACTTTATACCACTTGTTTAAATGTCCGCCAACTTCGGCTTGTTTCTCGATCAAAACTACATCATAGCCAAAGTCTTGCAGTTTTCCAGCCGCCGCCATTCCCGCAGGGCCACCACCAATTACGACTACTTGTTTGTTCATGTTTTTGACCTTTATAGTTAATTAAAGAAACCGGGTTTATTCGATTGGTTGAAAAGAAACCGGGTCGGGTTTCTGGTTAAGTTTTACCAGAAAACTTTGTTTCCTGGAAGAAACCAGGTTTCTCACCTCTTAAAATGGTCTTCGGCGTTGTTCGGCAGTCTTAGATTTGTCATAAGGAATGCCGATTTTATCTAGCAAAGGTTCGATTTCAACGACTTTCGCATTCAGTCCGCAATCCTTAAACGGGTCATAGCCTAACATTAACCCGGTCAATTGTGCGTAGTCCAAAACGCTGACGTTAAATTCTTCTTCCAAAACTTCTTTAATCGTTCCTTGTTCCGCATCCAAAAATACCGTACATCCGGGGCAATTGGTAAGGATCAAGTTACAATCGGGGTGAGCTTCTTTTAGACTTTTCATCTTCTTGTAGACGCTACTTGCGGTGTAGTCTCTATTTTCTGGAAAAGCACACTGGCGAAAACCCATGCCGCAGCAATGTCTTCTTTCTGGATAGTCAACAATTTCCGCACCAAAAGCTTCCAACATCCCTACTAATACTTCTGGAAACTCAGCACCACCCATGCACTCACTGGGAAATATTTTTCCGTAGTGACATCCGATGTGATCGACTGCTTTAATTCCCTTGAGACTATACTTGGCTTTAGCAGCTAATTTATGCCGATTGGCAAAAAACACATCGGAAGCATGAACAACAGATGGTCTACCCCCAGAAACATGAGGAATCCAAAACTCTCGTCCGGTGGTTTCTTTTAAGGTTTTTTCGGTGTATTCTTGTAACTCCGGTTCTTCTTCCCAGAGTTTGATCATTTCTGTGTAATTGGCAAAAGAAGTGACGCAGAATGAAAATAGATTATCGACACCTAATTCGTGATGGGCAATGGAAAAGTTTCGCGCCGCAACTACCATTTGTGTTTCCAAGTTTGATACATCTCCATGATAGCCAATTGCGCCACAGGAAGTATGTCCGGGTGCTTCCCGCAATTCCATGCCTAAATCGTTTTTTAAGATTTTATAGGCAATGCCTTCGGTATATGGTGCGGCACTTTGGAGAAAGCAACTGCGGAAACATCCCCACAATTTGCCGCCTTCATCATCTACTGTTGGAACTTGCTTTTGATGTTTTTCCCAAACCAGATTTTCTCTTGCTACTTTCACAATAATTTCTCCTTATTTATCGTCTATTTCGTAGTTTCTGCTATCAGCAGTTTCTACCCAGTTTTCCCAGTATTTTTCTACTTCTTCTTTGCTACCTAGTTTCTTTTCCATGCCTTTTTCTACGGCATCCATTAACTCAATCGCCCCGGTAGCCTTATAAATTGCCCGCAATTCTTCCATGTCCTTTTCGGGAATAACTCGGTGGGAACCTGCACTATTTTCGAGATCCATTGGCACATCCCACCATTCGCGCATTTCTTCTCGATGTTCGTAATAGTATTCCCAGTTTTCTCCGAGTTCTGGAAAGTGGGCAGGGGTGATATTTTCAGCTAACAAGGTATAGCCTCGTTTCAATACATTTTCCCCAAATACTCGCTTAGCAAATAATTGCTGTCTGCCTTTTTCCGACTCGGCAAAGTAACCGTGACGAACGGAAAGTCGGCGCAGGGCAAGAATAACTGAGGCGGTGCTATTGCCTCTTGTACAGCGCGTTTTGCAAGAAAAACATTGCCCGCAATACCAAATTTTGTCGGACTTAAGTAACTCTTCAATCCAATCATCAGATTCAGATTGGCAAATGTTCATCACTTCTCTAGGAGAGTAGTCATTAAACTCTGCTGCCGGACAAACTGCTGTGCATACGCCGCAGTTTAGGCAAGCATTCATGCCGTGTTGATACAAGATGTCTTGTTTAAGTTCGTTAAATAATTTGCCCATCAATTAACCCCCTCTTTTGAGTCGCTGAGGTTATGCCTCTTGTTCATTTATTCACTATATAACCATTTAATTATATTATCAAAGGGTTTTTAAATTAATTTTTAGGGGTAAACTAAGTAAAAATACTCAATACCTTAGAGCGCTAAAGGGTAACAACATATTGATTAAGATGCACCATGAGTACAGCAATATCGCCAACACAGACTGGCGTTAAAGATAATTTGGTATAAATCCTATTTATATTTAATGTGCATTTTGTAGGTCATAATTATAGGAAGTAGAGAAAAAAAAGAAATACTACCTTTACAAGAGTCCGCAAGCTGCAATGCTTGCGATCCCACAGAAAAAGGAAATCAACAAAATGGCAAAAGTGGTTGTAATTGGCGCAGGGTTAGGAGGACTTCCTACCGCTTATGAACTGCGACATCTGCTGCCGAAGGAACATCAGGTAATATTAATTTCCGATCGGCAAAAATTTACTTTTATTCCTGGGTTAGTCCAGATAGCACTGAATCTTAAATCCCTAGAACAAATTCAATTAGATATACCTGAGTTAACTCAGCGACATGGGATTGAATGGATATTAGGAAATCTCACCAATTTTGACCCGGAAACTCAACACATTACAGTTGAAGAAAATCGGATTATTGATTATGATTATGTGGCGATCGCGACAGGTGCTTCTTTTGCTTTTGATGCTGTCCCCGGACTGGGGCCGGATGAGGGTTACACTCATTCAGTTTGCTCGCCGGATCATGCTTTAGAAGCGCGAAAAGCTTGGCTAAAATTCTTAGAAAATCCCCGTCATTTGGTGGTAGGGGCAATGGCAGGAGTGAGCTGTTTTGGGCCAGCTTATGAATTTTTATTCATGGCAGAGTGGGAACTGCGGCGCAGAGGTTTGCGGGACAAAGTATCGATTACTTTTGTGACACCAGAACCTTACCTCGGACATTTAGGTTTAGATGGATTAAGTAACTCTCAAGAATTAACCGAAAACTTGATAAAAAAAAGAGGAATTGAAGCGCTAACTAACGCTCAAATTACCTCCGTTGATGCCGACGCGATCGCACTTGCTAGTGGGCAAAAGTTTCCCTTTGAATATGCCATGATTCTTCCAGCTTTCCGGGGAGTGAATTTTATTCACAAAGTACCGGGTTTGGGCAATGAAAAAGGGTTTATTCCCGTATTACCTACCTACGAACATCCTCAATTATCTTCAGTTTATGCCCTTGGTGTCAGCGTAGAATTACCGGAAAATCAAGCAATCTCTGGACTGGGATTACCCAAAACCGGACAAATGACAGAAGCAATGGGATTGGCAGTGACGCATAATATTGGTGTAAAATTAGGCGCGATTGCAGATAGTTTAAAAACAGCAACTTTGGAAGCGATTTGTTTTGCTGAATTTGGCGATACAGGCATTGTCTATGTTGCCGCCCCCGTCTTACCCGATCCAAAAACAGGTAAACGGCGTTACTCATACTCTTTGCAAGGACGCTGGGTTAACTGGGCAAAAGCAGCATTTGAAAAGTATTTCTTGATTAAAATGAAATTAGGTTGGGGGTTGCCTTGGTTTGAAATTTTGGCTTTGCGAATTTTATTCGGATTGTCGCTGTTAAAAAATTGCGATACAGTGGAATCTGAAGCAATGACTAGCACTCTGCTGTCACTCAGTGGCAGAAGAAAATAAAAATTCACTGTTTGTCAACAGGGTTAAAACTTACGCCACTCGATAAGAAAGCAAAGGCGTACAATTTGAGGATATTCGAGCCAGCTTTAAAGTATGCGATCGCACAAATTTAAGTTGGCGGTGATTCGGAGATTTGCTGTTGGAGTTGTTGCACTTGTTCAACCGATAAACCTGTCGCAGAAGCAATAATCTCGATCGTCACTCCGTTACTTAAAAGATTAACAGCAATCTCTCGTTACTTTCTTGCTTCTGCCCTAGCTTCTGCTTCTTCTTAAATAGAACGATAAATTACAGATTCTTGCATAATGTCCCTCCGCAGTAGACGATAAATGACTTCCTCCTCTAATCTTATTTCAGCTAAGATGGTATCGAATTCATGGCGAGTACGCTCTAGGGTAAAGCTGGTTTGGCGAAAGAGTGCGATCGCCTATCAATAAAAAAGTATCGCATCCACACACCTCATGGATCGCCCTGTTGGTCAAAAAAGATACTCGTGCGTCGGTAGATTATAGGACTAATTGCCAATTTTAGGTTTGCCGCGTTATTATCTAAACTAAGCAGAATTTTGTTAGTATACTCGTGCCAGAAATTGTTATTGATACCAATGTTAGTGTTGCAGGTTTGCGCTCCAGTCGAGGTAGTGCATTTAGATTACTGCAACTCATAGGTACTGGAATATTTGACATCCATTTATCTGTGCCACTTGTTTTAGAGTATGAAGAAGTATTGCTACGAGATACTAACAAATTTGTCAATTACACGATCGGATGTTGGAGATTGACTTGATTTCTA
Source organism: Kamptonema formosum PCC 6407 (assembly GCF_000332155.1). Classification (GTDB taxonomy): domain Bacteria; phylum Cyanobacteriota; class Cyanobacteriia; order Cyanobacteriales; family Microcoleaceae; genus Kamptonema; species Kamptonema formosum. Next base: position 2,418,695 of record NZ_KB235903.1, on the reverse strand, counting down.
CTGTTCGGTAGCAACGCACCATCAAATCTTTTTTCTATGGCGACCTTACTTACGCGACCCCAAGGATGACATGGTTTTGGAACTTGCTGTTAAAGCTCGCTGTGATAGTATAGTTACATACAATAATCGTGATTTTGTGGAAATCGATCGATTTGGATTGAAAACAGTTAAGCCAATAGAGTTTTTACAATCGATAGGAGTTTTGTTATGAGTACATTAAATGTTAATATTCCCGATTCAATTTACAAAAGTATGCAAGAACTAGCGCAACAAGATAATATTTCGGTCGATCAATTTATTGCAGCGGCAATCGCTGAAAAAATATCTGTCTTGATGAATGAATCCTATCTTCAGGAACGAGCAAATAGAGGAAGTCGAGAAAAATATGAATCGGTATTAGCTAAAGTATCCGATATTGAGCCAGAAGACTATGACAAGCTGACACAAGCTTAACATCTAAAGGCAAAGTTCGATCGCCTATCAATAAAAAAGCAAGTGCGATCGCATCTACACTCTTCATCGTTCGCCTATCAATAACAGGACTTACGCAACTGTCACAGCTTTCCCTTTTCTGACGATCTTGACTAACGTGACGAATTAGTACATCATGGAATTAATTGCTAATTTCATGTTTTATGATTGACTTGAAAGATATTCACTCCTTGACTGATTTTCAGCGCAACGCTAAACAGTACATTCAGCGTACTCAAGAGACTCAGCAACCCCTCGTGCTGACAGTAAATGGTAAAGCTGAGGTAGTTGTCCAAGATGCGCTAGCCTACCAAAAATTGCTCGATCGGCTTGAATATGCTGAGTCGATCGCGGCTATCCGTAAGGGAATAGAAGAATTTGAGCAGGGAAAAGGCAAACCAGCACGAGAGACTTTAGAGGAATTGAGAACAAAACATGGCATTTCGCGTTGAAATATCACCCTCTGCATTAACTGACGCTGAGGAGGCTTTTTTATATATGCAAAAAGATTCCTCCTTGAATGCAGAAGAATGGTACAACGGCTTAGTTAATGCCATTCTCAGTCTAGAAAATTTACCAAATCGATGTCCGCTAGCATCTGAAAGTGAAGAGATTGGACGAGAGATTCGTCAGTTAATTTACAAGAGATACCGTATTTTATTTAGTGTTAGTGAGGAGATTGTACAAGTTCTGCGAATTCGTCATACTGCGCGGGATTGGCTTTCATCAGATGAACTATGAGAGGCAAAACAATAGTTTTTTATCGATCGCTCTGTCGGTGAAAAAAGGCAAGGTGCGATCGCATCCCTACCCCCAATCGATCGCTTATCAATAAAAAAACAAGCGCGATCGCATCTTCCACCCTCTTCTACCGTTATCTGGTGAGGAGATGAATGCGATTGCCCTGCAAATTAAGGTGAGGATTGCGCTAATCAAAAACCTCATAGGTGTAGTCAGGGCTATCATTAGTTTTGATCACTCGGAAGCCCTTCATTTCTCTCCCCTTTCCTTTACAACGCGCTGGGTTATCAGCATTACGAATTGTCCAAGATGGTTGAACTTGAACCCAGACAACGCATCTGCGTACATCACCTGACTCAACTATTCCGGTAAAAGTCTCTGCGTAAACTCCAATCTCTGCGTTAGATACTCTTCCAGCGATAGCTGTACCACAACTACCAGGATTAAGCTGTAGCCATCCTTTTGACCAAAAATTGCCATCTGAATAATAACTAATGGCTACAAAAGCTTTCGATCCAGCTCGATTGCACACAGTCATGCTTGCATTTGCGGGAGTAGCAAATACAACAGAGGAAATGAAGCCAACCATTCCTAAGCCTACAGCCATTGCCAGATTTCTAAGCTGCATAACATTATCCTTATTTCTAATTGTAAAATAATCTTTCTCAATCAAAACCCATACCCGATCGCTTTGTCAGCCGGATCGCGTCGGAACTTTTCCCCAAAAAATTGCCAAAAAGTCGGAAAAATGTCGGACAGATCGGATAAGATCGGAAAATCCCACCCATTTGACGATCTATGGACATTGCAGAAGTCTTGAAACTTGCAGATGAACTGCTGTTCGCGCATACAGGCGATCGCCTAGACTCTCTGCAAGAAACCATTCTTAAAGGTACATTACAAGGTCAGAAATACGGCAAAATTGCCTCAGAAAATCATTTAAGTGAAGGTCATATTCGAGATACAGCATCGGAATTATGGCAAAATTTATCGGATGTTTTAGGCGAAGATATTAATAAATTAAATGCTCGGTCTATTTTAGAAAAAAATATTATCAATAATAGCTCAATAGGATATTTGGTAAATGGCAATAAAGTAAGTATTTGTTCAGAATGAAGGCGATCGCGCACATCTTCTACCCTATCCAAGCCAACAGAAAACAAACCCTACCTAGACATAGATACCGCCCCTGAAATCACCACTTTTTACGGACGAAATAACGAATTAAACACTTTAAAAACCTGGCTAATTCAAGATCGTCCCCACATCATTACCTTAGTTGGTATGGTAGGCATTGGCAAAACGACACTTGCTATCAAACTAATTGAAAAAGTCCAAACGCAATTTGAATATATTGTTTATCGCAGTCTCCGGTATTCTCCAACTATAGATAATTTTTTAACAGACTTATTGCAAAGCTTTGTCTGTCCTCCCATTATTCCCAATACCCTCGATCGCAAAATTGATCTATTACTTAAGTTTCTTCGCAAACATCGATGTTTAATTATTATAGATGACGTGCAGATGTTATTTGAAATAGGAGAAGTTGCGGGTCAATATAAAGCAGAATTTGAGGGATATTATCTGTTATTTAAACAAATTTCCGAATTGTCTCATGCAAGTAGTTTGTTGTTAATTACCAGAGAACAACCAGAAGATGCGATCGCATCTCGTCATAAATTTACCCGTTGTTTAAAACTTACTGGTTTGGGAGAATCTGCTAAACAAATATTAAGAGATAAAGAACTGTCAGACGAGCAACTGTGGGATACTTTGATTGAGAAGTATCAAAGTCATCCTTTATGGTTAGAAATGACAGCAACAATGATTCAAGAATTATTTGCCGGAAGCATGACCGAATTTTTATCTTATCCGTCGTCAATATTGAGTAATGAAATTGTATCTCAACTTAATCGAGTATGGGTAAGGTTAACAGAATCGGAAAAACAGATCGTAAATTATTTAGCTAAACAAGAAAAAGCTGTAACTTTGAGCCAGGTTTTACAGGAAATATCCGATTATACTCCAGAGATGATATTGAATACAATCCAATCGCTGAAAAGACGTTGTTTTTTAGGTGATAATCTGAATGACGAATGCCTACGAGAGGCTACGCGAACACCCTCTTTATTAAAACTCGATGGGACTTTAGAAACCTATGTGCGTAAGCACAATTGAGGAAAAATATCATTAACTAGCAGCTTATTGATGTCAACTTAAGATCAAAGCTCTAATCCGGCAGAGGTTAAAACCCCTGCCTCATAGCTTAAGTCCTCTGAAGAGGACTAATGAATTTAATAGTCCTCTTCAGAGGACTTAAGCTATAAGAGGGGGACTTTACCCTGGCGGCTTTCAGCTTAAGTTGACAGGAATGCCAGCAGTCCCTGCCCTACTTGTTAAGGGAATAACTCGCTAACCGAAACCTCAATCTCAGGAAAAGCAACCATTGAAAAAATTGCCTCCTCATTCAATATAATTTCTTGTTGATAAGTTTCATTTCCCGGTTCCCGAAACACATAAACTTGCTGCTCGTTTACGTCCAGAATCCAGTATTCAGGTATGTTAGCATTAGCATAAGCGCGTACTTTTTGACGACGATCTTTTGCTAAACTCGTATTTGCTACTTCAACTACTAAGAAAATTTCATCCGGTGTCGGATGATGGTCAAAGTAGCGACCGGGATCTATACGAACAACGGCGATATCTGGTTCGGGTTCAGAATTAGGACGCAGAGTAATAGGTAGCTGCATCCGAATATAAGCTAAACCAGTCAATATATTACTCAGATAGTTTGAAGCAGTTTGCGTAGTCGCGGCAGTGAGGGGAATTTGAAGGCTCATTTCTATTATTTGACCTTCCAATAATTCAACACGATCATCCTCATCGAGAATTCCTGTCTCAATCATCTGATGATACTCATCTACAGTCCATAAACGCAATTTAGTTACTGTCATCTTTCCACTCCTTCTCAGGGTTAAAACTTAACCATTTGGACGCTGAATAATAGTCTCAACCACCCGCCGCTTAGCTTTCGAGTCAATCCCAATTAACCTCACATATTCACCGCCATGTTCAGCCAAGCAATTTTGTAGAGATGCAATTACTTCTTTTTCCCCGTTGCTTTGAATAGTCGCACAACTTTGCCAGGAACCAGTTTTAAATCGGCGACTATCGGCATATTCTATGCCAATTTTACAGCCTTGATCTAAAAGTTGCTGCACTTGTTCTTGCACCTCAGAACTAAGCTGAGAAATTTTACCATTCCCGCCGTTACTACCTTTTTCCACGTAGGCTTTATAATATTGTCCCTGTTCATTTTTTTGTTGACTGGGCGGCTGCGAATTAGAGGAAACTTCCCCAGAATTTTGACTGCCAAATAACCGATTTTGGTTATATTCCTCTACCAGTCGCATTTCCTTAATTCGGTACTGTTGACCAACCATCGCCCTACCAATTTCTATTAGGCGAGATAGACTAAAATTAGGCTTAGGAAAATGGGGCGCTGCTTCTAAACTATTCACCAACCGCTTAGAAACCTTTTCAATTCCTATTCCATGAATAAACTCGCGAATTTGTTCGTCATAAATGCGCGATCGCAAAGCACTAAAGAAGTCAATCGCCTGGTCAGGAAACGCATCCACAAATTCCGCAATCTCGCTTTGCGGCATCCCATCCGCCTCAAAAATACCGCTAACAATTCCAATCTTATCATCGCGATTTGGTTCCCAGTAAAACTTCTCCATCCGCCCATCTCGAATTAACGGCGCGTACAGAGTAGCAAAGTCATTTCCAGTAACAATAATCGGGACTCTATGTAGCGGCGTATCGTCATAACTTCCCGGCAATTGCACGTTAGTCGGATTGTCAGCAATATTCATCAGAGTGGCATTCACCAACTGAGTATTAACAGTATACTGAGTTGTACTATCAAATCTGCCAGCACCAGCATCTAGATCGTTAATAAATATCGCGCACATTTCACCGCGAACCCGAATTTGTTCGGCAGCTTCTCGGTAGCGAAGACGAATCAACCGCGCCGGATCTCCGGCATCGGGACTTTCTAATTCTCCCCCCGATATAGTCACAGGTTCAAAACCTAGACGCTCAAAAGCTAACTCACACTGAAAAGTTTTGCCTTCCCCTTTGCGGCCGTGAATTCCTAAAATTAGAGGAACTCTAACTCCAGGTAGATCCAAAAAATTTTTAGTGATGTGAACGGCTACCTTGTCAAGAAAAGACGGAGAAATGTAATAACTCATCGGTTTATAATTTAGCGATCGCGCAGATTCTTCTTACTGTTAGCATTCTATGACAAAAGGAATGGCACTATCAATCATTGCTAGAAATTTTGATACAATACGCAAATCGTATTTTTGCCCACTCCAAAGAGATTTCTATATAATTTAGGAGCCATTAGTGAGCCCAGAAACCTTAGTAAAAGAGCCTTTTCTACAATCCGACGAGTCCACTCCCTTCAGCCGCGATAGCTTCGACAGCTACGTAATGACAACTTACGGGCGCTTTCCCATAGCTCTAGAACGCGGTCAAGGTTGCCGTGTATGGGATACTGAAGGACGCGAATATCTGGATTTTGTCGCGGGGATTGCCACTTGTACTCTGGGGCACGCCCACCCCGCTTTAATTGCAGCCGTAACCCGCCAAATTCAAACGCTACACCACGTTTCTAACCTTTACTACATCCCCGTACAGGGCGAGTTGGCAAAGTGGCTTACAGAGCATTCCTGCGCTGACAGAGCCTTCTTTTGCAACTCCGGTGCAGAGGCAAATGAAGGAGCAATTAAGCTGGCTCGGAAGTATGCCCACGAAAAGTTAAATATCGCTAATCCAACGATCGTAACGGCTCGTGACAGCTTTCACGGACGGACGCTGGCAACTGTCACGGCTACGGGACAGCCCAAATATCATAAGGGTTTTAGCCCGCTGATGCCGGGATTTTACTATGTGCCTTATAACGATATTGAAGCATTGGAAAGCGCGATCGCAGAACTCGATGCCAATGAGCGCCAAGTAACGGCAATCATGCTAGAAGCCATGCAAGGAGAAGGCGGAGTTCGTCCCGGAGATATCGCCTATTTCCAACGGATACGCCAAATCTGCGACGAAAAAGGCATTTTGCTCATTCTCGACGAAGTGCAAGTCGGCATGGCCCGCACAGGCAAAATGTGGGGTTATGAGAATTTAGGCATTGAACCGGATATCTTTACTTCCGCCAAGGGATTAGGCGGTGGTATCCCCATCGGGGCGATGCTGTGTAAATCTTTCTGTGACGTATTTGAACCAGGAAGTCACGCCAGCACTTTTGGCGGCAATCCATTTGTGTGCGCTGTGGCCTTGTCAGTCTGCCAAACTCTAGAAGCAGAAGGCATTTTGGCGAATGTAAACGAACGAGGGGAACAGTTGAGAAAGGGGTTAAGCGCGATCGCAGCCAAATATCCCCACCTCATTGCCCAAGTGCGCGGCTGGGGTTTAATTAACGGCATGGAACTCAAAGCCGATATCGAACTCACATCGATCGAACTCGTAAAAGCCGCCATAGAACAAGGCTTGCTCTTAGTACCCGCAGGCCCCAAAGTGATCCGGTTCGTCCCGCCTTTGATCGTAACGGCGGGTGAAGTAGACCAAGCTTTGGAAGCTGTCGAAAAAGCGATCGTCTCCTACGAAGCCAGGTAATTTAATGACCAAAGAGGAGCAGAGGGGCAGAGGGGCAGAGGAGCAGGGGGGCAGGGGGGTGGGGGAGAAATCTGTATCTTTCCTGTTCGATCTACCCCATCTCCCCCATCTCCCCCATCTCCCCCATCTCCCCCATCTCCCCCATCTCCCCCGCTCCCCCGCTCCCCCGCTCCCTCTCACCCCAAGCGGGGTAAAGTGCCGTTTGAACTAGAATTTTGCGTTACAGATGATGGGACACTGGCTTGAGGCAAACTCATATAGGACAAAACCGACTGTGTAACACTAGATTTTCGCGGTTCGCTGCGTCGCATTTCCACAGGGGTGTCCATGTAAATTCCAATAGCGCCATCCATATTCGCACCACTGAGATTAACTCCACTGAGATTAGCACCGCTGAGGTTGGCTCCATTGAGGTTAGCCCCACTCAAGTCAGCGTTCAACAAATTGACATCTCTGAGATCCGCATCTTGAAGATCCGCATCCGTGAGATCGCCACCGACTAATCTGACATCTCTGAGGTCAGCGTTGAGCAACTTAGCATTCACCAACTTCACATTACCTAGATTCGCACCACCTAAGTCGGCACCGCTGAGATTCGCACCGCTGAGGTTAGCCCCAACCAAATTAGCACCAACCAAGTCAGCACCGCTTAAATTGGCATGAAGCATATTTGTATTGACTAAATTGGCAAAACCTAGATCGGCACCGCTCAATTCAGCACCATTTAAGTTTGCATCAAAGAGGTTGATTCCCTTGGAGTCAACACCGCTCAAGTCAGCATTAGCCAGGTTAGCAGCAACTAAGTTGGCAAAACTCAGATCCGCACCACTTAAATTAGCACCGCTGAGATCCGTACCATTGAGATTGGCAAAACTCAGATCCGCGCCAGTCAAGTTAGCGCCGCTGAGTTTTAATCTTGCCAGATTGGCATCGCTGAGATTTCCTCCCTGACATTGTTTGGTTTCTAACAACCGTTTGATGTGCGCGGTATTTCCACTCATATTCCTTTTCCTCTACGGCAAACTGCTGAGTCTCTATCGATCGGTAAGCCCTGGTTTGCTTTTTTTGTCAAAGGGGGGACTGGGACTGGGGATTCCCACGAATAAACTCAGGCGCACAAGGAATGATTTACTTTTCTTTTTCAACCTGATTAAATTCAAGGGAGGTGTTTTCCAAATTTTAACATTCGTCATCCCTCTGACGACAGATGAGGGGTTTAACCCCTCACGATTACTCAACTATCATAATTAATTTTTATGAGTGATGCCAAAGTGCTTTGAGCAAACCTGGAATAAAAGGACAAAGGAGATTGCATTGTTGAGTTGGGTCGCCCGTGACGATCTCAAGGGAGATTTTATTGTTGAGTTTGGTCGTCCGTGACGACCTCAAGCAAAAATAATTTTGAGAACTTGTTTAATTTCTCAGGTTGGGAGAGAGGTTTTCCGCCAACCTTTGATGGTAAAAGGCAGCAACATACACTAGGACTTAAAAATATTGAAAAATTTAACCTAAAGTCGGAGGGTTAGTACGACAACCTAATTGATTAGGAACTGTTTGTTAAAGATTCTGTAAAGTTTATCGGAGTTGACGTTGAGGCAGGATGTAATCCCGATCATTTTATTTTGCGTAGAGAATTATATCCCCTGCAAACTCTGGATTTTAGCCATTCTCAATAACTTATGAATAGTAGCAATCTTTTGGTTGATTGTATGTACTAAAGCCAGCAATGTGGGATAGATAAAAAACATAATTATATAGATGCAAATCTTATATTTCTAGTTTATAAGTATTTATCATCTAATTATATACTCTAAAAGAGTAGATTATAGTAACTTATAATATAAAGGTAGATAATACTAAGATATAATATACTAACTTAGTTAATAAATATTTATACATATTGACTCTTAACTGAGATTCTTGATACATATTTAAGTATCCCAATAAAATAAATACTTAAATATTAACTAGATAACTTTTATATAGTTATAGTTTATTAGGTTATTACTTAAAGTAGTATAAACAATCCTGCAAATGGTAGTTTCTGCTCTCTCAATCCCCTGCTTCTAGCATTCCCTCAGACCCCTCAAATTTAGCCTATAAGCCCTCCTTTTCTATGTCTGGAGTAGTTTTTACTTTTCCTCTCCTTCCTTTTACTAAAGCTCAATCTTAGGGCTACTTTTCCAGGGCAAAGCTTGTATAAGTTTTTCTAATAAAAAGCTATATAGGCATAAAGAAAACCATTCAAGATTTTTTCTTTTACTCTTGTTTTTCCATAAAGTAGCAGCTACTATAAGATTATCAGTTAGCTGCTACTGATGCAGTCAACTAAAACTGTTCCCTAATAACATAACCTGGAGATTGTTTATGGCTGATGTATGGATTTTGGTTGAACAAGAAAAAGACTTGCAAAATGCTTCAATTGAAGATATAAACCATGAAGTTTCCAGCAAAATAAAAGTCTGTGAAGAGAAAAAGAAAGAATTTGAGGAGCAAGTAAAAAAAGCTCCTAAGACAGGTAAAGATAAAAATGTTCCGAAATGGAAAGGAGAAGCATCTAGTGATAGCTTAAGGTTTGCTATAGAATTATTAGAAGAACTATTAGAAAATATCAATAATATATTCAATAAATCCTCTAATAAAGATAGTATAGATACAACGATATTTAATGATCAAAAAGATGTATTCTTAAAAAGATTGACTGAGTTTTTACAAACTAGGTATAAAATTCATAAAATTCATAAAAAGGAGCATACAATACTGAAGAATAAGGCTGAAGCTGCCCAAGAGATGTTAGATATGGTAAAAGAGTTATTAGGCAGAGTAAATTAATAAAATTAAAGGCTGTAGATTATAAAGTCTACAGTCTTTTTAACTACCTTGTAAAGTTAAGATAGAGATTATATATGGCTGTTGAATGTCCTATTTGCCAAAATACACTTACAGAGCAGCAAGCTACAATCTGTCCTAGATGTGCTTGGGATTTAACTCTGTATTCTTTCACCCCTGATGATATTAGCAAAGCACTGATAAAACAAATAGATTGGGCTAGACAGATGTGGAAGAGTCAACAAAAATATCTACAAGAAATTGAATTATTAAAATCATCTTATAATAATGTATTTTCTGATATTGGAGCTTTAGTAAAACATGGTTTTCTTGGTGGTGACTGCTGGAAAGAAGCAAATATATTAACAGCCAAGGAGATTGCTAAAAATGCTAAGAATGACCATTATTACACTCCTCCTTTATCAAAAACAATTAGAATTCTCACTCCTTCATTTATTAATAGTTTAGATTGTGAATTACTTTCTAATATTGATAAGGCTTGGGCAGATAATAACAAAAATAAACTTGGTTGGGGTTTTAGGGTACAAAAGTCAATTTTTGAAAAAATTTTAAGGACTTATGAAGATGAAGATGAAGATTTTATCTGGTCATTGTTTACTGTTAAGGTTGGCTGGAAACAACCAACAGATCAAAAATATTATAAGTCTTTAGGCAATAAATATGATTTTTTATGCAATAGAGACTATGTTAAAGACAGTAGAAACTATAAATGTTTTAGTTTTTTAAAGTTGTCAACAGAAAAGAGCTATTGTGAAGGATATTTTCCTCTATTAAATTGGCTTACAGATAACACTCCAGCTCATACTTGGGAACAAAAGCTAATTAATGGTCAAGAAGGTTATCAAGAAGGTTATAAGGGCTTTAAGTCTTTAATGGACAGATTAACTGAGTGCAGTATAGGGTAAATCTTTTATTTCTGTAGCTTCATTAAATTGAATCTCTTTTTTTATTCATTTTATAGTTTTATTTAACACTTATTTACTATCCTACTTCCTATTATTTTTCTGTTCTCAATAATCTAATTAACTGAGAATATCTGCATCTGTTGTTTAAAAGCTCAGGCTTAGCTCTGGGTTGGCTGCTACCTATAATAAAATACAATTTTTTATTTATATAAGTTTATATTAACTTATCATTGCTTGTTCTGAAGACTGCTGAGGGGATTTGGTGAGTTTGTCAGCTTGATAACTCAAAGGGCATCAATGGTGATAAACAAATCTTATTGGTATACAAATATTATTTTAACTTGCTTATCAGGTAGGTTGACCTACTATTTTGAGGATAGTTTGGAATGAGTTTGAGAGAAATTTGATAGAAAGTAGCTAGGCAAAGAAACCAGCTAGTAGTGGCTAAAAAACAAAACTCCATAACCATTAAAGATTACAGAGTTTGTTTAATTAAATGGCGGGAAGTGGATTTGAACCACTGACCTTCGGGTTATGAGCCCGACGAGCTACCAGGCTGCTCTATCCCGCGTCGCTTTAATTAATATAACGCGGTCTTCTAAAAATTGCAACCCCTAAATCAAAAATAAATAATTTTTTTTTCATTTTTAATCTAGGAATTGCCACAATCTAATCACAGTATAGCTTCTATCACAGCATCGATAATTCCCCCACCACCTCCAGACGCTTAAATTCGCTTAAAGTCATATAAGTTTCTGACAAAGTTTCTGCGATCGCAGGACTAATCCAGCCCAACTGCTTCAATAAATGAATTGCCACCGCATACTTAGCCCGCTTCGCCCCATCCGTCACCTTAATCGCCAAACCCATCCCCTCGCCAACTCTGCCAATGCACTGCACGCCTTCCGCCCCCGATTTACTCACCACTTCCCCCTCACTCAACCGCATCAATTCGGTATCAAATATACCCTCACCAGCCACCATTGCCGGATGATGAGTCATAGCACGGACAATGCGCTCCATATCCAAATTGTCACCAGAAGCCAACTGTGCGTACAGAGAAGCCATTTGCCCCAACTGCATAAAATAAGTAGGAGCCCCACAATCATCGCGAGCGCTGATAAACTCCTCAGCCGGCATCGCCAGCATCTCCGCAACCTTTGTCAAAATCAACTGCTGCACTGGGTGCTTGCGGCGCAAGTAAGTTTCTAGCGGCCAGTGCCTTTGCTGGCAGACAGCCAACATCCCCGCGTGTTTCCCCGAACAATTGTATTGCAGAGGGCTAGTTTTCCCTTCTGGAATTGGGCACTGGAGTTTCGAGGAGTCCACGTTACACCGCCACAAGACATTAAATGCCTGTCGTGCCTGCTCAATAGTTCCTTGGTGAGAGCTACAAATAATCGCTAAATCTCGATCCGTAAGTTCATAGCGTTCTAGGGTACCGGTGGTAGTGACGGCCAGCGCTTGAAATGGTTTGAGCGCTGAACGGATAAATGTAGCTGTATCCGAGTTGCCAGCAACCGATAGAACGCGACCCCGATTGTCACAAACAGCAGCCTGGACGCGGTGCGTTGATTCAATTACGCCATCCCGCAGCAGTCTGACTTCCAACTCTCGCGCTTGCGTTCGTTTTCCCCTGGTCATATTTAGATTTATTAGTTGTTAATTGTTAATTGTTAGTTGTTGGTTGTTGGTTGTTGGTTGTTAGTTGTTGGTTGTTAATTGTTAGTTGTTAGCTATTGTTATTTGTTAGCTAAACATCGAGTGAGCGATCGCTGCAAAAATGCTTGTAAATTAGCTGTAGATTATGGTAGGCGATCGCCCACCATACAACTAACTAACTACTAACTACTAACTACTAACCACTAACTACTAACCACTAACAAAAAATACCAAATTATACCGCCAGCCAATAGGAATGCCATCAAACCATAAACAGTCTGACGCAATCGTTGCAGAATCGGTTGAACTTGGTAGGTGACAATTAACTGGTCTTGGAGCAAAACTTCAGGAGTTTTCGGCCAGGATTGACAGTCGTACCAGCCAGACTCTTCGTAAACAACAGTAGCATTTGCGAGGCGCGATCGCACGTACAACCAACCCAAAGAAAGCCGCAGCAATGCCAGTCCTAAAATAAAACTAGCACCAGCCGCACCGCTGAGTATAAACTGAACCGGATGCTTGAGAGGGGCAAAGCTAGATGCAGCTATCGGCCCAGATACCAGCCAACTCCATCCCCACAACCAGGCGAGTTTCGCCAGATAGCTGGGCCACTCTAGAGTGGCCCAGCTAAAAAACCAAGACTCTTTAAGTTCCTGGTACTCGTTGACTGGTTGCTGTTCGGTGGGAACTGGACAGGTAGAAACTGAAACATCCCTCATACTGCTATCCTCTTAGGGCGGCAGAAAAGTGGATGCGCTCGGCATGACCCCAGAAGGCTTCTAGATTGTAAAACTCGCGTTCGTGAGGCATTAAGATATGGACGATCGCATCGCCGTAGTCCATCAGTACCCAAGTCCCCTCTCCTTGCCCTTCAATTCGCACGGGCATCCGCTGCCACTCTGTTTCGACCTTATGAGCGATCGCTTGGGTAATAGCTCGTACTTGCGCGTTAGAAAACCCGGTGACAATCACGAAGTAGTCTGCCAAATAAGATACTTCTGATACCTGGAGTAATACGATATTACCTCCCTTGCGGTCTTCGGCAGCTTCGGCGATTGCAAAAGCCAAGGCGCGGCTTTCATCTAAAGAATTGCCAGCGATCGCTGTAACTTTAGTCGAAGAGTTAGTAGAAGAATATGGGGCTTGGGTGTTATTTGTCATCAAATTCTTAATTTCCTAATAGATTTGCTAATTGGTAATTGCTAATTGCTAATTGGTAATTGCTAATTGGTAATTGCTAATTGCTAACCATTAACAACTAACCACTAACAACTAACCATTAACAACTAACCATTAACGAACTTTAGCCATTTGTAGCGCCCAATTGCGGGTCAGTATGCTGCGCGGGTGGATCAAACAGCGAGTTTCTAGCAAATATTTAAAAGCATAATCACAAGTTTGCCAAACTGCTGCATGAAGATTTTTTTTGCTGTGAGATCGCATTACCTCTAGCTGTGGGCTCTTACCCCGGCTTGGCTCTAAAGCATCTGCTATAAACACGATACAACTCAGTTGGCTCATACCAGGCCGTCCTAGAGTATGATTCGCGATCGCCTGCAATATTTCTTCATCTTGCACTCCGAACTCGTCTCTAGCAACCACCGCGCTAATATCAGCGTGTAGCAAGTGTGGCGCAGCTTCCAACACTGAGTCTAGCTCTAAACCTTCCGCCCTAGCCATTTCCCATAAAAGTTTGGGCTTAAAGTATTTAGCCAAATCGTGCATCAATCCTGCCACTTGTGCTTTAGAAGCATCTATGCTATAAAGAATTGCCAACTCAGCCGCCATCTGCTCGACACCAAGAATGTGCTCGATCCGGGCAGGTGGAACGCGCTCGGAAAGCCAAACTAAGACGCGATCGCGCAGCCCCGATATTGCCAAAGTATCGCCCATAGCCCGCTGAGAATATCTTTATACGACTTACGCAGAATTGGTAACGCCCCCGTATCAGCAGTAAAATTACTCTTGTCTCGGCGGCATTACGCAACAAATGTGTAACTATATAATTCTAGCGTTTGTTAAAAATTAATAGTGAGAATTCCCAGTAATTTAGCCGTGCGATCGCACCCCAGCTCGGAAATTCTCAGAGAATTTCTCAGAAATAGGGCTTGACATTATTCACTCCCTTTGTTAGGGTGAGTGGTAATAGATGTAAATTCCATCCTCAAACGCAGCGCATTGCTCATGTTTGCAAGCAAATATTACTTTTATTTTTGGTGGTTTAAGCACGTTCACTTGGGGTGAATCAGATTTGCTATAAATCTCCAAGTGAACCGCAGAATTAGACCTGCGGTTTTTGTTTGCTCAATTTACAGTTTAGCTCTAGCGAAAACAGCCATGACATTATTCGATAACTGGTTTTACGGCTTTTATTTTTGGCCCCAAAGGAGTTCTGGGTAAATTGTCGTGCTGCTTTTCGCGCCTCACCCGGAACTCCTTAAAGTTCCGGGTTTTTTTGTTACTCACACTTTTTTTTGAAGGAGAATACCACTCGTGTTAGATGCCAAACTCACCACCAAATCTAGCCTTGAACACCAAACCACAGTCAAACTTTCAGAACACGCCACTATTGGCGGTAAAGAAATTATCATTATCGGCGGGCCTTGTACAGTCGAAAGCGCTCAACAAATGGAAGAAGTCGCAACCCGACTAGGACTCGCACCCATTCAAGCTTTACGCGGCGGTGTCTACAAACCCCGCACATCTCCCTATTCTTTCCAAGGTTTAGGAGTCGAAGGACTAAAAATCTTAGCAGATGTCAGCCAACGCCATCACCTCCCAATCGTAACAGAGGTAATGTCAATTGCTCAAATTGCCCCAGTTGTTACCTACGCGGATATGCTTCAAATTGGCAGCCGCAATATGCAAAATTTCGAGCTTTTAAAAGCAGTCGGCCAAGCCGGAAAACCCGTACTACTTAAACGTGGTTTATCCGCCACAATTGAAGAATTTGTGATGGCCGCTGAATACATTTTAAGTCATGGAAACCCTGATGTTGTACTCTGCGAACGAGGTATTCGTAGCTTCGACAATTACACCCGCAATGTCTTAGATTTAGGGGCAGTAGTAGCGCTAAAACAATTAACTCATCTGCCGATAATTGTAGATCCTTCTCATGCAGTGGGCAAGCGGGAATTAGTCGCACCTCTGGCTAAAGCTGCGATTGCTTGCGGTGCTGATGGGTTAATCATTGAGTGTCACCCAGAACCAGAAAAATCGGTTTCCGATGCGCGGCAGGCCCTTTCTTTAGAAGATATGATTGAGTTAACTAACACCAAAGAAGGGGCTAGGGACTAGGGACTAGGGACTAGGGAAAGAGGAAAATAGGGAGAGATGAGTAATTAGCAATTAGCAATTAGCAATTAGCAATTAGCAATTAGCAATTAGCAAGTTTAGCCTTCTTCGTCTAAGTGTTCGGCAACAGCCCTGTAAAGTTCCAAAACGTGGCGATCGAGAAGGCTGTAAAAAACCTGCCGCCCTTGCTTG
The DNA here is from genome assembly GCF_000332155.1 of Kamptonema formosum PCC 6407. GTDB lineage: Bacteria > Cyanobacteriota > Cyanobacteriia > Cyanobacteriales > Microcoleaceae > Kamptonema > Kamptonema formosum. The sequence goes on along the minus strand of NZ_KB235903.1, from coordinate 2,402,889 downwards.
CGATAGCTGACTAAACGCAACGCCCGCAACGCCCGCAATTGATGGGATACTGCCGATTCACTCATCTCTAGCGTTGCTGCTAAGTCACAGACGCAAAGCTCTTGAGCCGCTAAAACTGATAACAGCCGCAGACGGTTAGCATCTCCCAAAAGGCTGAAAAACTCAGCCATTCGCTGAGCTTTCTGGGAGTTGAGAACTTGGGTTTGAATGCCTTGTACGCGATCGCTATCGACTAGATGGGGGGAATCGCACGTTGGAGTATCGGTTTTTTTAATAGCTTGGGTTACAGCCTGATTAACAGCAGAGTTAGGCGGCATTATATACAAATTTTTTTTAGGATCTGATTATCATTCTACCTTAGATAGTCTCTGACCTAAATTGTAACAGTTCCTTCACATTACCTTGACATATACCTGAATATATGTTCAGATATTAGTAACACTTTAGAAATTTACTCAAAAAAGCTATGACTACCGTAACCCAGATGAAATGTGCCTGTTCTTCTTGCCTGTGCGTTGTTAGCCTCACCGAAGCCATTGAAAAAAACGGTCAATACTACTGCTCGAATGCCTGTGCTGACGGTCATCCCAATGGCACAGGCTGTGGACACGCAGGCTGTGGATGCCACAACTAGACACGGGTATTGAGAAAGAGTTAAAGTAAATTATTCAATCTATCTATAGGGGGATGCGCTCAGGCACCCTTTATTTTTTGGTGATTTGATTAAATTTAGGTTAAAATTATACTAAATAAAAGTTAAAATCAGCCTGATTGAGATCCCGAAGTACAGCCTAATAATGCGTAATCGCTATTTAAGTCAATACAATGGAAGCGAGTTAACCCCGTCATAAAGTAAACAAACTGATGCAGGAAACAGACGGTGCATTTTTACAAAGGAAACGTAACGCAGGTTTTGATTCATTAAGGAGAGAGCGATGACTAAAGAGAGTGACCAATTTTTACATCCCCGCAGCCGCTACTACGGTGACTTCACACCAGAGAACTTAGCATTTAATGCTAATTTGCAGGAGTTTGCCCAGAAAATAACTTACATCTGCTCTCTAGAAACTGGCGGAAAAATTAGCTCAGAAAAGGCTTACAAAGAAATTAAGGCACTCTGGAAACAGTTGAAAAGCTCGAAGAAAAATCTGGGAATTAGCGAAAAACCCCCTGAGAGCGATGAGGGAAAATCCACAACTGAATAGAAAGGAATTTAGTCTGAGCCCCGTTAAGCCTAAAAGCTAAAACGGGGTTTTTTATCTAGGGACTAGAGGTGATACCAATACTGAAAATTTGGCAACGGCGATCGTAGTAGGTTGGGTATAACGAAGTGAAACCCAAGATCGGGATTATAGAGTTCTAGATGCGTAGCTCATCTATCGACGCATATATCGAAAACCAACATCAGTACCGCCTCTAAGCCCATAGGCAATTTGGATATTTAGCTGGCCCATTGCTTCTAAGTATCTGGCATTCTTGAGGACTCCCGCATCAACAGGCTCAAATCCAGCATCTTGGATCAACTTAGCAACGACATCTTTTGCCTCTGGATAATCTCCACAGTAAAATCCTGTGCCTTTATGTTCGCCAAAAGTTTGTTTTCCGGGTGCCATAACTTCAGCAAAAATCGTGTTGAATGCTTTGACAATTTTTGCTCCGGGAATCAATTTTGCAATTTCTTCTGCTGATGAAATTGGATGACCTAATGTGTTTGACATATAGTCTGGAACAAGGGGATTGGTGCAATCAATTACAATTTTTCCACTCAAATCGCCCAGTTCTACAATTACATCCTTTGTGACGTTGTTTGACCAAGGCGTTGCAATCACGATGACATCGGCATCTATGACAGCCTCAGCATAGGTTGTTCCGCTTGCATTTTTTCCCAAGGGTTCTGCGATCTCTTTTGCTTTGTTTGCGTCTCGTGAACCTAAAACCACTTGATGATGTGCTAAAACAAAGAGGTTGGCGAGGTTACTGCAAACATTACCACTGCCGATGACTGCAATTTTCATCTGTGCGATCCCTGTATTTGTGTATTGGGCAATGCGATTAAAATTAATTATATCTCTTTAACTTCTTAGCTATTATCTTCGGCATAGCCCCCTTCTCAGGGATGTTATTATCCTTTGTGGTTTGAAAGTGTGGTTTGAAAGAGCCTTTTGTTGTCTGCGATCGCGGACTTCGTTGAGCGATCGCCATTAATTATTCATCTCCCTATAACGCATAAATCATCAAATTTGTCAATAGGTAAGTTCAGAGTAACGCCGTCGTCCTGGTAAAGCTCTCCCTGGAACGGCGGCGTTACAAACAATGATGGGTAAGTCCGATATTATTTAGGCGTTTGTGCAGTCAAAGGTGTACACTTACCTCCCAACCCTTGAGCGATCGCACAAGTATTTTCAGCTAACATCCCCTCATAGGTATCAGCACCACTTCCAGGCGAACCCAACCCATCGCTGTAAAGTTCCTGGGCGGAAATTTTGACATTTGCCTCCCTAGCAACAGTCTCTATCAGCTTTGGGTTAACAGTTGTCTCCGCAAAAATCGTCGGTACTCCAGTTGACTTAATTTCCTCAGAAAGTTCTGCAATCCGTTTCGGCGTTGGTTGTTCTTCTGTGCTCACTCCCTGTAAAGCCCCAGTAATCTCTAAACCGTAGGCGTTGGCATAGTAACTTAAAGCATCATGGGTAGTAATTAACTTGCGTCTGTCGCTGGGTATGGTGGCAATTTGAGCCTTAATCCAACTATCCAACTGTTCTAACTCGCCAGTAAGTTTTTTGGCATTACGGCTGTAGAGTTCGGCATTGCTAGGAGCGAGCTTTTCCAATTCACCGCTAATCACCGCCACAATGCCAATACCATTCTTAGCATTATGCCAAACATGGGGATCGGCAACCAGTTCGCCTTCTTTATGGTTGGGGTCAGAGGTTTCTGTTTTCTCCTGAGTGTGGGACTCTTCCTCGTGTTCGTGTTCGTGTTCATCCCCCATCAAGGGTTTCGGAACAGCTTTCTCGTGGATGGCGATTTTGGGTGCAGCGTTGGTGGTGGATTGGATTAACTTCAGCAGTGTCGGTTCGTGGTTGTAACCGCCGTAAAAAATTAGGTTTGCTGTTTCAATCGCTTTGCGATCTTCTGGCTGAGCTTGATAAGTGTGGGGATCTTGACCTGGCTTGATTAAACAGGTCATATCGATCGTATCCTGGGCAATTTTGGTAGTGAGATCGCACAGAACACCAGTGGTAACAACTACTTTTGGCTTGGGTTGACTGGTTTGAGCTTGAGTTGAGGCGGGAGTAGTTTGGCTTTGGTTTGTATCGATCGGGGTTGAATTGTTGGTATTGGTGTCTCCAGCACTGCATCCAGCAAGTTCCAAGGCGATCGCCACAGCAGCAGCACCCCAAATTCGGCGAGTTTTTATTTGTAATCTCTTTAACATTTTCTGATTTAGAACGATAATCGTTATTAGTTGTTACTGTTATCCTATTCTAGGAGATATGGGAACAAGAATCGTTATCACAAAATCGGATTATGTTAGAAGTTCAAAACTTGGCCGTCAGTTATCAAGGGGAGTGCGCTCTCAAAAGTATTAGTTTCAAGTTAGAACCAGGACAGTTAGTTGGAGTCCTTGGCCCCAATGGAGCGGGGAAAAGTACCTTAGTAAAAGCGATGCTGGGATTAGTACCTATTCGGTGTGGTCGGGTGTTGTATGAAGGGCGACAGTTGAAGGATCAGTTACGGCGGGTTGCTTATGTACCGCAGCGATCGCAAATTGACTGGGACTATCCGGTGACAGTCTGGAATGTGGTGATGATGGCCCGCACAGTGCAGACAGGTTGGTTCCGCAAACCTTCTCGCCAGTCCCAAGAATTAGCTTCATCAGCATTGAAGCGAGTAGGGATGTGGGAATACCGATCGCGGCAAATTGGGGAACTATCAGGGGGACAACAGCAGCGGATATTTTTAGCGCGATCGCTCGCTCAGCAAGCAGATGTGTTTTTCTTTGACGAACCGTTTAACGCGATCGACAAAACCACAGAAGAGATCGTCTTCGATATTTTTCGAGAACTGAAAGCCCAAAATAAAACTTTGCTGGTAATTAGCCACGATTTAGGTGAAACTTTAAAACAATACGATCGTTTATTATTGATAAATAAGCAGCTAATTGCGGCAGGATTTCGTCGAGAAGTGCTAACCGCTGCTAATATTCAAAAAGCTTATGGGTACGATTTAAGTTTAGTTTCAGCCTGAGATTTTTTTAACTCATTGGACTTACGGTAATTGGTAATTGGTAATTGGTAATTGGTAATTGCTAATTGCTAATTGCTAATTGCTAATTGGGAAAAATCCCCCGTCTCTTCCTTCTTCCTTCTTCCTTCTTCCTTCTATCTAAGGTGCTTAAATGTTGGAATTGGTAATTGAACCATTGAAATTTGAGTTTATGAGAAACGCGATCGCGACGGGTATTTTATTGGGTATACTCTGCGCGGTTGTCGGCTCTTATTTAATTGTACAACAGATGGGTATGATTGTAGAAATGATTGCCCATTCAGTATTACCAGGATTACCAATTGCGTTTGTGTTTGGAATTAGTATTTCCATTGGAGCTTTTATATCTGGGGTCATCAGTGCTGTAATCATGGCTTGGATTCAGTCTCAATCTCGACTGAAAATTGATGCAGTGATGGCATTGATTTTGTCTACTTTTTTAGCCCTTAGCGTCGCTCTAATTAGCCTGTTAAAGACAACTAAATTAGACCTTCAAGGATTTCTTTTTGGTAATATATTGTCAGTATCGCCTGCTGATGTACAGCACACTTTTGCGATTACTGTAATAGTTTTGATTTTAGTCAAACTCTTTTACAAAGAACTATTATTTTATACCTTTGACAGAATGGGGGCTCAAGCGAGTGGTTTGCCAGTTAATTTGATTTATTTTGGGATGATTGCTGCGATTACGCTGACAATTGTAGCTAGTTTACAAACTGTTGGTGCGCTGCTAGTAATTTCTATGCTGATCGGGCCGGGAATTACTGCATATTTATTGGTAAAAGAACTACATTTAATGATGGTATTGGGAGCAATTTTAGGCAGTTTTGCTAGCGTAATAGGTATGTATTTCAGCTATCACTTGAATGTTCCATCTGGCCCTGGGATTGTCTTGGTAATTTTTGGATTGTTTTTGTTAGCTTTACTTTTCAGTCCTAGCCAAGGAATTTTTACTAGAAAGAGATTTCATGAGTAGCGTAACGCCGCCCTCTGGGCGGTAAAATACCGCCCAGAGGGCGGCGTTACGTAAGTCCTTAAGTGTTGACCGAAAACACATTGAAATTAGCACGATAATCTTGAGCGGATAAAACTCGCCAACTGGAATCACCTAACAATTCCAAAACGTATTGGTGATACTCAACTAAACTCGCACGGTGTCCGACGCTGATAAAAGTAGTTTTAGTTCCTTGTAAATGCTGATAGAGCGCCGCTTCATTTTTCAGATCCAAAGCACTTGTAGCTTCATCCAAAATAGCGTATGAAGGCTGCGTTAGTAACAAACGTGCAAAAGCAAGGCGCTGCTGTTCACCTAGTGACAAAATATCAGCCCACTCTAACTCTGCATCAAAACCACCCGCTCTCTCTGGTAAATCTGTTAAATTTACCAATTCTAAGGCATGGCGTAGTTCTTTCTCCTCAACTTTGCTGCTGGTATTGGGATAGAGCAGTTGCGATCGCAGACTCCCTAAAATCATATAAGGTCGCTGGGGCAAAAACAGCATTTCGTCAAGGTTTGGCCGCACCAAGCGACCTGTTCCGCTGTTCCACAAACCTGCGATCGCCCGCAGCAGAGAACTCTTACCCGCACCGCTTTGACCTACAATTAAAAGTCCTTCTCCTGGTCGCACTTCAACGGAAAGATCCCGAATCAAAGTCTTTTGGTGTTTCGGAGTTTCTAGAGTAATGTGTTCTAGTTTAAACTCAGAACTTACTTCAGAACTGACTACAGTATCAATTGTAGTTTCTCCTAACTTTTGTGCAGTTGTTTGTGCTTCCAGCGTATCTGTAAATACTGCCAAACGATTGATACTAGCAGCAAAAGTGCTCAACTCTTGAATCTGATCCACAATCACCGAAAAAGCATCCAAAACCTGATTGAAAGCAAAAGCAGCTTGACTGATATCCCCAAATTTTATTTGGCCAGCAAAGTAAGCAGGAGCTAGAAACAAAGCAGGAATAATCACCACTGCATATTTGTATCCTCTTGTAAAGTATCCCAGATTTCGTTGCCAGCCAATCAGCAAGTTAAAATTCCGAAATACTTCTACAAATCGCTGCTTGACTTGAGTTGATTCCTGCTCCTCTCCAGAGTAAAAGGCAATAGATTCAGCATTGTCGCGGACGTGAACTAATCCATAGCGAAAGTTAGCTTCTTTTTTAAGTTGATCGAAGTTTAGAGGGATTAATCTTTGACCAAAAATGGTAGTAACTATCGTACCAAAAATAGCATATACAATCAGGAAGACTGAAAGCTGTTTAGAGATAGACCAGAGAATCCCCGTGAAAGATATGATATCAATTACTGAACCAAGGATGATTAATAAAAATTTCACACTTGTGGTTGTGAAAGATTTGACATCTTCCGAAATTCGCTGATCTGGGTTGTCTATTTCATTTTTTCGAGCATTGATTTCATAATAAGCTCGATTCTGAAAATATTTATTAAGGAATTTATTAGTCATCCAATCTCGCCAGTAAAGGCTAAGTTTATCTTGGATGTACCTGTAAATCACCACAATTGGAGTACCGACTACAAAAACCCCTGCATAGACAAAAAGATATTTCCAGTAGTTGGGTGCATCTTTCCCGGCTAGTGCTGTTTGAAAAAAGTTGCCGACATAACTTATTACTACATTAAGACCGCTGACAGAAAACGATAAGATTAAAAGCAGAGTTAACAATCCCCATTGCTGCCATCGCGGTATTAACCTGCTTCTAAAAAAGACAAATGCGCCCAATGGCAAAATCAGCATTAAAGCAAATATCAGGATCGCAGGGGAATTAATAATGCTTTTTATCAGTGTTGCTAAGCCAGCGGCGATACTGTTGAAAAATTCGGGGAAAAGAGCTTGAGTTCCTAAACAAACAGCGCTGACAACTACAAACATTGCAGCGAATAGAAATACGATCAGCAGCACGAGCAATCCTAGGAAGGCTGTGCCACTCCTTGGTTCGAGAGGATAAAAGTAAGGCTGTGCGATCGCTAAAAATCGCTTCCATAACTGACGATCAAATCGATTCATCTTTGCTTTCAGAAGAACTACTTAGGCTGTTTTAAGATATCAAGAGTCTTGACAAAATGCTAGAGGATCTCTTGGAACTGGAGATGGCGACAAGAAAAACAAGTTAGTAGGTTAGGTGGAGGGTAGCGTCACCCAACAAAGCACTTCTGTTGGGTTTTGGTAGGCTACGACAACGTGGTTTTGAGGTGAAAATAGTAAGTAATTTTCCCATCTTCCCCATCCTCCCCATCTCCCCCATCTTCCCCATCTCCCCCATCTTCCCCATCTCCCCCATCTTCCCCATCTCCCCTATCTTCCCTATCTCCCCCATCCTATCTTCCCCATCTGACTAGGAAATTGGCCCGGAAGAAGTTGCATTCCCGTTTGCCAAATCCTCCTGCGGTTTACTTTTTAAGTGTTGCTGGCTAATCCCCAAACTAACTTGCTTCATCAGCCAATATAAGCAGGTAATCACTAGAAAGGTTACAACCATCACCAAAACAGGACGCTTGCCGATGAGATCGTTCATGACGGTGTTAACAAGCTCGTCGGGGTTAGTGATGATGTCCCAACTGTTGAAACGTATAAATCGTCCTAGATAAATGCCAATAGCACAAAGACCGTGTACGATTAACTCGGCGACTAAGATGAATTGACCCAAACCCTGTTGCTTCAAGTAATAACCTAAGTTAATCACAGATAAGACATAGGCTTCAAAACCTACGACCATAAATAGTAGATATTGGGGAATTAAGGCAAGGGTAATAACCCAAACTGAGTACCCCCAGCGAATTTGGTCGATCAGGTGAATGATATCTGTTAAAACGTAGGGTGCATTTGGTAGGAAGGCGATGAAGGCGAGAAAACCACCCCACCAGCGGAGAGAGCGAGCTCCGCGCTGTCGTAAGACCCAGATATCCAGAGCCATCAGTAGCACCGTGATGACGATCGCGCCAAGTACGTAAGTTTTGCCGAGATCTCGGATCAGGTGAACTCCATAGGCCACAACATGGCGGGTATTGGGCAAGAAAGTTGCCCCTAAGAGGAATGCTGTACCCCACAGCAGAAAGCGCGATCGCGGTCGGTAAAATAGTAAAAAACTCACGGCTAAGGGTACTAATGCTAGAAACAAATTCCAAGACATCCAGCGTCCATTGTGTGCCATTGCCCGCCAGGACTCAGCGATCAAAGCAATCAGTTCATATTTCATAGCTTTTTCACGGAACGATCTACTCTTGTGGGATAGTTACAGATTGATGCAGCATCATATCGCTAAAGGGTTATTTCGATTTTAGATTGGATAAAATAGGGTTAAGATTGGGTCAACAGCGTTCCAACTTAAGCACTGATAGAGTTTCAGCTTTTTTAGGACTTACGCTCAGGGCTCCAGAAACCGGGTTTTTGAGAGAATATGTGGGTCACGCAGAAGGCAGGAGGTAGAAGGCTCTTATGTAGGAGGCAGGTAGAACGAAGTATTTTCGTAAAAAAACTGCTGGTTGAGCGAAGCCGAAACCCGGTTTATGAGGTTGGGTGCGTAAATCCTGTTTTTCTCAGCTTGATTTAGCGGCAGTCAATCTGCTAATTTTTAATTTTTAATTTTTAATTTTCAATTCATTACGGGTTTTGCCGAATTGGAATCTCAATTATAAAGGTTGTTCCTTGACCGACTTCTGAAACACAATCTAGTTTACCTTTATGTTGTTCTACCACAATTTGGTAGCTAATTGACAGTCCTAAGCCAGTACCTTTGCCGACTGCTTTTGTTGTAAAAAATGGGTTAAAAATTTGAGCTTTTACTGCTTCCGGCATTCCTGAACCGTTGTCGGTAATTTGAACGATCGCTGTTTCGCGATCGCTAACTTTAGTACAGATGTCAATCCGACCCAAATTAGCTTTTATTTGCTCAACAGATTGCCCTTTAAATCTCTGCTCAATCGCATCGATCGCATTGGCGATTACATTCATAAAAACTTGATTTAGCTGACCAGCATAGCACTCCACCAGTGGCAGAGCGCCAAACTGTTTGACTAACTGAATCTCAGGATAGTTATTTTTCCCTTTAAAACGGTTCTGTAAAATCAACAATGTACTCTCAATGCCTTCATGAATGTCAACCTGCTTCATGTCAGATTCATCTAACCGCGAAAAGTTTCGCAGAGATAAGACAATCGAGCGGATGCGCTCAGTTCCGACTTTCATTGATGATAAAATTTTGGCTAAATCTTCATTTAGAAATTCTAACTCAATCTCTTCAATTCGATCTACGATTTCGCCGCTGGGTTGGGGATATTTCTGCTGATATAATTCTAGCAGACCGAGTAATTCTTGAACGTAATCATTGACATAGGTGATGTTACCATGTATAAAATTGACAGGGTTATTAATTTCGTGAGCAATACCTGCAATTAATTGCCCCAACGAAGACATTTTTTCAGTTTGAATCAATTGAGCTTGAGTAGAGCGCAATTGCACAAGGGTCTTTTCAAGTTGTTGCGATTTTTCTCGTTCTCGCATTTCACTTTGTCGTAATGCTTCTTCCGCTTGTTTGCGATCGCTAATATCGGTATGGGAACCAACCACTCGCACGGGTTTTCCCTCTTCATCCCATAGTGCTTTCCCTCGACCTAGAATCCATTTGTAGCTTCCATCTTTGCACCGATGGCGATGCTCTGTGACGTAATAGGGGGTTTTCTGATTGAGGTGATCTTGCATAGCGTCCATCACCAAATTAAGATCGTCTGGATGCACAATGGCCGTCCATTCATCTAGCTGATTTCCGATTTCATGGTCTTCATATCCTACTATTTCTTTAGACCGGGCAGATGTAAATAGTTCATTAGTTTTGATATTCCAATCCCAGATACCATCACTGTTGCCTTTAAGCGCTAACTGCCAGCGTTCTTCACTTTGACGCAAGGCTTCCTCAGCTTGTTTCCGATCGCTAATATCAGTAATTAAACCATGCCAGATACTATCTCCATTGCCTAAATCTTCAGGCTGAGAAATGGATTGAATCCATTTGATCTTGCCTGACAGTAGAACAAATCGGCCTTCCCAATCCCAAGGTTGTAGAGTTTGAGCGGCACGAGCAACTAATTGCTCGTAATACTCCCGCTCATCAGGGTGGATTAGATCGTGTATTAAAGTTATATTTTGTTTAACCGTTTCTGGCTCTAACTCAAAGATTTCACGGCAAGCAGGACTTATATAAGGATAGCTCGCAGAACCATCTGCACGCAACAGAAATTGGTAAAGCATTCCCGGCACATTAGCTGAAAGATGTTGAAATTTTGCCTCGCTTTCCCGCAATGCTTCTTCAGCAAGTTTACGAGCTGTAATATCTGCAATTGAGCCAACCATTCGCACTGGTAGTCCCTCTTCATTTCGCAGTGCTTTGGCTCTACCCAAAATCCATTTGTAGCTGTCATCTTTGCAGCGAATACGATACTCGGCAATGAAATAGGGAGTTTTTCCCTCTAGGTTATCTTGGCCTGCATTTATCACCCTGTCAAGATCGTCTGGATGTAGGAGGCTATACCAAGCATTTAAGTCATTTTCTATTTCCCACTCTTCAAACCCTAACATTTCCTTGCAACGAGAAGACATGAATAGTTCATTATTTCTTGGATTCCAATCCCAGATTCCATCATTAGTACCCTTGAGAGCTAATTGCCAACGTTCTTCGCTCTTTCTTAATTCTTCCTCAGCTTGTTCTCTCTCTGCAATCTGTGTCTGCAATTGCTTCAACACTTGCTTTAAATTTGCTGTTCGCTTTTCAACTCGATTTTCTAGTTCTTCGTTGGCTCTTTGGAGGGCGATTTCTGCCTGTTTGCGTTCAGTAATATCTCGCGAAATCCCAATCACTCCGAGTGCATTTCCTTCCGAGTCACGGTATACGCTTTTCGTAGTGAGAAAACTCCGTATTTCACCCCTGAGTGCAAAATCTTGTGAATAAGTAAGCGATTTTCCAGTAGCAATAATTTGGCGATCTATTTCTAGGAACTCCTGAGCAATTTCCGGCGATAATAACTCCGAATCGCTGTTACCGATAACTTCTTCTGGCTGTCTGTCAAAAGCCTCGATCGTGGCACTGTTAGCGAGTACATAGCGTCCCTGAAGATCGCGGACATAAATTGGATCTGGAATACTTTCAATGACTGCTTGCAAGAGAGTGTAACTTTCTTTTTGGGCTTTTTCTGCTTGTTTGCGACGGCTAATATCATTACCAATAGCTAGGATTTCTTTAAAGCATCCGTTGTCATCCACAAGCGCTTTATTTCGCCACGAAACCCAGACTAACTCTCCATTTTTGCGGATATTTTCGTGTTCGTTGCAAATATATTTTTCTGGGTGTTGTAAGATATCTTCACCCATTGCTGCCAGGTCATTTCCAGAGGAATCTGTATGAGGAATAATTGTTCCTATTGCATTTTTGCCGATAATTTCTTCCTCCGAGTATCCAAAGAATCTTTGGGAAAATTCGTTAAAAAAGGTAATTTTACCAACGGCATCTACTTTGACAATAATGCTATTAGCATTTTCCACCAGTTCGCGATATTTAACTTCGCTTTCTCGAAGTTTTCCGGTTGTCTCTTGTACAATTTCTCGTAATTTTATGGGTTCGCGCGTCCATTTAAACACTAAAAGTCCTGTCAATACTGCTACTAACGCGCTGCCAATTCGTACCCACAAAGCTTTAGCTTTTGGAATCTCTGGGTGGACGTAGATTTGAGCGACTAAATTCTGGGCGACAAATCGCTGCGAGTTTAAATTACCTTTGAAATTTACCGGAACTATACTTAAATCTTTTACCGTATCAACGCGGTTTTTCTGCTGCAATTGCTCTTGTTCTGAGCAATCTAGCAACCAGATACTTGACCCAATCACTGCTACTGCTGAAAGTGCTGCTAAGTAAGGGGCGAATCGGAATTTCATAAGCTGAGTTTTAGCTAATGGTTTCCAGTAGAACTAGATTTATTGTGAAAATGAGATTTTGCTGTGGAACTTTGATATCTTATTTATGGGGTTCTAGCACTTATGCAAGCAGTGTATTGTGATCTCAGTCTGGCTTTCGATTTAAATATATACAGGTTAAACTGGAGTTAGTAATTCTTAATTTTTTTCAAGAGAGTGAATCAGAGCGTGGAAAATTTAATGCAAGAGCATTTGGCGGAGGCGATCGCATCCTTTAGCGATCGCGTGGATTATCTCGAAATTCGCACTGAACAGAGCGAGTCAACGGCAATTAGTTTTCGCGGCCCGCAGTTGGATGGCGTTAACCGCAGTTTTTCCCTCGCTGGCGGCATCCGCGCCTGTCATAAGGGGGGATGGAGTTTTGTGACTTTCAATGGCTTAGCTGAGTTAAAAAACCGCATTGAGGAAGCTATTTCTCAAGCTCATTTAGTGGGTACAGAAACTACTAAGTTGGCAGAAGTTACCCCCATTCAAGATTATGTTGCTGTGGAATTTGGTCGCGATCCGCGCACTGTATCTCTGGAAGAAAAGCGCTCTTTGATGCAGAATTATAATCAAATCTTGCTGGATTTTGACCCGCGAATTCAGACGACGATGATAGGTTACAGCGATCGCTTTGGGATTACTTATTTTGTCAATTCTCAAGGTACTTCTATCGCTCAAGAACGCTTGGATGTGACGGGGCGTTTTGGCGCGATCGCGCGGGGAGAAGATGGTGTCGTCCGCCAAGGTTTTGAGTCGATCCACTCGCGCTCGGATTACAATGTTCTGGCGAATGTTGAAGACCAAGTGAAATCCGCCGCACTCAGAGCTGTTAAGCAGTTGGAGGCAAAACCGGTTAAGGGCGGTCAATACACTGTAATTTTAGATCCCTACCTTTCCGGCGTGTTTATTCACGAAGCTTTCGGTCATTTGTCGGAAGCTGACGGTATTTACGAAAATCCTAGAATGCAGGAGTTACTAACTCTGGGAAAACCGTTAGCAATTGCACAGTTAAATGTGGTTGATGATGCAACTTTGCCGGGACTTCCCGGAACTCTAAAATACGATGATGAAGGTGTACCAGCACAGTGCAAGTATTTAATTAAAGATGGAGTTTTGACGACAAGAATGCACAATCGCGAAACTGCCGGCAAAATGGGTGAAGTACCAACGGGAAATGCTCGTGCTTTGAGTGCAGGTTATCCCCCAATTGTGAGAATGACGAATACTGCGATCGCATCAGGCGAACATTCTTTAGAAGAGATGCTTGCTGATATTGAGGAAGGCGTTTATGCAGTGCGGATGTTAGGCGGACAAACCAATGGGGAAATGTTTACCTTCGCGGCGGCGGAAGGTTATATGATCCGTAATGGTCGTTTGGCTGAACCTGTAAGCGATGTGACGCTGACGGGAAATGTGTTTCAGACGTTAAAAGATATTGAGGCGATCGGTAATGACTCGGTTTATGCTTACGGCGGTTGCGGGAAAGGTGGTCAAGGTGGCTTACCCGTGAGTGTCGGCGGCCCCCATTTGCGGATTAAAAATGTCGTCGTCGGGGGACGTTAGGGATCTCTTGAGCGGGGAAACGGGAGATTTTCGAGTTAAGGGTTAACGGTTAACCGTTAACCCTTAACCGTTAACAAAAAAGCCCGGTTTCTTGAGGAAACCGGGTTTTGTTTAAACCAACTAAGAGAGGAGAGAACACTGAACAACAAGAAGTTAGGGGCATTACGTAGCCTGTAGACAACTCTTTGATGATTAAGCAAAGGCAATCTCTTGTTGTGGCTGCCTTAAAGCTTTCTCATTTCATCTTCTAGGATGCGGATTAAATTTTCATCACCGTTAGCTTTGGCTACGTCTAAGCGATGCAGCAGTCTCTTGTGGAGGTTTGCACGGTGGGTTTCAGCTACCTTTGTCAAGTTTCTTTGGCCAATTCTGTTCATGGTGAACATTCCCTTCGTCTCATTTGTGTATTCTTATATTCCTAATATAACGTGGTGATGTGAAAAGTGCATAGCAGATTTACCAAAACTTCATACTCTGGGTAAGTTATTGACTTTTTAGCTCGATTCGGCTATCTTTATACGCAACTCTTCATTAGCAGTTTCAGCAATTAATGAGTAACAGAAACAGGACTTACTGCGATCGCGTGTAAGTCCTAAGTAATTGACAAAAATTTACCCAAATCTATCTAAATCACTTATCTAAAGGTAAACTAGGAGCGGCTGGAGGTACAACTCGACGGTGAACGGTTGCTTTATGGCTTTCCCGTAAAGTTTGCATTTCCACTGCGATCGCCTCAAATTCTACTTCTAAACTTCCGAATGCAATTTCTAACTCCGCGATCGCCTCAATATTCCCTAACCCATTCGGCGAAAACTCCGCGATCCAACGCGGCCCATCTAAAATTACGTAACTTTGGCGATCGTAAACCCAGATTTTCACATAAATCCGAGGCATCAGCTCCGGTAAACGAACGCGGACTTTAATTAATCTTCCAGCGACAATTTCCTTACTAAGTACGTCCAAAACTGGAGTCGGCACCGGCTCCTCTTCGGGTAAAATATAAGGGATACGCTGAGTTTGCTCCTGTTGTCGATCGCTCTCCACCTCTACTTTCGCCTTTTTCGCCTGTCGCGGCGGTAGGGGATCGTCAAATACGACAAACTCTCTTGCTACCCAGTCAGGTTTACCCGGAGTTGGGGGATTAGTTTCGCGATCGCCACCCTTAATTTCTTCGTCCTCTGGGATTGATTTTCCCTCCCCTCCATCCGCACTCAAAATCTCTCCCGAACCCTCTTCCCCCTTTATATCCAGGCTTTCCGGCGAGGGTGGCATACTTGCCTTCAACCATTCCGAAAATTCAGTATCATTCGCTAAAGAGCTCAGTCGCGTCAAAAACCGATCTTGCAGTTTTAAACTTCTAAATCCCTGTTCTACCGCAGGTAGAGAATCGGCTAACTTTGGTTCTGACATCATTAAACCACTGTCTGATTCCCGATCTCCATCCTGTTCTGAATTAGCAGACGCTTCAGAAGTAATACTAGGGTTAGGATTGCCATTTTTTCCCTCTGACTCCCCCGCCAGCGATGTTATTAACAGATCGCTGAAAGTAGGAGTCGATTTGAACAGAGGTACTACCTTTGATTCCTCAGTTTTTGACTTTTTCTCTACATTAGCTTCCTCAGTTTTTGACTTTTTCTCTAAATTTGCCGCTAATTCTAATAGAGGGGCAATTTCTGAGGAAACAATTTTACCGCTACCATCGCTAAGTCCATGACCAAACGCAGGTAAATCTAAAGATTGGTTGGCAGTAATTGCACCTGGGCGAGTTGTAATTTGAGGAGGGAGTTGTCCTCGTGGTGAAAGGGGAAATTCCGAAGGCGTAGCTTCTTTCAGAGTTTCTGTCAGATTACTAAAAGATTGATTTAGGCTGACTTCATCCTGCTTTGCTAATGTTTCGGGAGTAGTTGCTTGATGATTTTCTTCACTAAAATTTTGTACAATTACCTCCAGTAAATTTTCCAAACCTGCCGTAATCGTAAAAGATTCCGTCGCTAATGGCGTAGTACCGTCCAACAACACTGCTTCTCCCAACATTAAACGGGTTTTGCACTCAGAAGGTAGGTAAATCACGCAGGCAAAAATACAGGGAGAAAGCTGCTGGGGCAAAGGTTGTCTAGTATCGACTAAAACTTTGGCAGTTTGGGGATCGCGAAGGCAAATTTGTACTTCTAATTTCGCGATCGCTCTTTGCAATCGTTCTGCTTGAATTTCAGCAGTGAGAGTTTTGCTGTTAGATAATTCCGAGTTTTCTACAATCTCAACTTGCCCATAAATAATCAAAGGTTGACCTAATTGAGCCACATAGCTTTGCTTTTCTAAGGTCAACCGCAGGTCAAATTCCGATAAGGACAAATTATCCAATGCAGAATTTGCTGGTGAAACTGATAGTTTCTTGGCTGTAGATTGTAACTCCTCTAGTTTTAGCTTTGTTTGAGCAGTAACAGGTTTTGGAGAAGTCCTTTCAGCATTATCAACAGAAGTTTCTACCTGTATAGCCTCGATTTTTTCTGATGCGGCGGGGTTAGACGGTTCTACTTCCTGGGTATTGGCGATATCTTCGGCTGACTTCGCGATCGCGGATGCTGAGGGTTGAGAAATTGGGGTTTGTTCCTCTGGTTGAGAAACTGCGATCGTCGATGTAGAACCCTCATTAGTGGGGCTAAAAGACTCTTCTAACTCTAAATCCTCTTCAGTCGGCAAAACTTGCAACTGAACCGTATGCTGGCTAGTTTGCCCTGAATCTGCGTCTAAATTTGCCAAACAGCAGAGTTCCCAAATCCCAGGTTTCAGGCTAGTGTAGGGAATGACAACCATCAACCCTTCCGGGTTAGTCCGAGTCGAACGCTTCTGGACTCGTCGCTGGGGGGGTACTTCATCCGTAAGTTGATGAGTAATGCGAACTTCGATCTCCGCATTGACAAGCAGAGAACGGGCTACAACGCGGTAGCGGCCTTCTAGAATTTCCACATCGGGCGATTCCAGAGGCAACCAGGCGCGATCGCCTTCCTTCTGTAGCAGAAATTCCCAGTTTTCCATGAGTGGCTACAGCACACGAAACAGCTAGTATCATCCAGAATACCATGTTTGGTAGCACTTTGTAATTAAAAATTAAAAATTAAAAATTAAAACTGTCTGTGATTACCAGTTAAGCTGTGCTAGGTTACTTGATGAAGGCGCGATCTCCGATCTTGTAGGATGAAAATTAGTTTTTGTTTCGATATTTTGAATAGCGGTCATCAACTGATAACGATTGGCTTCAGTAGAGAGCAAATACTCTGTCGCATCTTGTGAAATAGATTGGCTAGTATTCGTCTCAACACCATCTTGTTCAACTAAAACAATCACTTCAACAACAATTCCTTCTGCTAACTCAGACGTTTGAATTTCAATTTTGCCATTCTTGCCAACGACCACTTGCTGTTTAATGCCATTTAACACGATCAAACCCTCATGGTGCTAGATATCACATTACTTTTAGATTAGCACGAGATTAATATATAAGTAGTTGGACATCACTAAACGCTTATATAACTTGTAGGGTGGGCGCTCTCCGAAACCATATTAGCTACTCGTGACAAGATTTTTGCGGTGAGCGCCCACCTTACGCTTATTGTTTGTAACGCCGCCCTCTAATTGGTATCTTTACCATCCAGAGGGCGGCGTTAGGTAAGATAACAACCAACAACCAACAACTAACAACTAACAATTACCAAGGACTTCCAATCATACTAAAAGCCGCCCAATAGTAAGGATGAGATAGATTTTCGTTCCCAATTTCTGCAAACTCAGGCGGTAAAATCACCCCACCTCTAGAACTTTGTAACTGACCATTTTCCAAACGCACTTTACCCTGAATCATCGCAATTTGAGCCTGCCGCAACGCCTCAGCCTTAATAGGTGCAGTCCGCAACTGATGGTAAAATTCGCTCATCAAGGCTAAAGTCCCGGCATCGCTAACATACCAAACACTAGCTAAAGCCGATTTCACACCCGCCTGTACCGCTAAACCCGCAAATCCTAACTCCACATCCTTATCACCTAAAGCAGTGCGACAAGCACTCAAAACTAACAGTTCCACAGGCGGATTATTCCAACCCAACTGCCTCATTTGATCTAAACGTAAGGGAGTATCCCAAAACTGAATATAGGAATTATTAGGAGTTCCCGCCTTAAACTCTGCATGGGTTGCTAAATGAATAATACCAAAACGTTGCCGCAACCGCTCCGACTGTAAATTAACTAAAGTAAAATCTTCATTGAGAAAAGATTCACCCGGCCACAATTGAGCAATTGTCTTTAATTCTAATGGTACAGCCGGTAAAGGTTGTTGATCGGAAAAATTAGAAAAATCTGATGCCCCCATTGCTAAAACTTTCGAGCTTTTGAGGTCAGCATACTTAGATTCTGTAAATTTGAAAGCAGGAATGCGAGCTATACTGTACTTTTCTGTGAGAAAACGAGTGCCGTCATGCAAAGCTGACAGAGGTAAAGTACGCAGTCCACTACCAACACAAAAAAGTAATGTATCAATCTTTTGAGCTTGTAAATTTAATTCCAGAGGTGCAATTATCCACTCGTAAAGTTGCTGAGCAGTGCTTAAATAGCTAGTAGTATTGATTTTCCTCGGATTAGTAATTTGAGAAATAAAGTCTTTAACAACTGGAAGCAAAGCCTCGCGTTTAGCTGCGGGTACACTTTGGCGGAAGGGAGGGCGATCGGGAGTGAGTAATAGTAATTCCAGTTGATCTGCGCGGGGGAGAATATAGATTAGAGCGGGCTTTTTCTTAGTTTGAACAGCGAGACGAGAAAGAGTTTGTGCTATTTGGTCAGCAGTCTGTGGCTGAGTTGAGAAATTTTCTTTAAAATATGACTGATATTGATTTTCCCAATCTTGCTCGATGCGGTCTACAGCCTCAGCATAGTTTCCTGCATCCAGAAGATTTCTCATTGTCGGATATTCAAGCACATCTGTGCTACTGTTTTGAGCAAAAGTCAGGGGAATACTTAAGCTCAACAAAAAGCTCAACAAGAACAAATTAAGGAGTAAAAAGTAGAAAAGTTTGATTTTACGCATAGATATAAAATAAATCCAAATTTTTTTCAATGATACTGCTATTTTCATAGGATTGAAGCCCAGATCGGGGAAGGGAAAAATACATTTCTATTTAAAAATAGCTCTCCAGCTTATTTTTAACCAGAATTTTCGCATAACTACTCTTCGATCTAACAGGAAAGGCGAGTTGAGCTGACATAAGCAATCTCAACAGCATAAATCCTTGATAAAAGACTTCCGCACTGTAACTAACCTCTATACAATAGTTCACATAGCTTTTATTAGTCGTCGATCGCTGGACAAGTGTTTCCCTAATTTCAAATTTAAACTCTCAAATCGATTATGACGCTGCCTTCTAACCCGGAGACACCCGAACAGGGTTCGGACAATAACTTCTCACCCGCCACCCCAGAAAATCTAAGTATTGCAACGACTACTGACGTTGCGATCGAACCTCGCAACCTAGAAGGGGAATATCTCGACGAACTCCCTGATGAGGTAGAGATGTCGCTATTTGACCATTTGGAGGAATTGCGACAGCGAATCTTTTATTCGGTGCTTGCTGTTGCTGGGGGTATGATCGGTTGTTTTCTGACCATTAAACCGATCGTACAACTACTAGAAATCCCGGCAAATGGCGTGAAATTTCTACAATTAGCTCCGGGAGAATTTTTCTTTGTCTCGCTGAAAGTAGCTGGTTACAGCGGTTTATTGGTTGCTAGCCCCTTCATACTCTACCAGATAGCAATGTTTGTCTTACCAGGCTTGACTCGCCGCGAGCGGAGGTTGATGGGGCCTGTTTTCTTGGGGTCTAGTGTTTTATTTATAGGTGGATTGGTTTTTTCTTACTTGCTGTTAATTCCCGCTGCGTTAAATTTCTTTGTTAACTATGGGGAGGGTGTGGTCGAGCAGTTGTGGTCAATTGACAAATATTTTGAATTTGTACTACTGCTCATGTTCAGCACTGGTTTAGCTTTTGAAATCCCGATAGTTCAAGTGATATTGGGTATTTTAGGGATTGTTTCTTCGGGACAAATGCTTTCAGGTTGGCGATACGTGATTCTAGGTGCTGCTGTTTTAGGAGCAGTTTTAACACCTTCTACTGACCCTCTAACTCAAACTCTTTTAGGGGGTGCTGTTCTTTGCCTTTACTTTGGGGGAATCGGTTTGGTGAAGCTTTTAGGGCGATGAGTACAGGTATCCGTAACGCCGCTCTGGGGGGTATCATCTAAGAAGGTTGCTATAAATTGCTGAATTTTTTCATGAATTTGCGATCGATCCAATCTTTCCAGCGCCACAATAAGGGTGATTCCCACATCAGAGGGCCGCGAGATGCGATCGCACTTTTATTTCCAGTACCAATTAGTCCGAGATATTGTTTCTGTGGGACAAAGGCTTTCAGGGGTTTTTCTAATAATAATCGCTGCAAATTTTCAAATAGCGGCTTACCTTGGCGTACAGCAAATACTCCTGCTTTGGGACGCGGATGATTAACCATTGTAGCGATATCACCTGCGGCAAATATGTGAGGATGAGAAACCGATTGCAGATAGTCATTAACTTGAATAAACCCTTTGTAATCAGTAGATAAACCCGATGCTTTTATCCAATTAGGTGCTGAGGCTTGCGTCACCCAAAAAATGCGATCGCATTCCAATGTTAAACCTGATTCGCAGTGGATTTGGTAATTGGTAATTGGTAGCTGGTAATTGGTAATTGGTAATTGGTAATTGGTAATTGGTAAATTTAAGTTGTTTTTTTGTATTTCACATACTGTTTCACCTAAATGTAATTTAATATCCCGACTAATAAGAATTTCTTTAAGGCGGCGGCGTACTCGCTGGTTATGACCGATCGTCAGTTCTCGATCTCGATGGAATAAGTGAAATTTTACCACCGATTTGCTGACAGATTCAACAGATAAATTATCTATTTGCTTAGATATATTTTGCTTAGATATATTCTGGAAATTAATAGCATCAGTTGCTAACAAACGAGATTGCATATTTAAGGCTAGTTCTACACCGCCCGCACCGCCGCCAACTATGGCAATGCAAAGCGGTTTTTGATAATTTTGCCTCTCTTTTATTAACTGATTCCAGTTAGCTAAAAACTCTGGTACTGGTTTGGCGGGAATTGCATAAGCTGCTGCACCCGCTACTGAGAGAGTGTTTGGGGTACTGCCAATATCAATGGAAAGTAGGTTAAAATTTATAGGGGGATGATTGCTACATATTACTTGATTTTTGTCAAAGTCTAGGGCAATTGCTTTGTCAATAAAAATTTGGGCTTGGGCAAATTGAGAAAGCGATCGCAAATCGATATGGCATTCATCCTCATCGTAGAAGCCCGCGACGTGACCAGGAAGCATCCCCGAATAGGGAGTATGAGAGACATCACTAATCAGAGTTAGACGTACCCTTGGTAGCGGTTTAATGCCGAACATTTTCAGCACAATTACATGACTGTGACCACCGCCAATTAGCACTAAATCTTTAACTTTTGGGTCTGAAAGTTGGTGCATAATGCTAATGGCTAATGGCTAATGGCTAATGGCTAATGGCTAATGGCTAATGGCTAATGGCTAATTGCTAATTGCTAATTGCTAATTGCTAATTGCTAATTGCTAATTGCTAATCCCAAATTCGGCTTTACTACCGCCTTTATTGTCATTGTGAACTCCGCGAAGCAATCGCCTAGTCTCTGCGATTGCTTCGCGGAGCTCGCAATGACGGATTATTGCTAATAAAGGGGATGACTAACCCGGATTTGGTATAAGTCATGATTTTGTATAAATCCTATAACAGTTAACAGTTAACAGTTAACAGTTAACAGTTAACAAATAGCTAATTGCAAAACTTTTCTACACACCTTACAAACATTTCTACTCCCATACCCAAGGCAGTTTCATCAAAGTCAAAACGGGGATGATGGTGAGGATAAGCTAAATTTTTATCTGGATTTGCCGAACCCAAAAAGAAATAACAACCAGGTACAGCTTGGAGAAAGAATGACATATCCTCGCCGCCCATAGTTTGACATTCTGGCACTACTCCCGCTGGCGTTTCTACAACAGATTCAGCTACTCTTCTTACTAAATCTGCTATTTTTGCATCATTAATTACTGGTGGATATAGAGAGTAATAATTCAGTTTATAACTCGCTCCGTGACTTTGACAAATCCCTGCGATTACCTGTTCTACTCGTTTATCAAAAAATCTTTGCTCTTGATATTTCGGATTAAAATATCGTACCGTACCGCTGAGTTGTGCTGTATCAGCAATGACATTATGGGCAGTACCAGCATGAAATTCACCAACTGTTACTACTGCCGAATCAATTGGATCGACATTACGAGCTACAATCGTTTGTAAAGCATTGACAATTTGAGAGGCGACAACAATTGAATCAACGGTTTGGTGTGGCATTGCACCGTGTCCACCTTTACCAAAAATTGTACATTCAAAAATTTCTACTGCCGCCATTAACGCGCCACTACGAACACCTAATGTACCTAAAGGAAGATTGTTCCATAGATGCAAACCAATGATTGCATCGACATCGGGATTCTTTAAAACTCCCGCTTCAATCATTGGCTGTGCGCCTCCTGGCCCTTCTTCTGCTGGCTGGAATATAATCTTAACTGTACCTTTGAAATCTTCTCGGTGATTGGCGAGATAGTAGGCAGTACCCAGGGCAATTGCAGTGTGACCATCGTGCCCGCAAGCGTGCATAATTCCGTCATGCTGAGAACGATAGCATACTTCATTTTCTTCTTGGATTGGCAAAGCGTCTATATCAGCGCGAATTGCTAAAACTGGCCCGGGTTTACCGCTGTCAATGGTTGCGACAATTCCGGTTTTAGCAATACCTATTTGATTTTTTATTCCCCATTCTTGCAATTTATGGGAGATAAATTCAGCCGTTAATTGTTCTGTAAAACCAAGTTCAGGACGTTGGTGCAGTCGTCGTCGCCATTCTACTAACTTAGGTTGTAATGCTCGAATTTCAAACCGTAATTGCGATGCTTCAACGGAATTTAAGCTCGGAAAAGTTGAAACCATTTTTTATCACCTTTAAAAAAACATGGGATTAAACTATTTAAATTTTGAAGTGGAAAGCGCATTGACTATAGGCATTAACCGCTCTAAATCTAATTCTGAAGCTACTTGTGCTAATTTAGCAAGGTCTGTGGGGTCATCAAGGTGCGGCAGAATCCCCAACACCGGAATCTGAGTCAAAGATTCAATTAAATCAATTGGTGTCCAATCCGCAATTTCTTGGTTTGAGCAAGGCTTGACACAATTGAGGACAATACCTTTGAGCTTAACACCAGTTAGTCTGGCAAGGGCAGTATTCGCTACGGCTTGCGCGATCGCACCCAATCTGATTGGCACAACTAAAACCGCGCTCATCCGCCAATCTCTTGCTAAATCAGCTACTGTCAATTCATGAGTTACAGGAGAACCCAATCCTCCTAACGCCTCAACCAACACAAAATCTCGCTGCTCCTGCAAGCTTAATAGGGCATTCCAGACCAGTTCTAATTCTACACGCCTACCTTCCCGTTCAGCAGCGATCGGAGGCGCTAACGGCGCACTGAAGTGGAGAGGGTTGAGTTCTTGTGGGGATTGGTTAAGGGAAAATAAACGGCTGTAAAGTTCGCGATCGCCAGTTCCAGTTTGCAAAAGCTTCAAAATTCCTAAACTGCGATGCCTTTGGCCGACTTCGCGATCGCAGCAATACCTCTGCCAATAAGCAGCCAGAGCACAAGTCAACACCGTTTTCCCCGCATCCGTATCAGTTCCAGTAATAAGTAATGTACTCATTGGTAATTGGTAATTGGTAATTGGTAATTGCTAATTGCTAATTGCTAATTTAGGACTTACGCTCAGGGCTCCAGAAACCGGGTTTTTGAGAGAATCTGTGGGTAAAAACGAAGTATTTTCGTCAAAAAACCCGGTTTCTTTGGTTGGGTGCGTAAGTCCTGTAATTAGTAATTTGGTAATTGGGCAGAATGGCCGATTTACTCCCCCATCCTCCCCATCTTCCCCATCCTCCCCATCTTCCCCATCCTCCCCATCCTCCCCATCTCCCCCTCTTTCCCTAGCCCCTAGCCCCTAGCCCCTAGCCCCTTCTTCTATACCTATAGAGATGGTGAAGGGGGTTCAGTAGGATTATCCGATGGAGGCGGAATATTACTCGAATTTGGCTCAGGAGATGGAGATGGCTCAGAAATGGGGGTCGGAGATGGCTCAGGAATCGGGGTCGGAGATGGCTCAGGAATCGGGGTCGGAGATGGCTCAGGAATCGGGGTCGGAGATGGCTCAGGAGTCGGGGTCGGAGATGGCTCAGGAGATGGAGATGGCTTAGGAGTCGGAGATGGCTTAGGAGTCGGAGATGGTGTTGGTTTGGGAGATGGTGTTGGTTTCGGTTCTGGCGTTGGTTCTGGCGTTGGTTCTGGCGTTGGTTCTGGTGTCGGTTCTAGAGTTGGTTCTGGCGTTGGTTCTAGAGTTGGTTCTGGCGTTGGTTCTAGAGTTGGTTCTGGTATTGGTTCTAGGGTCGGTTCTGGTATTGGTTCTAGGGTTGGGTCAGATTTAGGAGTCGGAGTAGGAGTGGGAGTCAGAGTAGAAGTGGGTGTAGGAGTTCGAGTCGGAGTCGGAGTTGGACTAACAAATATTGAAGGTTTCGGTGATGGTTTCTCTCCCTGACTGTTCAAAAATGAACTTACCAAAGCCCAAGAACCAAATCCCGTCAAGATTACTAATACCGCACCCAGCGCCGTCGCAGCCATTGAGTTATCCCAGAAAGAATCAGTGGAGGGTGCGATCGCAGGGTCGGGTTTATGCTGTTGGCCAGGAGTGGGACTAGCAGGATCGGGCTTGCGCCCCACCGCTACCGTTGCTACTTGGGAGACATTCGACCTCGCCGGGGTAGGGGTAGAAGCGGGAGTTTGAGGTTGAAAACTGGGATTAGCCTGTCCATCTAAAGCTTGAGCAACTTCGCTTACAGACTGAAAGCGATCGCCAGGTTGACGGCTCAACATCCGATTTAACACATAAGCAAAACCCAAACTCACCTGCGTCCACCTTTGCCAATTCCAGATCAGCGTATTTTCCTCCAGCAGTTCTTGCGGCTCCCTCCCCGTCAGCAAAACGATCGCACTCACCGCCAAAGCGTAGAGATCGCTGCTCGGATTTGCCCGTCCCGTTTGCATTTGTTCCACAGGTGCATAGCCGATTTTTCCCACACTGGTTGCTGGGAGAGCCGGATCGGTTCCTTGTACCCTAGTCGCTAATTCCTTCACCACCCCAAAATCAATCAGCACTGGGAGTTGGTCGCTATTTCGCAAAATAATATTGTCCGGTGCAATATCCCGGTGGATAATCCCCTTAGCGTGAATGTGAGCCAGCACCGGCAGCATTTGCCGCAGGAACACCTGCACCTCTGCTTCCGAGAAATTATTCCCACTTGCCTTACGCTCTTGCAGCAGCCGACGGTAGGTCTTCCCCTCAACATAATCCTGCACCAAGAACAAGCGCTGATTCTCTTCAAAATTTGCCCGAAACTGGGGAATTTGCGGGTGCTGAATTTGATAAAGTACCGCCGCTTCCCTTTGAAACAGCTCTTTAGATTTCTCTATGGCATGAGTACCGCTTTGAATGGGAATAAATTCCTTAAGAGCGCAGCGTTCTTGAAAACGCCCTCGATCTTCTGCTAAATAGGTGCGGCCGAACCCCCCTTGACCCAAGATACTGAGCAAGTGGTAGCGGTTTTGTAGGGTAGTCCCAATGGGAATAGGCGGTTGCATAAATTTTAAGTAGACCCAGAAAAAACTGATAATTTTAGAAGGCAGGAGCTAGGAGTCAGGAGTCAGAAAGATTTAGTTATCTAGAAGGGTACAAGCCCAAAGACTCAAGTTCCCTAGCATACTTCACGCTCCCTGATGTCGAGTCCCGATGGAACCGTTGTTACCCCTTATCTCCCCAACTCACAACTCAAAAGTTACAATTCCTAGCCATTTAGCTTCGCTTTCACCATTTCTTGAATTTTCTTGCCATCGGCTTTACCTTTAAGCTGCTGCATGGCAGCACCCATCACCTTGCCCATATCCTTGGCCGACGTAGCACCTACAGAGACAATAATCTCATCAAGTATCGTACTCACCTCAGTGTCAGACATTTGTGCGGGCAAATATTCTTCAATAATGGCGAGTTCAGCGGCTTCTTGTTCTACCAAATCCTGGCGACCAGCTTTGCTGTACTGCTCAATAGAGTCCCGTCGCTGCTTGGCTATTTGTACCAAAACCTCCATTTCTTGAGCTTCCGTCAGCGCTTCCGGGCGGGCACTAACTTCTTTTTCTAGCAAAACTTTCTTAATACTGCGGACTGTTTCCAGGCGCACTTTCTCTTTAGACTTCATCGCGGTTTTGATATCCGCGTCAATGCGTTCTCTTAAAGTCATTGGCTTCTCCAGGTGTGAATGCAGATATCAAAAATCTAGGATCTTGTAAAGCTCCTAGATTTTAAAATATTCTTTAATTTTATTCTCTCTCGATCTGTTGCATCATTATATCTACGTAAATTCACTTAATCCCATCTAAATCTTGGGTCTGCCTCTAAAATAAACTGCTAAAAATACGAGGTAATGTTTTGAGTTGAGGATGGTAAAATTACCTTAAAAAGAATGTCCTGCGAGGGGCCCTGCCGTGATCCGTTCTGCTACTTTACCGCTTCCGCTTTCTGAGCCTCAGATCCCCGATCACAACCGGCTGCGGCTATTTTCTGGCTCTGCTAATACTCTTCTTGCTCAAGAAGTAGCTCGCTACTTGGGTATAGACTTAGGGCCAATGGTACGCAAAAGGTTTGCTGATGGGGAACTTTACATCCAAATTCAGGAATCGATTCGGGGATGTGATGTTTATTTGATCCAGCCAACTTGCCAGCCGGTGAACGATCACCTGATGGAGTTGTTGATTATGATTGATGCCTGCCGTCGGGCTTCTGCTCGGCAAATTACAGCGGTTATTCCCTATTATGGCTATGCTCGGGCCGATCGCAAAACCGCTGGTCGGGAGTCAATTACTGCCAAGCTGGTTGCTAATTTGATTACTGAGGCGGGGGCTAATCGCATTTTGGCGATGGATTTGCACTCAGCTCAGATTCAAGGTTATTTTGATATTCCTTTCGATCATGTTTATGGTTCGCCTGTAATTTTGGATTATTTGGCGAGTAAACAATTGCCTGACATTGTTGTGGTTTCGCCGGATGTGGGCGGGGTTGCTAGGGCGAGGGCTTTTGCTAAAAAGCTCAACGACGCACCCCTGGCAATTATCGACAAGCGCCGCCAAGCCCATAATGTGGCGGAAGTGATGAATGTAATCGGGGATGTGAAGGGCAAAACTGCGGTGTTGGTGGATGACATGATTGACACCGGAGGGACGATTACCGAAGGAGCTCAGTTGTTGCGTCGGGAAGGGGCCAGACAGGTTTATGCTTGTGCGACTCATGCGGTGTTTTCGCCCCCAGCGATCGAGCGTTTGTCAAGTGGTGTACTTGAAGAGGTAATTGTGACTAATACGATTCCTCTGGCTGCGGATAAGCACTTTCCACAGTTGACTGTACTCACGGTTGCTAATTTGCTTGGTGAAGCAATTTGGCGAATTCATGAGGATAGTTCGGTTAGTAGTATGTTTCGTTGATGTTGCTGTTGCGATCGTTCGTTACCTGAACCCCCCTTAAAAAGGGGGGCTTTTGTTGCTTGGGGGTGCGATCGCGCTTTTATGCTATCGTCTGCGATGGGTATTGACTACCCTACAAAAGATTTAAAGGAGTTATTTTGGTAGTTCGCAAAAAAAGCACCATTAAGCAAAATGGCAAAGGTGCTAATTTAGGGTTTGAAGAAAAGCTTTGGGCTGCTGCTGACAAGTTGCGCGGTCAAATGGATTCCGCTGAATATAAACATATAGTTTTAGGCTTAATTTTTCTCAAATCCATTTCCGATCAGTTTGAAGAACGTTACGACCAGTTAGAAATTTGGGGCTTAGACTCATCAAGTCAGTTTTCACTCCCAGATGGTAACGATAAATTTACTGAAGAACAAGATTGTGGCTTGACTGATAACCGCTTTGAAATTCCTGAATCAGTCCGCTGGTCAAATTTAAAATCTCAAGCAAATCTCCTCAATATTGGGAATCTCATAGATGAAGCAATGATGGTGATTGAGAAAGAAAATTCATCTCTGAGTAGTATATTACCGAAAGCTTACTCATCTTTAGATCCTCGCCGATTATCAGAATTAATAGCTATTATTAACACAATTGATCTAGGTGAAAAAAATAGTAGTTCAAAAGATATTTTGGGCAGAGTTTACGAATATTTTTTAGGACGATTTGCTAACTGGGAAGGTAAGGGAGGTGAGTTTTATACTCCGCAGTCAGTCGTCAAGCTATTAGTCGAAATGACGCAACCATATCAGGGTAAAATTTACGATCCTTGTTGTGGTTCTGGGGGGATTTTTGTCCAGTCAGAAAAGTTTGTACTGGCGGCTGGAGGCAAGGCTAATGATATCTTAATTTATGGGCAAGAATCTAACCAAACCACTTGGCGATTATGCAAGATGAATTTGGCAATCCGGGGGATTGAGGCTAATATTGGTGAGTGTAATGCTGACACTCTAAATAGCGATCTGCATCCAGATTTAAAAGCAGATTTTATTCTAGCTAATCCACCATTTAATATGAGTGACTGGGAGGGATATCGACTTCATCAAGACCAGCGGTGGCATTACGGGATTCCACCGGCTAGTAATGCTAACTTTGCTTGGATACAACATATTATTTACCATTTATCAGATCGAGGGATTGCTGGTTTTGTGTTATCAAATGGTTCGCTGAATCATGGTCAAGTAGAGGGAGAAATTCGCAGTAAAATAATTGAGGATGACTTGATAGATTGTATTGTAGCATTACCAAGCCAGCTTTTTTACACAACACAAATAGCAGCTTCTTTGTGGTTTATTGCTAAAAATAAAAGAGATGATAAATGGCGCGATCGCGCAGGGGAATCCCTCTTTATTTATGCGGCAAATTTTGGTCAGATGGCAGATCGAACTCACCGCACGATCGCAGATGATGAGATTGCTAAGATTGCTAACACTTATAATTTATGGCGCAGCCGCGATCGAATAAATGAATATAAAGATATTCCTGGCTTTTGTAAATCTGCTACCCTTGAAGAGATAAGATATCATAAAATGTCTTTAGTTCCAGGCAGATATGTTGGCTTTGATGAAAATCTGACAAAACAGTGGGATATAACAGAACTACGTGCAGAATTTACCGATGTAGAAAATAGGATAGCGGAAATTGATCGAGCCTCAAATTCAGCACTAAATGTTTTAAAGGAGTTACTATATGGCTGAACCTCTGTTGAAATGCCCTAGTTATTGGTTGTGTGGAACTCTTGAACCTAACCCTGAAGGAAAATTAATTACTTATGTTGATAGTGGTGGTACGCCTAGCACCAAAAATGATAGTTATTGGGATGGCGAAATTCCTTGGCTTACTCCTAAAGAAATTACGGGTTTTACAGATAGTGTCTATGTCTCTAATACTGAAAGAACAATTACTCAATTAGGTTTAAATAATAGTGCTGCAAAATTACTACCTACCGGAACAGTAATGCTCACAAAAAGAGCACCTGTAGGTGCTGTTGCAATTAATGCTATCCCAATGGCTACTAATCAAGGCTTTCTTAATTTTCAATGTGGCTCAAAAATCAGACCGCTCTATTTAGCTTATTGGTTTAGAACAAATCGAGTTTATTTAGATATGGTGGCGAATGGATCAACTTATCCAGAACTATATAAATCAGATTTATTCGAGTTTCAGATAGCAGTTCCACCTTTAGAAGAACAGGATGCTATTTTGAGCGTAATTAGTGCTGTGCAGTATGTTTCACTCCTTGGATTGCCACTTGAGCAGTCAGCTAGTACCCCAGAAAGTATGATTAAAATGCAAGAACAAAATCGGCGCTTGCGAGATATTCGTGATGCGATATTACCGAATTTATTATCAGGAAATTTGGATATTTCAAAAGTTTTTAATCGCTGCTCGGAGAGCATTTTATGACATACACTAATTTGCCAGAACTTTGTTGTCTCAATGGATGCCGTCTTCTGAAAGGACATTCAGGTAAAAAACATGAACTCTATCCCAATTCAGCCTGGAATTTTATGGTAAAAAAAGATAGGGACAAACTTGAAAAAGCAGGATATGCTACACCTCGTGGGGGTAAAAAAGGTGCTTATCAAAACCATGTTGGTCGTAGTAATCGGGTAATATTACCTTATGAAAAGCTGTCTAGTGTCGATCTTCGTAATTATCAAGATGGATATATAATCAGGTTATTTCCAGAGCAGTATTTTGATGCTGCTTATAATCCGAAACAGAAGTTTATCAATGGTGTTGATTCGTGGATAATTGTAGGGATAAATGCTTTTGTACTTTATCGTACACATATTGGAAAGCAAACTTTCCCACCTTTACCAAATTGGAGTCTTCGCGGTCTTGAAAAAGATGGTAAAATAGTTAATTCACGGCGGACTAAAAACGTTACTGATACTGGTCATTTTGTTCAGCGCATTCCAAGAATAGGAGAATTCACTGAACGCATAGAAGGAGTAGATCAGGGAGTATTTGCACCTGAATATGCAGATCAAACAACTAATTACTTATCTCAATGTGTACTAGCTTGGCTCATAGTTCACACAGTTGGAAGTCCTTATGTCACCACACAGACCAAACATTTACAAGCCATTCTTGCACAAAACGGATTACTTGGTGACACAAGTTATGAATATAAAGGTGTAATGCGACATGGATTGTGTAGTTGTCCTTTATGTCTCCGCTTGCTAAGTTACGAAGAATTACATAAAATGGTATCTTTTAATGAGGATAGTGTTTCCGATAATGCAGCAGATCAAGTAGAAGGAGCAACACGCTCAACTATTGTTAATCTTTTTCATCTTGAACCCTTAGTATATGACCGCATCGATCATGTTCCAGCAAATGTAGCTTGGGGACATCATAGTTGCAATAGTCGCTTAGGTCAAAGACGATGCCGATCGCTTAGAGAATTGATGGATTTAGAATTAAAAGTTGGTATTATTACACCAGAAGGCATCGAAAGTTTTGGCTGGATCAGTGATGACTATGAAATGATTCGTTCCCCACTGGGTTCAGTATGGATAAGGATCAGTACAGATGGAGATTTAGATGAACTACCCAAATCAGAAGATATTTTAATTGAAGACCCAGATCTAGGAACAGGAACACTGCTTGAATTAGAAGAGCAACTAGCAGAAAAGGAACAGGAATGAAAATTTTACAAACTAAATTTGAAAGCATCACCTAACTTTACCAAAATAGGAGGGTTGCCATCAGCCACGTAATCAGATCAATCCCCTTCCAGCACAGCCCTAGCTCTTACCTCCAACTTTCTTAGCACCCAACTCCTCTAAAAGTCAATCCTTGAGGTAAAGTTATTAAAGGTTAAAGCTTCTCCCCAGCATCTCTATGCCTTACACTGCATCTACTCCTACTGACCCCAATCAACCCAATATCCGTAATGCTGACTACGCATTGCTAGATTTTGATAAACTGACACCGATGATGCAGCGGTATGTAGGTGTTAAAGAACAATATCCCCATGCGCTTCTTTTCTTTCGTGTCGGCGATTTCTTTGAGTGTTTTTTCCAAGATGCTGTTACCATTTCAGGGGAATTAGAACTGGTTTGTACTAGCAAGGAAGGTGGTAAAGAAATCGGTAGAGTACCGATGACAGGTGTACCCCATCACTCACTAGACCGCTACAGTGCCATGTTAGTAGAAAAAGGCTATGCAGTAGTAATTTGCGACCAAGTAGAAGATGCAGCAATTGCTGCTAAAGAAGGCCGCCAAGTTAAGCGAGAAATTACTAAAATTCTCACTCCTGGAACCTTGACAGATGATGGGATGCTTAAACCTCGTCAAAATAACTTTTTAGCAGCAGTTGTGATTGCTGGCGAACATTGGGGTTTAGCTTATACTGATATTTCTACAGGTGAATTTTTAACTGTTCAATCTACTAATTTAGAACAATTAAATCTAGAATTGCTACGTTTACAACCCTCAGAAATTCTCATTCCTACTCATAGCCAAAATGTAGGTACAATGCTAAGACCAGGAGAGAGATCGGAACATTTACCTGAATCTTTACCTCCTTCATTTTGCTATTCACTGCGGAAGCAACTTCCCTTCACTCTTCCAGAGGCAAAACAGCGACTTCTACAAAAATTTAAAGTGCGATCGCTGGAAGGTATGGGATGTGAAAATCTCCCTTTAGGTGTTCGCGCCGCTGGCGGTTTATTAGAATACTTAGAAGAAACTCAGAAAGAAAATTCAGTTCCTTTGGAACCTCTACACACTTATGCACTCAGCGATTTTTTAATTCTAGATCACCAAACTCGCCGCAATCTTGAAATCATCCAAACAGTCCGCGATGGCAATTTTCACGGTTCTTTATTGTGGGCAATTGATAAAACTAATACTGCAATGGGAGGTCGCGCTTTACGTCGCTGGTTCTTGCAACCATTGTTAGATATTAAAGCTATTCGTGCTAGACATGATACGATTCAAGAATTAGTAGAAAATAATTCTTTGCGTCAAAGTTTACAGCAATTATTACGCCAAATTTATGATATAGAAAGGCTGGCCGGTCGTGCTGGTTCTGGTACTGCAACTGCTAGACAATTAGTTTCCTTAGCTGATTCTTTAGAGAAATTACCACAACTAGCTAATGTAGCATTGCAGGGACGTTCTCCTTATCTTAAGGCCTTACAAAATGTGCCGCCCGTGCTAGATAAATTAGGGCAAAATATCCATGCTTATTTAGTAGATGAACCGCCTATTCATTTAAAAGAGGGTGGTTTAATTCGCCCAGGTATTAATGATGAGTTGGATCGAATGCGAGGCATGGCATCAGGCGATCAACAATGGCTGGCTAATTTGGAGGCGACGGAAAGAACGCGCACGGGAATTTCTAACTTAAAAGTTGGCTATAATAAAGCTTTTGGCTATTATATTAGTATTACAAAATCGAAAATCGATCAAGTTCCACATGATTACATTCGCAAGCAAACTCTCACTAATGAAGAGCGTTATAGCACTGAAGAATTGAAAGAAAGGGAAATAAGAATTTTAACGGCACGAGAGGATTTGAATCAGTTAGAATATGATATCTTTACGGGATTGCGCGAGTCAGTTGGAGAACAGGCGGAAGTGATTCGTAATATTTCTCGTGCGGTGGCTGCCGCTGATGTTTTGTGCGGTTTGGCTGAAGTTGCAGTATATTATGGTTATTGTCGTCCGACTATGGTAGAAAGTCGGGAAATTAAAATTGTAGAAGGGCGACATCCGGTAGTAGAAAAGTCTTTACCTGCGGGCTTTTTTGTACCTAATTCGGCTTTTTTAGGCAGTGAAGAATCGGTAAATAGACCTGATTTAATTATTTTAACTGGGCCGAATGCTAGCGGTAAAAGTTGTTATTTACGGCAGGTGGGTTTGATTCAGTTGATGGCACAAACGGGTAGTTTTGTACCTGCAAAATCGGCATCTTTGGGAATATGCAATCGCATTTTTACCCGTGTTGGTGCTGTGGATGATTTAGCAACTGGTCAGTCTACTTTTATGGTAGAAATGAATGAGACAGCAAATATTCTCAATCATGCTACACCTAAATCTCTAGTTTTGTTAGATGAAATTGGCAGAGGAACGGCGACTTTTGATGGTCTTTCGATTGCTTGGTCGGTGGCGGAATATTTAGCAAATGAGATTCGGGCGCGGACGATTTTTGCTACTCACTATCACGAAATGAATGAGTTAGCATCTATTTTGCCGAATGTAGCAAATTATCAGGTAACTGTGAAAGAATTACCCGATCAAATTATTTTTTTGCACCAAGTTCAACCGGGAGGTGCGGATAAATCTTATGGGATTGAAGCCGGGAGATTGGCGGGTTTACCTCCGTCGGTAATTGAAAGGGCTCGGCAAGTTATGCGGCAAATTGAGAAGCACAGTAAGATTGCAATGGGGTTGCGGAAGGGGATTAAGAAACAGGAGAAACAGGATTTAGAGGCCGAACAATTGGATATTTTTGATAGTTGAAGATAGTAATACAAAATCCGGAGAAACCTACACCATTTCTCATTAAGTCGTTGCGATCGCTACTACACAAACGAAGTCCGCCGACGCGGACTAAGAAATAAGGAAGATATTTAACACGACTTAGGCACTTTGGCTAAAGAAACCGGGTTTTTTACCGACTTTATGGGAAGAAGTCTTTTCGTAAAAAACCCGGTTTCCCATCCCCGATGCTAAACAACTCAAATCTCAAAACTTTTTAAATCCCTTCCTCTTCAGACAAACGCTGAAGTGAAAGCGATGCAGCTTGAGATACTTGGGAATTGCTGTCTTTTTCTAAGTATTTCAGCGCAGAAACACTCTTAGGACTAGGCAAATTCCCCAAAGCTTCAGCAAGACGCTGGCGGATTAGCCAATCTTCCGACTGGACAAACCGCAAAATCGCTTCCACTGCTTCCACAGCTTTGATCTCACCCAAAGCTGAAATTGCTGCTTGCTGCATGACAACTTCTTCACTATCCAAACCTTGTAGTAGCGCGTCGCGGGCGCGAGGATCTTTAAGATTACCCAAAGATACGGCGGCGCTGAAGCGCACTAACCAGTCGGTATCTTCATAAAAAGCGCGTATTAAAGCATCAAAAGCTCTAATATCCCCTAAATAGCCCAAAGCGCCAGCAGCATCGGCACGAATGCCGTAATCTGGGTCATTTGCTAGCAATTTCACCAGAATCGGATAGCATTCTTCGGTGGGTTTCACACCCAGGGCAAAGACTGCCATCGATCGCACCTGTAAATTTTCATCGTCTAACACCTTTTTTATTAAAGGTACTGCCTCC
Source organism: Kamptonema formosum PCC 6407 (assembly GCF_000332155.1). Taxonomy (GTDB): domain Bacteria; phylum Cyanobacteriota; class Cyanobacteriia; order Cyanobacteriales; family Microcoleaceae; genus Kamptonema; species Kamptonema formosum. The sequence continues at coordinate 2,368,026 of NZ_KB235903.1, read as the reverse complement.
ACCGCCGGAATATGCCGCAGGTTGGCTAAAGCGATCATCCGATCGGCTGAATTTTTGCTGTCTAACTGGATTGAAATTTGCTCTATGCTTAAAGTGGTCATTATTTACCGCGCTCTTAGTAAAACTTTACATTTGATTAATCTATTATAGTGCTAGTTTAGGAATTGACTCAAGCACGCGCGATCGCCTAATGTCCCCACAGATTAGCTCAAATCTGCTGCTAGCAATAACTTAAGACTTACGCACCAGCCAGAAATTAAAAACATAAGCCTTCAGAGCAAACGCATCAATATCTTGCGATCGCCAATTTGAAAAAAGAGGAGAGTCTTGTCTGGTGTCCAGTTGCTCTATTCTTTCTATTTCTAAAAAACGATCGCTGAGAGCGATACTATCTTAGTTAAGAACTTAATTTCTTTGAACAAACCATAGAGCACAGAAGAGTGTAAATTCATGGATGTATGTGGTGTTCATAACTATTTTATAACAAAATTCTCATAACTCCTGTACTTAATATTTTCCTCTACCTACCGATACATATCGAGTTTACACCTAGAGAGCGATGTAATAATTCACCTTAATTTCTATATTTATTAAAGCTAGTTTAAATTTTAAAAAGGACAGAGAATAAGTCCACCTGGCTAATCCAATCTTAACAAGAGGCACCTTAAATATGAAGAAGCTAACACCATTTCTCCTCAGTAGTATCTTATTATTAGGAGTTGCCGCTTGCGACAACACTGCCAAAACAAGTGCTAACGCTCCTGGTTCTACTCAGCAGGAAGATATCAAAACACCAGATACTAAGACAGTTCAGGATAACCGAGATGATGCTACTAGCGAGATTCGTAGAGCACAAGCAGATGCTGACATTCGCGCACGAGAACAACGTAACAATGTAACTGGTGGCGATACACAAAGAGCCGATGCCGACTTAGCGAGTGAAGTCCGTTCAAAATTAGAGGTCAATATCACCGGCGGTCAACTAATTGTTACCGCTAAAGATGGTGCAGTTACTATCTCAGGGACAGTGCCTAATCAAAACGATCTAGGCACGATTGAACCTTTAGCTAAAGAGATTAAAGGTGTCAACAGCGTAACTAATAAGGCAGTTGTAGCAGGCGCAAATCCCTCCCCTTCAACTCAGCCTCAATCCAACAATTAGCAGAATTCAGGAGTTAGAAGTCAGATTTATTCTTCAGGATTCTGACTTCTAACTTCAGATTTATAGCTGCTTATCTCCTCAATTCAGACTTGAGAAATTAGTTCTCGATCTGTCGGAGGATAGATAGCAAGGTTCCCCCTAGCGACCGATGAAAGTGCTAGGGAAAATAGTCAATAAAGGAATAGTAATAGCACAAATCAATAATTGATTTTGTCGCTGTACAAATTCTATACATAGCAAGCAGAGGATGTAAAAACATGGCTTTAGGTCAACAAAAGCGAGCTGTAGGAGCATTTTCAAATTACCGAGATACAGAAATAGCGCTTAGAGAGCTTCAAAGTGCAGGCTTTCCCATGAGTAAAGTTTCTGTAGTTGCACAAAATACCGATGATGACAACATCGGTGACAACATCGCGGGAGCTACAGTTAGTAGTGGTAAAGACAAGCAAGTAGGGCGCGGCGCTAAAGCAGGTGCCACCGCCGGGGCTGTAACGGGAGGCTTGATTGGCTTAATCGGCAGCCTAACTGCGCTGAGTATTCCGGGAATTGGCCCGATAGTAGCAGGTGGTACGATCGCAACTCTTCTCGGAGATGCTTTAGTAGGAGGTGCGATCGGTGCTGCTGCTGGCGGTTTAGTGGGTGGATTGGTAGGTTTAGGTGTTCCTGAAGAGCAAGCAAAAATTTACAACGATCGCCTCTTAAGAGGTGAGTATCTAGTATTTGTAGAAGGTACTGATGCCGAAATCGCCACAGCCCAGAGTATCTTCAGTGTACGCGGCATCCAAGACTGGGGCATCTACGACGTACCCAGCAGTCACGATCGAGACAGAGTTGCCCACCGAGACAAGCGGGCAGTAGGCGTTTTCTCCACCCGCCACGAGACAGAACAAGCACTCAGCGAGCTGAGAAATGCTGGTTTTAACATGGACAACGTTTCTGTCATCGCGCGAGATGCCGATCGGCAAGATGACATTGCAGGCATTGACGTACAAGATAGCGCCGGCAACAAAGCAGATTTAGGTGCAGCTAAAGGGGCCGTGACTGGCGGCGCTTTGGGCGGTTTGACAGGTTTACTGGTGGGATTGGGTTTAGTAGCCATTCCTGGTATTGGCCCAATTATGCTGGCTGGAGCCGGTGCAACTGCACTCGCAACTACCCTCACAGGTACGGCAATTGGTGCCACCGCTGGCGGTTTGATTGGGGCCTTAGTCGGCTTGGGAATTCCCGAAGAGCGGGCTAGAGCTTATAGCGATCGCATCGCCAAGGGTGATTATTTAGTGATGGTCAAAGGAACAGACGACCAGATCGCCAGAGCCGAATCTATTCTAAGCCCGCGAGGTATTCAAGAATGGGGGATTTACGATTACCCCAGCGTAGATACAGCTCGTGCTAACTACGGCACTCCCGGTACTCCTAGCGTCGATACCACTCCTCTTTACAATCGCGAGCCTGATGCGAGCGCTCGCCGCTTGGGATAAGTTAGTGACAATAGCATAATTGCCCTTACCGGGGAAAGAGCGCAATTATTAACAAAAACTAAAGCTAGAGTTGGTTATTTTTAGGAATAGCCAACTCTAGCTTTATTATTCTGCATTTGCCACCTCCTAGATCCAGATATAACTTTTTTTCTTCATATCCTTGTCTCCTCTGGCTTGTACTTAACCAGTTCAACATCGCAAATCTTATTGATTGAGTTCGATCGTCTGTATCCCTTGCTACTACTTGTCCTGTGCTATAGAAGTATAATTAAACATCGGGATTTACTAAAAGTATCTCTTGCCTCTAACTCCTGCTAGCGATTATCTTTAAATATGGGACAGCTAATTTCAGCAAATTATAGGTGAAGTAGCCGATCCCCACGAGCTGACTAGGGCCTGGGGTTGGGGGCAAATATTAGACTAAATATTGCCGCCATCTGCTAAAGATGCGAGCATCTCCAGCAGATGACCGCAAGACTTAGGCACATATCGGTAAGCTCACAACTATTGATCTTGCCATTGGCAAAACCTGCTAAAGTTGGGCAGTGTTCCTGGGAATGCTTCAGCTCGGCATTCGAGTACCCCAGAATCAAGCTAGTATGGCCGGGAGCGCGTCAGCGTAGCTGGTGTTATGTTAATTAGAACCACAAGCCCTCTATGGATTTAGGAGAAGGTGGCAGTAAGCACAGAAGCACAAGAATACAGGAGTTTTTTGTACAGACGCGAACCGCGTTTAGACGGCAAGAACTCCTGAGAATTTTCGTTTGTGCTTCTGTTGAATGTTTAGCACTGATAGGAAAACAGCCAAACTCTGGGTTTTCACTGCAACAATATGCAGTGATGGGAGGTGACAGTAGCTAAACAAAACCCTAAACCGCTTGATAGTCAGGAAGGCGGTAGGGATGCCCCTGGGAATACCCGATACTCTTGATTTTCTAAGGCGGCAATAGTAATCAAAAAAATTTGGGATTTTAGGAATTGGCAATTGGCTTGAGGAAGCCTTGAATTGTGATTATTTTAAGAGTTACCAGAATTGAGTTTTTAGGTAGTGATGAGCATTGGTTGTTAAGTCTTGAATAGTTTAACTCAATCATCAAAACCGCAACTGTTTGCAAAGAAATCTGCAACCTCTTAAAAGTCTAAACTTAAAACTTCCCTTTGACCTAAGCCCATCCGAAATCATTCTACCGAAAATAGAGCTGCGCCAATATGGTGCTGCTTAGCATTAACAACTTTTCTATTTCTTTCTTTTGAACCAACTGCTGACAATTTTGGCTCGCTAACTTTTTCTGTAAACCGCCCGTATAAGGCGGTTAGGATACCGTCTAGAAGGCGGCATTACGTAACTAATGCGTAAGTCCTACAGAAATTTGCAGACAGCCGGGAATATCCACACATTCAGGAAAATTACTCAACTTTTTTATGAATTTCACTGAGCTTTTAAGCGCCAATGAACTGTTAGAGCGACATAGACAAGGGGAAAGAGATTTTAGAGGGGCTAACCTGATTGCCGCTAATCTAGGTGAAGCCAATCTGAATCGGACAAATCTCAGTAACGCGAATTTGAGAGGAGCAAACTTAACCAGAACTAAACTAATCGGAGCAAACTTAAGCGGAGCCGACTTAAGCGGAGCTAATTTATCTAAGGCTAAACTGATTGAAATCAATCTCGGCGGAGCTAGTTTAACTGGAACTATCTTATTAGGAGTTGACCTGAGTGGAGCCAACCTCAGCGGAGCTATTTTTTCTCAGGCTGATTTAAGTAAAGCGGTTTTGATTGGAGCGAGTCTGGTTGGAGCTTGTTTGCTCAATGGGTCTAAATTAGTAGATGCTAACTTAAGTGGGGCAACTCTAAGCCGAGCGACTGCCAATGGAGTTGATTTAAGTAGGGCGATTTTGAATAGAGCGATTTTGAGCGAAGTAGATTTGAGCGGCGCTAATTTGAGCGGCGCAACTCTGATTCGGGCTTACGCCAATCGTGGGAATCTTAGTGGTGCTAATTTGCACTCCTCAAACTTGAGCGAGGCAAGTTTGCGAGAGGCGAATTTGTGTGTTGCTAACTTAAGTGGAGCTGAGTTACAAGGAACTGACTTGAGCGGAGCTAATCTGAACGGTGCTAATTTGAGTGGAGCTGACTTGCAAGGAGCTAACTTGAGGGGAGCTAATCTCAATGGGGCAAGTTTGCACAAAGCTGATTTAAGGACGGCTGAGTTGAATAAGGCTAATTTGCGGGGAGCCAATTTGAGCGGGGCTAATTTGTCTGGTGCTAGCTTGCTGGAGGCTGATTTGCGAGGAGCTAATCTGAACGGCGCTAATTTGTCGGGTGCGGGTTTGTTATTGACATCGCTGGCGGGAGCGGACTTGACTGGAACTAATTTATCTGAGGCTAATTTAATTGGGGCTACCTTGAATGTTGCCAACTTGAATGAGGCCTGTTTGGGCGGTGCAATTCTACCCAATGGCGCGACTCACGGTTAAGGGAGCGGGGGAGCGGGGGAGATGGGGGAGATGGGGAGGATGGGGAGGATGGGGGAGATGGGGGAGATGGGGGAGATGGGGAAGATGGGGAGGTAAATCCACCCCTTCTCCCCAATTACCAATTACCAATTACCCATTACCCATTACCAATTTTCCAAAAGCTATTGACAATCTTTTGATACTTTGATAGTATTAAAAGGTTTGAGACTTTATAGGGTGGAGGTGAAACCCGCAGAATGAAACAATTGGGAACCCATCTGGTCGTTGACGCTTGGCAGTCTCCTGGAGACCTTCTCAACGATCCTGAACGTATCCGCCGCGCTTTACTCGATGCGATTGTAGCCGGAGAAGCAACGCTAATTGATATGTGCGTACACCAGTTTAGTCCTCACGGAGTGACTGCTACGGTGACATTAGCAGAGTCCCACATCGCCATCCATACTTGGCCTGAGTACGGTTATTTTGCCGCAGATTTATTCTTCTGTGGGCGTGGCAATCCTCAACGTGCCATGAAGGTTTTACAAACGGCTCTGGAAGCTAAAGAGGTAAGGCTCAGCGAGTTTAAGCGCGGTTTCGATCCAGGGGTGGGCATCCTAGATTCTGCTTCTTCAGAGCAGTATGCGCCTTGTCTCGTAGAGACGAGTGCCGCCAGAGGATGAAGAGCCAGGTAGCGTAAGTCTAAAAATTTTATGCTAGGTTTCGTTTGAAAATCCCACAGCTCTAGCTGTGGGATTCTTGTTTTTTGTTTTTAGGTTTTTGTTTTTGGGTTTGTCTATCGCTTCATTAACAGGGGACGCACAACCCAATAACCAGCACCGAAAGCAGCGATAACAATCAGAAAAATGGCGGCTGCTAACCATACGCCACTGATATCAGAGCCTTTTTTGGGCTGGCTGCGAAGGCGATAGGGGCGTTCGGGTACTTCTGTGTATAACTTTTCAGAAATGAGTGGGGGTGTTGATTCTGATTCTGGGAAGGGGAAAGGGAGTTCTAGGGAGGAGAGAGCGGGGGCTGGCTCTGGAATTGAATTGCTAATGTTGTGTATAGGTGCAGGGTTAGGACGAGGAGGCTCTGGGTTAAAATTGACTCTGACAGGAGGCATCTGAGGCATCCCTATCTGGCTGACTGCTTGAGCGGAGTTGACGGCTTGTTGTAGCTGAAGAGCTGCGTGAACTACTGTTTCTACTTCTCGTCGAAGTTGTTGATTTTGCTGTACTAATTGCTGGTTATGAGTTTTGAGGGATTCCAGCATTGCTTGAGCTGCTTGCAACTCGGCGGCGACTTCGCGGTAGAGAGAAATGGGGACTGATGGAGAGTAAGTATTAGGAGCAGCAGGGCCGGACAGGGTAATATTTTGCATAGTGTAGATGGGTATGGAGGGAGAATGTTTTTAGTTTAGCCTCTGAATGCTGTCAAGTAGAAAAATTTGAGGTAAAGTAGTCAAGTTATTTGGTAAAGATATTTTGCATGGAAGCGATGATTAGTGACTAAAACCAAGGGTGGTGATGACAACGATAGCGATCGTCATGATAGATATGCGTTGTTTTTAGGTAAGTCTTGTTTAAGTGAGTTTAATCAAAGTTGAGAAATTGGCGGTCAATGACTATGAATACTTCCCCAATACAGCAGAATTTGTCAAGGGAGTCAAGCACCCAGGAAATGAAATATGGCGAGCGCGAGATTTTGGAGGGGGAGTTAATTACGTTCCCGAATCCGCGAGTGGGTCGGCGCTACGATATTAATATTACTTTGCCAGAGTTTACTTGCAAGTGTCCGTTTTCTGGCTATCCAGATTTTGCGACTATCTATGTTAGTTATGTACCCAATGAGCGGGTGGTGGAGTTGAAGGCGTTGAAGTTGTATATTAACAGTTACCGCGATCGCTACATTTCTCACGAGGAGTCTATCAATCAGATATTAGATGATTTTGTGGCGGCTTGTGAACCTTTGGAGGTGACAGTTAAGGGGGATTTCTTGCCGAGAGGGAATGTGCACACTGTGATTGAGGTGCGGCATCAGTTAGGGACTAGGGAAGAAGGGGCTAGGGGCTAGGGACTAGGGAAAGAAGGGAAAGAAGGTTCAGGGGGCGACAATCGCCCCCAAACCATTACAGTAATGATTTTAAGCAGAATCTTAAATATATGTTGCTAAAGTCTTGACATGAGCGGTTGCTGCTGAAACTGTTACTGGCAGGTTATAGCCACCTCCATGAGAAGAGAGTACTGGGCACCCATATCTTTTGGCAAAATCCAAAGCAATTTCAGTTAGTTTACAGAAGTCATCATTTGTCCAGCCTGTTGTACGTTCTCCACAATCATCTTTATGCGAATCATAACCCGAAAAAATAGCGACTAGATTAGGTCGCCACGGCACATTTTCTAAAGCTTGCTGAAAAGCATCAATACTTTCATCTCCAGAATAGAACTTCCCAGTTATACCCTCCTCTTGCAAAACTTCAACTGGAAAAGATTGAGTCATAACAGGAATGTTACAGTGTCCAACCGCAACAGCCGCATCTGTAGTTCCCGCTTTCAAATCTGAGGCTTTAGCCATATAGAGATCCACTGCACTATGAATACTAATGCAATAGACACTCTCATCATTGCTAAAAATTTCCTGAGTTCCGTCACCATGATGAATATCCCAATCAATAATCAGAACCTTTTCAAAGCCTTGAAGCTGAGCATATCGAGTCGCAGCAGCAAGAGGATTGAGGAGACAATAGCCATGCCCCCAGTTACTGTGAGCATGATGTCCAACCATACTAAAACAGTAAGCACGTTCTACGAGCCCTTTTTTCATTTGGTCAATCGCTTCCAGCATTCCTCCTAAACCATACAAATAACCTGGTAAACAGTATTCTAAACCTTGACACTCAATGCTTAATTCTGGTAAGGATAAGCTAATTTTGTCCAAAGGTTTATCAAGAGCTTTCAGGGCAAGTTTTCGGAGATATTCATGGGTGTGAACTCTGAGATAATCAGAAATTGTAGCTTTTCTCAATGGTAATACTGGATAATCTTGAAGAGATTTTTGAAGACTATAACGAACTTGGTTGTAGTAAGGAAAAGAGTATTTGCTAAAAGAAATTTCTTGAAGAGGTTTAGAAGTACAAAATGCTTGGGAGTGAAGGGAAGTGACAAGCCGCATTATTATCATCCTATACGCGATATTATAGCAACCGCTTTCTGCGGTTAGGGGCTAGGGGCTAGGGAAAGAAGGGAAAGAAGGGAAAGAAGGGAAAGAAGGGAAAGAAGGGAAAGAAGGGAAAGAAGGGAAGAGAGTCAATAGTTTGGGCTCTGAGTGAGTGTCTTAACCGTTGTGGCGGTTGCTATAACTAAATTTTTCTTCCTTCTTCCTTCTTCCTTCTTCCTTCTTCCTTCTACTTATTACCAAGGGCTTCCCACCATTGTGAACCCACTCCAGAAAAAGGGATGAGCCATATTTCTATTACTTAAACTGGCTAAATTTGGAGGGAGAGGAAAATCTTCTCCTGTTGTAATCAGCCGTCCATTGCGAAGTTGCACTTTGCCAGAAATCATTGCTAGCTGTGCCTCTCTTAAAGCTTCTGCTTTAATTTTGCTGTGCCTGAGTTCCTGATAAAATTCCATCATCAATCCCATTGTACCTTCATCAGATACATACCAAAGACTGGCAAGGGCTGATTTAGCTCCGGCTTTTACAGCTAATCCACCAAAACCTAACTCTGATTCCCTGTCCCCTAAAGCAGTTCGACAAGCTGAAAGCACTAGCAATTCTACTGGGGGAAGATCCCAGTTAAGAGTTGGGATTTGATTGATTTCCAATTTGCTGTTCCAAAGCTGAATGTAAGAGTTCTTTGGTTCGCCTGGATTAAAAGTAGCGTGAGTGGCTAGGTGAATGATTCCAAACTGGGTATTAAGGCGTTGCGATCGCAAATTTTCTAAGGTGAAGGCTTCGTTGAGGAAGGATTGACCCGGCCACAAATCAGAAACGATTGAGTGCAATTCAATGGGTACGCTGGGTAAGGGTTCTTTATCCTTAAATTCAGAGGCTCCCATTGCTAAGACTTTAGTACCATCAATAGATGCGTAATGGCTATTAGTTAAGGAAAAACTGGGAATCAAACTGAAGCTGTATTTTTCGATTAAGAATTGCTTGCCATCGTGCAAAGCTGCGATCGGCATACTCCTTAACCCTGGATCTAAAGAAAATAGCAGGGTTTCAATCCCCAAGGTTTTTAAGTCTTTTTCTAGGGGTGCAATTATCCACTGATAAAGTTGTTGGGCGCGGGATAAATAACTGGTACTGCTCCGTTGGCGAGGGTTGGTAATTTCCATTCGGAACTGTTCAACTATTGGTAAAAGAATTGCTTTTTTTGCTGCTGAGATGCTGTAGCGAATTGGGGAGGCTTGACCAGTAACTAAAATCAATTCTAATTGATCGTTTCTGGCTACTACATAGATAATAGCACAGGGCTTACCGGGAATCACAGCGATACGTTTTAAAGTTTCCTGCATTGTAGCGAGGGTCATTCTTTCGTGACCTGGTTCATTTTTGACTCCCAGGTAGCTGTCATATTCTTGATTTCTATACTGCTCAATATTAGCTACTGTTGTCTCAATATCACTTTCAAAGATTTGGTCAGAGGTAATCGATTTAATTACTTCTAGAGAAGTGGTGAGTGGGGTTTTTACTTGATTACTAATTGCGGTTGATGGCTGTTCGTGGCTGACTGTTGCTAGTTTTGCGCTTGTTTCTAGATCGCTACTGGCAGCGATCGCAGGGACGGTAGAAACTTGCTCTCTAGGAGGTACGCTGGGGGTTTCTACGAGGTTGATTTGTTGATTGGGTACGGGTTCTAATTTGGGGGTTGGAGGGCTGTCAAAGGTGATTTTTGCGGCTGTGGGTGTGGGTGTTACAGTCGGCGTGGGTGTCGGATTTGGGGAAACTTCGGTGGTTGTGGGAGCGGAAGTTGGTACGATCTGCTCTGTTACAGGTGCGATCGCAATCCGATCTGTGGTTTCTGTGGTTTCCACTGGGAGAGGATTGTCTGGCGTGGAAGTGAGTGTGCGATCGCTGGTTGTTTGTACCTGAGTTGTTGTCTGAATATTTGTCTGGGGTATTGTTTGTTCCGCCTTGTTTTCGGTTTCTGATGCTGGTTCTACCCGATCGGCAGTATCAGGTGTTTGTTGCGCCGGTGTATAGGTAAAGCTAGGCGCAGGCGTTGCCAGCGCTGTTGGCGGCGCTTGTGGGAGTGGGGGTTGTGCCTCAAGAATGGGGGTTTTAGTTGATTTCTGGGTTTGAGGTTCTGCGATCGCGACTGGCGGTGTTGGCGGTGTCTGCGGTGTGGGTGTTGCAGGGATGACAATTTCTACTGGTGGTATCTCTGCCACTGGGTTTTCCGGTTGTGCGATCGCGACTGGCGGTGTTGGCGGTGTCTGCGGTGTGGGTGTTGCAGGGATGACAATTTCTACGGGTGGTGTCTCTGCAACTGGGTTTTCTGGTTGCGCGATCGCGACTGGCTGTGTTGGTGGTGTCGGTGTTTCCGGTATGGTAATTTCTACTGGCGGTGTCTCTGCGACTGGGGTTTCCGGTTGTGCGATCGCGACTGGCGGTGTTGCAGGGGGTTGTGGCGTGGGTTCTGGCGTGGGTTCCGGTAGCGGTAGTGCATCATCAGTCTGAAGCGCAATATTGCCCAAAGAGAAAGAGCGCCTAAACGATTGGGAAGGCAAGATGGTAAAATCGCCATTAGTAATGGCCGCCGCAGTGCCATTGATCGTGCCGTTTCCTACCTCAAAAGTTTCAATGGGAGGCCCGCCATCTCCCCCTACGTGGCGAATGATAATTGAACCTCCAGCAATACCGCCGCCTGCGGAAATGCTAGCGGTTCCCGTTGGGGAAAAGGCAGTGGCAAAGGAACTTCTAGCGCGGAAAAATCCACCTGTTGATTCAATAAAAATGTTCCCCCCTGTACCGCTGGGGCCGCCTTGAGCATTAATAGACTCAACTTGTACGTCGCCGATGGGATCGAGGGTGACATTACCGCCATTGCCAAGGCTACCGCTAGAATCGATCGCACCTGTTGTGATGCTGATTTTGGCATCGACAAAGATTTCACCGCCAACTGTAGAGGCGGAGTTGAGGTTGCCAGTTGCGATCGCATCGTTTTGGCTTTTGAGGTAAAGATTGCCGCCGGCTGTGGTAATATTTCCTGCTGTCAGGTTGTTAGCAGTTGCCAGCTTTACGTCTCCGCCAGAGGTTTGGATATCTGCTACGCTAATTGTGCCAGTCCCGGATGTATGAGTTATGCTGGCAGCGGCGATCGCGTTTGTTGCTGTTAAGTTATTAGCGCTAAAAATAGTTAAATTGCCAATAGCGGCGATATCTCCCACATTACCAGTAAAGAGGATATCTCCATTGCCAGCAGTTAAGTTGAGGTCAGCGTTGCCGTTGATGCTATTGTTAAAGGAGATATTGCGATCGCTTGTACTCAGTGAAGCGTTACCTGTTAAAGTAATGGGGCCATTAAATAGAATAGTACCGCTTGTGGTGGTAATGCTACCTGCAAGATTAACTGGATTGGTACTATTTTGCTCGAAGTTACCTGTGAGGTTAATTGTTGCTGCGGCAGAGATATTGAGATTACCTCTAGAAATTACTAAGTTTCCTAATGGGATATTGCTACCTACAGCATCACTAAAGGTGATATTACCGACAGGTAAATTTATGGTCAGATCGCTATTACCATCTAACGTAGAATTGAAACTAATACCCTTTCCTTTAAGTATGGGATTATTAGCAATAGTGACTGCATCGCCATAAGTTTGAGTCGCTGTTGTCGTCACATTGCCATTGATTTCTGTTGTCCCACCTACATCTGTGGTTAAGTTTCTGACTTTTACTGTACTCCCAAAGCTTGTCGTACCGCTGCTATTTACTGTTAAATTTCCTAATGAGACATTACTACCTACGGCATCACGAAAGGTGACATTTCCTGTAGGTGAATTTATGGTGACATTGATATTGCTATCGCTATTAGCATCTAAGGTGGAATTGAAAGTAACGGCATTTCCTATCAAGATGGGATTATTGGTAATCGCGACTGCATCGCCATAATCCTGAGTCGCCGTTGTCGTCACATTGCCATTAATTTCTGTTGTCCCGCCTGCATCTGTCGTCAAGCTTGTGGCGTTAACAGTGTTGACAAAGCTTGTCGTCTCGCTGCTATTTACTGTTAAATTTCCTAACGGGATATTACCGCCTATGGCATCATTAAAGCTGACATTTCCTGTAGCTGAATTTACTGTAAGATCGCTATTGCCATCTAAGGTTGAATTGAAAGTAACGCCATTTCCCGTCAGGATGGGATGATTAGCAATGGTGACTGCATCGCCATAATTTTGAGTCTCTGTTGTCGTGATATTACCGTTGATTTCTGTTGTCCCGCCTGCATCTGTCGTCAAGCTTGTGGCGTTGACAGTGTTACCAAACCTTGTCGTCTCGCTACTGTTTACTGCTAAATTCCCTAACGCGATATTAGCGCCTATGGCATCATTAAAGGTGACATTTCCTATAGCTGAATTTACCGTCAAATCGCTATTGCCATCTAAGGTCGAATTGAAAGTAACGCCATTTCCCGTCAAGATGGGATTATTAGCAATCGCGACTGCATCACCATAATTTTGAGTTTCTGTTGTCGTGATATTGCCATTAATTTCTGTTGTTCCGCCTGTATCTGTAGTCAAGCTTGCGGCGTTGACAGTGTTAGCAAACCTTGTCGTATCGCTGCTATTTACTGTTAAATTGCCTAACGGGATATTACCGCCTATGGCATCATTAAAGCTGACATTCCCCGCGCTTGAATTTACTGTAAGATCGCTATTACCATCTAAGGTTGAATTGAAAGTAACGCCATTTCCCGTCAGGATGGGATGATTAGCGATCGCGACTGCATCGCCATAATTTTGAGTCTCTGTTGTGGTGATATTGCCATTAATTTCCGTTGTTCCGCCTGTATCTGTAGTCAAGCTTGCGGCGTTGACAGTGTTAGCAAACCTTGTCGTATCGCTGCTATTTACTGCTAAATTTCCTAACGGGATATTACCGCCTACGGCATCATTAAAGCTGACATTCCCCGCGCTTGAATTTACTGTAAGATCGCTATTGCCATCTAAAGTTGAATTGAAAGTAACGCCATTTCCCGTCAAAATGGGATTATTGGCAATCGCGACTGCATCGCCATAATTTTGAGTCTCGGTTGTAGTGATGTTACCGTTAATTTCTGTTGTCCCGCCTGCATCTGTCGTCGCACTTTCGGCATTTACTGTACTAACAAAGCTGGTAACGCCACTACTATTTACTGTTAAATTGCCTAGCGAGACATTGCTACCTACCGCATCGCTAAAGGTGACATTCCCAGTTCCAGCATTCAAGGTCAGATTTTGAGAACCGTCAACAGTATTTTGGAATAGAATCGGGCCGTTGTTAGCAGTAAGACTTATGGACTCGCTCACCGTTACAGCCTGAGCAAACGTAATGCTGCTAGCATTAGTAATATTGCCACCAATTGTGACATTTCCCGTGCCATTTTGTAGGAAATCTCCGACAACGCCGATCGTAGCAGCGGGAACGATCTTTAACTCGCCACTATTGGTAATAATAAAGTCTTCTGCACCAACCGTAATCGCGCTATTCAAATTAATATTCGCGCCTGTCAAAGTCAGGCCGCCGCTGTCGATCGCAGCATTGGAAGTGATATCATTGCTACCAGCGTTCAAGCTAGCATTTCCAGCAACTAGAATACTACCTGCTTGAGCGATCGCTCCGCTTGATGTTAGAGTCAAGTTGCCACCCAACACTACACCAGCGATGTCTGTTGCTGCTCCTTCAAGGATAGAAGCATTTTGACCAGTTAAAGTAATCGCACCAAAAGTATTGGTAGGATCGAGGAGAGTAATATCTCCGATTGCATTAAATGCTGTCGCGCCTGCAACGCCGATCGCTCCACTCTGAGTAATATTACCGCCAACGGTGACGTTTAAAGTACCTGGGATTGTCAAAGTGCCCAGATCGATAGAATTAAAATCATAGAGTCTAACGTTGTCGCCGCTAGTAACAATTATCGTGCTAAAGTCGTTACCAGCACTTTCTAGGGTAATGTCAGATCCGTTGGCATTGAGGGTGGTTGTAGCTGCGACTATAATATTACCGCTGCCAGTAATTACACCGTTAGCGGTAGCATTGAAAGTCCCAGAAATATTGGAATTGCCGATGTCAATGGCGTTAGCCTCGGTGAGGGTGACATTGTTGGCGCTGGTGACGGCGACGGTGCTAAAATTATTGCCAGGATTATCAAGGGTAATATCGTTTCCAGGCGCGTTGAGGGTGGTTGCGTCGGTGACATTCAGAGGCCCGGTTTGCGCGATCGCGCCAGTAGCGGATAAATTAAGTTGACCGCTAATTGTGGATGGGTTGATGGCGATCGCGCCGCTGTTGCTAAAAGCAGCATTACCCATTAAAGTTGTGGTTAGCTGGCTAATGTTAGTAGATAAGGGATTCGCGACTGTACCCACATCCCCGCTGACAGATAAGGACAGCAAACCCGTACCACCGATGGCGATATCAATCCCACTAGGCGCGCTGGTAACGCTACCGACATTCATGGTGAGAGTGCGATCGTTTGCTACGGTGAGGGTATTTGCAAAGGTAGTGGCCCCGCCGTTGAGTGTGAGGTTGAAACTGTTGCTAGTAAGATCGATGACTCCGCTAGCGCCGATGCTGATGGTTCCCGATGCGCCTGTTTCACCAATAGTAACAGAACTGAAACCGTTAAGCTGATTGAGTTCTGCTGCTGTCAAATCTAGGGCCGTTGTACTACCAGGGCCACCAATGGCGATCGCACTACCCGGAGTGAAAGGTGTAAGTAACAGCGTCCCTTTGCCTTGGACGGAAGTATCTGTAAAGTCAATTTCGTTGCTAGTTAGGGTAATATTACCAGTATTCGGTAAGCCGTTGCTGTTAATATTTGCAGCCGTAATTCCTGAAGGTGTGGTAATGGCGATCGCGCCACCGGCATTGTTAACAGATGTGCTATCTAAACTGCCAAAGCTAGCATTTCCACCTGTAGTATTAACGGTGATATTACCACCAATGCCACTAAAAGTAGAGTTAGACTGTACTCCGCCAGCGGTAATGTCTCCTGTAGCAGTAATCGCGATCGCGCCACCTTGATTATTAGCGCTAGCATTGAGATTACCACTGCCAATCGTTCCACTTGTGCTATTAAGAGTTATATTTCCGGCATTACTACTGCTGCTAGCAGATGTGACGTTACCACTGAGAATATTACCAGTTGCCGTAACCGCGATCGCGCCACCTTGATTATTAGCGCTAGCATTGAGATTACCACTGTCAATCGTTCCGCTGGTACTATTAAGAGTGATATTTCCTGCGTTACTACTGCTACTAGCAGATGTCAAGTTACCGCTGAGAATATTACCAGTTGCCGTAACCGCGATCGCGCCACCATAGCCAGAAGTTCCGCCGGCCCCATTAGCACTCGCATCTATATTATTAATAGTAATACTAGCATTGGGAGCAATCAGAGTCACATTGCCAGCATTGCCAGCACTATTAAGCGCAGAAGAATTAGTATTGAGATTGCCAGCTAAAATCTTGCCGCCAGCATCAATTGAGATTGTACCACCATTACCGCTATTACCAACATTATTAGCAGATGCAGTATTTAAATTGCCTGCGGCAATATTCCCTGGCGCAGAAAGCGCGATCGTACCGCTATTACCAGAAATTGAGGTGACATTCAAATCTGCGGTAGCATTTGTATTAATATCACCTGCCGTAGTGACTTGGATGGTGATATTTCCCCCATTCCCTCCCATAGCGCTGGAGTAAGAATAGAGACCGTTAGTAATAATATTACCGCTAGCAGTAGTCAGGGCGATCGCGCCGCCGTTACTAATGGCAGAATTAGTATTAATATTCCCAGCGCTAGTGTTAATATTGCCACTAATACTGGTGATTGTGACAGTACCGCCACTATTTGTAATGTTGCCTGTGGTAATATCTTGGGAACCTTGGAAGGTAATCGCCGCACCAGAACCCGTAAGATTACTGCCAGCAGCGGCGATCGTACCTCCCGGAGACTGCACCAGTAGTTCTCCGCTGAAACTTAGATTCCCGTTGATAATAACCGTGCCGTTAGTATTACTGCGACCGAAGGTAGTTTGGGTAGAAATAAATGGTACTGTCGTAGGCAGGCTGTTCGTAACTGATAGATTGTCGCCAGAAATAAAAGGTTCAAATATGATATTATTGCCAGCCAGAAAAGGCGTGCCTGTTGAGAACACAATCTGATTCCCTGCCAAGGTTAAGTTGCCAGCACCGGCATGAACCACATTTTCAATAACAATATCATTACCAGTTAAACTATTTCCAATTAGAGTGATATTTCCACCCCCAGAACCGAGGGTTTGATTAACTACTATACCTTCTCGATCGCTACTTGTACCAGCGATTGTAATATCGCCTCCGCCTGAATTAACAGAACCCAAGTTAATAATTTGTAAGCCTGCTTGATTAACACCAGTCCCATTCAGGATAATGTTTCCTCCTCCTGAATCAATGGGAGATTCTATACTAATTCCTTGGGAAAATTCGCTGCTTCCTGTAATTGAAATTACTCCGCCGGCTGAAACTATCGAGCCTTGATTTCTCACTCCTCGATCTGCACCGCCAACGCTGACACCATTGAGGTCGATCTTACCTCCCCCTGAATTTACAGAGCCGCTGAGAGTGATTTCAATACCTGCCTGACCAGGAACATTGGCTCTACCAATTGCCGTGATATTTCCCCCTAAAGTTGCGATTGAGCTATTAACTATAACTCGACCTGCATCGGCTGTAATATCTCCGTTATTGGCGTTGAGAACTAGGTTTAAAGGAAGGCTACCCCCTCCATAAATCGGTTGGTTAATATTAATATCGTTGTGAGCGTTAAGCGTCAGGGTTGACCCTAGTAGGGGACTGAATACCAGTGGCGCGTTTAAATTAATATCTCCCTGTTGTACTCCTCCGGCTCCAGTGGAGATGGTAACATCACCTAATAATAGTGCTGTTGTAATTAGGCCAACTGGCAATTCAGCGTTGGGGAGAAAGGATTCAAAGGGGGCAAGTAAGCCGAGACCAACAACAGGGAGAAGACCTGGAACGATATCGATATTGTAGGGGTCAATCAGCCATTCTCCGCCAATGCCGGCAGGCGATCCCACATCGGGGGCGCTGGTAATGGCTAGCGATCGCAATCCGCTAGTTTCAATAAACCCGCCGTTACCGCCACCTGTACCTCCCCGTGCCCTCAATGTGCCGCCAATATAGGCTGCTTCTTGACCAAAGACGATGATTTTACCGCCATTGCCGATCGCGATCGCGCTGGTGTCAATTACTGAGTCGTTGCTGACGAAGGTTTGCAAAGCGTTGGGAACGGGGCCTCGGCCCTGAATGTCGCCTCCCACGAGTACCGTACCGCCGCCATAGCTGCCGGCGGCGTTGATATTGCCACTGATGACTCCGACTCGCTGACCTAAAATATTGACGCTGCCACCTGTATTGCCGGATACATTAATCTTGCCAGAGGCGATCGCAGTTCCCGCCTCGCTGGGGAGGATGGTTCCAGAACCCGTTAATACAACTTGTCCCTGGGCGTTAACAATCAGTCCCGAAGCGTGGTTGCTACTGTCACCAGTTAGCAATTGCGGTAAAGACATGGGAGAAATCCCAGGGTCATTACCGTTATTTCCCAAGCTGGGAGTAATTTCTAAATTGAGAATGCGTCCCTGTTGGGAAATACGGACTAGGTTTTGTCCCGTAACGGCCGCGATCGTAATGTCACCCCCCGGCGCGGCCAATGTACCAGTATTGATGACGCTGCCACTAAGTAAGGTTAAATTTTCACCTGCACCAACTGTTAAGTTACCAGAGTTGATAATACTGCCGGGATTGAAACTATCAAACCTAAATTCCCTGGGAGTTCCGACTAAGCTAGCCCAATTATTATTACCAATAGCATTAAGCCAGTTATTATTACCAAAGCCGACTCCGCTAGCCGTAGTCGCCGTGAAAGAGGCAGGGACGTTTAAGCTGGCATTCGGCCCGAAAACAATCCCGGCGGGGTTGATTAAAAATAAGTTGGAACTGCCGCCTGTAATTTGGATTAAGCCGTTAATGTAGGAGGCATCGCCGCCGACGATGCGACCTAAGATGTTGCGAATTTCGGGGTGAGAAATAAAATTGGCAATTTGACCTGAATCTAGCCCAAATCTCTCAAAACTGTGGAAAAGATTGGCTCCATCTCGCGATCGCGACCCGCCGTCAATATCCAAACGATTTCCCTGCGGGGTAACGGTAGTACCGGTGCCGTCGGCCGCTGGCGCGATCTGCTG
Organism: Kamptonema formosum PCC 6407; assembly: GCF_000332155.1. Classification (GTDB taxonomy): domain Bacteria; phylum Cyanobacteriota; class Cyanobacteriia; order Cyanobacteriales; family Microcoleaceae; genus Kamptonema; species Kamptonema formosum. Next base: position 2,349,469 of record NZ_KB235903.1, on the reverse strand, counting down.
TGCAGATGCTTTATCGGCTGCGTAGGCGAAGCTAGACGCAGAGATCGTAGTTGTCATTGAAAACACAACTACGAAAGGACTTAATCGTCTGTTCATATCGGGTAGGCACGATTTAAGAGTTTTAATCTAGGGTTGTATTTTTGTTAAATTTGGGAATTATGGTTTGTTTTTAAATCATACATTTATTATTAGAGTAATGTCAATAGTTGTTTCAACTTAATTGTTTTAGGGATTTGAGTTTGAGTTTTCCGGGGTTGTTTTGATTTTTTTCTGAGATTTAGTCTTTAATTTTTGTGCTTATTAATTTGTTTTTTGCTTAACTGGTTAACCGTATTTTTGGCAATAAATCCAGCTTTAATAATATTTCAATCTCAAAGCTTAAAATAGTTGATAGACACAAATCACGTCTAGCCTAGTAAATCAGTATATGTCTGAAAGCTCAGAAATGTAAGGCTCATAGGCTTATGATTGTAACTAATTGCCCAATAAAGTTAAAAGCAATTTTAATATGATTTAAGAGGTGAATTCATCAAGTTTAAATATGTTAGCTTAAACACACTAATTTTTAACAATTTCATTGTCACGTCTTTAATTTGGGTTTTATAAGCCGATGTGACATTGATATGACATTTTCGCGATCTAGGAAGAAGAATTAATCCCTAATTTTTTTTGGCAAGATCGCTAATCTCTAGAAAAAAAGTTTGGCAATTTGCCCCTTGACAAATCAACTAAAGTATGGGTTAACCGCGCAATGGTAGATTTGGTGGAAAGAAGTGAAACCCAACACCAAAGTTTTGTTAACAGTTAAGTAAATCCACCTAATTAAACATAAGATCGGGATGGCTAAAAAGCTGACTGTATAAACATTCCATTGTGCCGTTTTCAACTTCAATACGCCTCCGCATTAAATCAACCCCTACTAACAATGCTGATAATACCTGTACTAATGGCTAGGAGTTTTCTCATACTTTTCGGTGAGTTGAGCTATAAGACTCAAAAACCCATGATACTATTGAGTTAAGCCATCAGTCGTACAGCGATCGCACCAATAAGTACCACAAGACCAAGCGCTCTCCGAAAATAATTAACGCCTTGAAATAATTCTTCCCATGCCCAAGTAAATAATGAGCCAAAAGCGATTAGGTCTAGCCCTGTATTAATTTTGCCTGTGGTTACAATTAGTTGCAGTAAAGTGGCTACACCCCATACAATAAGTGGTAGGTTTGGTGTCTGAGCTATAACAATTTGACCATTGCTATCGCGGAAGATTTTATCAAATATTGTATTTGTCGTTGTATTTGTCATTGTTTTTACTGTTTATTTATGTTTTCTACTTTAGTCCAATAACCACAACATTCTATCTACCTTTTTGTAGATTATCGCTGGTAGTTGCTGCTTTGTTAGGTATGATATAGATCTTGTCTTCTCTATATCTGGGGCATAATGGTCAAATTACCAGACCAAACTTTAACTACTATCTTTTACTTGCAGCGACGGTTAGTAGAACTGATTGATGAAGCCAAAGCTACTGAGTTTGCCATATTTGAACAGTTTGGGGAGAATGAGGCAACCCTACTAGAATTAGAGCAGATGCAAAGTAGCGTCGAGAGACTGAGAATGCCTTATTCGCGTCTGCATACCTTGGCGCTAGGGATAGCTGAATACCAGCCGAACGCTCCTGATGCTATGCTGAACTTATTGGCTCAAACCATTCAGCACGCTGAAGCATTAATCGGTGCTATCGAAGCCAGCATTTCTGAAACCAAACAAAACTGGAATCTGCCATGAATCAACCAGCCCAAATACCCGACCCCCAGATCAGAGCGCGAAGTGTTGCTAGGTGGCGCGAAGTTAACCAACAAATCGACTTACTCACTCTACAGCTTGATGAATTAATTGCGATGGTAGAAACTGGTCTGCGAGAGCAACGTCTGGCTAGGCTTCAGGGTAAAAGTAAAGCAGCAGAGACTATTACTATTAATAGGTAAGAAAGGGTGCAAGCGATCGCAACAGCCTTATTGTACAGAGTTTTTATTGGATAACAATTGTTTTAACAGGACTTAGACAAATTTGGAGCTAAAATCAGGCTCTATTCTGCTCTGGCAAAGCGATTTAGTTCGATAGGGTTTTAGAAGGCTCAAACCTAGTCACAGCAAGAAAAAGCATGAATTTACCTTAAACTCTTACTGTGACTGGATTTTACCCTGTTTTCGGGCCTTATTTTGTATAAGTCCCCCTAATAACTTTGTCTGTTATCAAAATTGACATTGGTTACTTGACCAGCACTAACATTAATAGTCTGCTCCAATTTTCCACCGTCAACCTTTAACTGATAAGTACCGGGAGTCAGCGCGATCGCACCAAACCATCCCTTACCATCGGTGCGAATCGTGCGCCGCTGACCTACACCATCAATCGGTTGCAATGTCAAGGTTACAGAATCGCAACTTGGGGAACACATCCGCAACGTACCCGCGATCGCGCCTGTAGTCGGATGCGACTTCCAAGGAAAATCGGGAACAGCCACAGGATTTGCCCAAACAGGCTGAGTTTCATAAGTCTTACCCGTCGCTACATCCACATACTTACTCGGCTTTGAAAGCGCATTGTAGAACCAATCATTGCTCTGCAATACATACTTCCAAGGCTGGCGGGGCACGCTTCCTCCACCGCTCGATCGCAAGTCCCCATTAGTGTAGACATTGCTGCTAGCATAGGAATACAAAGCAATCCCATGCGTGTAATTCCCCTTTGCAGAAGGCTGTCCAGCGCGGCGAATCTGAGCTAAAGCGTCTTCAATGTAGTTCAGATAATTTCCTGGCCCGATCGCAGTATAGCGATTGTACTGGTGATTCTTGGCAAACTCAATCCAATCATCATAAGCCTGTTTCTGCCGAGCATTGTACTCGCGCTGGTAAGTCATCGGCATGGCGATATCAATAATACCTTCTTCCAGCCAGCCCCGCCAATCCTGCAAAACCTCTTTGTAAGGCTGGGTTTGATACCAATCCTCATCTTTTTTCGGCCCACTTCCCCAAGCGATCGTCGCCGCCGAAATCTTCACCTGCGGCTTAATCGCAAGGCTTTGCACATAAAGCTTACGCACCAAATTCGTCACCTGATCTCGCCGCCACTGCATCCAAACGCGATCGCTTGGCGATGGCCTACCCGTGCGTTTCATCTGTTGATTAAACCGCGCGATCGCAGTCGGATTATAACCCCAATCCGGCCCGCCGTAGCGCACATAATCCAGTTGCACGCCGTCTACGTCGTAGCGTTTCAGCAAATCTAGATAAACCGAAACCGTGTAATCAACCGCGTCAGGATGGCCGGGATCGAGATAACCTTGGGATTGGCCATCGTAAGTAAACATTGCCCAATTATCGCGGCCAGGCGCATTGGGGCCATGTTTTTGCCACACATGAGAGCGATCGTTGCTAGTGCTTCCCGTTACCGGAAGCGTCACCATCCAAGCGTGAACCTCCAAACCTGCTGCGTGCGCCTTGGCGATCAAATCTTGCAAAGGGTCAAAACCCGCCGCCAGATTAGGATCTTTGGCTCGCGGCTCAATGCTGCTAGCGTAAAAAGCATCACCGCGACGGCGCACTTGAGCAACGATCGCATTCGCATTCGCCCGTTTCGCATCCGCAATTAATTTTGTCACCTCTTGCGGTGTCTTGAAACCAGGGTTAAAAGCATCTACCCAAAAGCCTCGAAATTCTGATGTTTGCACCTGCGGGGGGACTGCGATCGCAGCGCGATCGGGAAACAAATTAGACAACCACTGCGGAGTTAGCAGAAAACTGATCGCTAAGCCAATTGAAAATAGACTTGACAAAAAGACTGTTTTAGATTTTCGCATTCGGAAAGGTGTGTGTGAGCGTTCAACTGTCTAGTACAGACTAACTACGCGAACTTCAGGTTCACATTTTCCCACAATTTCGGCTGATTATTTATAAATTATTCTTAAATATAATGTCGATGCAGCCCCGATCGCAACCAGATATCGATATTTGTTAACAGTTAACTATTACTTCCCCTGAAAACTTTCTCGATTAGTATGCCAAATACTTGACAAACAATCAAGCTAATGATAATGTACCCTATCCCCCGCCCGAATCATCCTCAAAAACTGCCGGAGAAAATATCTCATACATGGCCCGATAATACGGCATAATCATCTCTAATTGCTGCGGTTCCAATCGCAAGTAAATTTCTTGCTCCAAACAATTAAGCATTTGCCAAACCAAATGCCATTTTACCCCCAAGATTGGATAAAGCATCACACAAACTGGAAACAATTCCTGATAAAAAACAGCAATATTTTCCTCTAAAACAGACAACCATAAATAAACTTGAAACATCTCCACATCCCGGATACTCGCAGTTTTCACCAAGGTTGAATTCAACGCTCCGCTATAGCTATGATAGTCAGGATTAAGTTGGGAAACGCGGCTAAAAATACGAGCAGCTATTTCAGTGCTTTGACCTAAAAGTTGCCGTACAGCTTGTAAGCTGGGAGAATCATAACTATGCTTAGCTGCGGCTTGATAACAACGGCACAAAGGCATATAGAGGTAGTCATCTATCACCTTGAAATAGGCAGTTAAAACAGTTTTTTCGACAGCAGAAATATCTTTGAGTAAAAACAGAGTGGTATAGTACACCTGCATCGACACAAAGCCAATTAAGCGGGGGTCAATTGCCGTATATTTCTGACGCATCGCACCGGTTTCTTGCCCCACCGTAACAGCAATATAGCTGGGATCTTCTGCATTACCATAAACTTCTAAAACCTTTCTATGAATCTCACAAGAATCCATAGCAATTTGCAAATAATCGATCAGTTTTGGATCGATCTGATGGCGTTTAATTTCTTTTGAAAGCAACAATTGTGTGTGAGTAATAGCCTCAATACTAGCATAAATTAGCGACTCCTGTAAGATAGAAGCAGTTTGCACCCGCCATTTTTTTGAACCAATTATTCTCAAGTCGCTCTCTTCAGCTTGGGGTACAGTTTCAGAGGAAGCAATCTGAAGATTTTTCAAGTATTTTCTTGACCACTGTATAGCTAAAGATGCCACAGGAGACGGGAAAAATTGTTCAATTTTGATGTCTAATGAGTCATCAATTAGAGCAGAAGATATTTTACAATTAGAGTCAAAGTCAATGTCTTTGACATATTTCTTGAGCCACTGTTGAGCCACAGGAGAGAGAGGAGTCTCAACCTGATCTTGACTACGCTGGAATGAGTCAGCAGACATAGTAACAAAAGTTAATGTAGGCTTTGGTTATTATAAAATATAAGGGTAAAATTGGCTATCCGTCAAATTATCCAATTTAAGGAGCGATTAAGTAACATTGACCCTAGTAATAATCGCTAGATCGTGTAACTTTTATTACTAGCTTTCATAAAAAATACTGGTAAGGGAAAACCTCCAATCCGGCAGAGGTTGAAACCCCTGCCTCATAGATCGAGTCCTCTGAAGAGGCTAAGAAGAAGACTTTTAAACCAAATTAGTCCTCTTCAGAGGCTTTAGCTATTAAGTAGCTCCACCTAATTAAACATAAGATCGGGATGGCTAAAAAGCTGACTGTATAAACATTCTTCCTTCTTCCTTCTTCCTTCTTCCTTCTTCCTTCTACTTAGACAGAGGTTTCAACCCCTGGCGGCTTTCTTTTTAACTTGACACCAATGGGCATTACCGTGTCCTTACCCCTTATCTGTGCTGCACTCAACTAAAAACTGCTGTATGATAAACTGCTCTTAAGCAAACGAGGAACTAAAAAAACATGGTCTTATCAGAAAAAAAGCGCAACCCTGGATTATGGGTATCAATATTATATTTCGCAGAAGGATTTCCCTACACTGTTGTAAATTTAATGTCGGTAATTTTTTTAAAAGGTCTGGGAGCCAGCAATGAGTTAATTGGCTTAACCAGCCTTTTGTCTTTTCCCTGGGTATTAAAAGGTTTATGGGGCCCGATAGTTGATTTATACTCCACTAAACGCCAATGGATTTTAAACACAGAAATCATTTGTGCTGGTCTATTTTTCTGGCTAGCGCTTGGCGTGTTAATGCCCCAGACTCTGGTAATATCACTTGTGATTTTTACAATAATAGCATTTGTTTCAGCTACCCACGATATCGCCATAGATGGATTTTATTTAAAGGCTCTAAATAAAGATCAGCAAGCGCTATTTGTTGGCGTTCGTAATACGGCTTACAGAGGAGCAGTAATTGCCGGAAGTGGTCTGTTAGTTTTTTTAGCGGGTTCTTTTGCAGAACAGCATTTAGTAGCAGGAAATCCTACTGATGCTAAAGTATATAAAGATATTACGTTTTCAGTTTTTGGTTCCTCGTTTAATCTTCATCCTTTGGAGTTAGGATGGGCGATCGCATTTGGAATTGGTGGAGTAATATTTATTTTGATTTATCTATTTCAGCGCTGGTATTTGCCAGAGGTAGAAAGTCGCGCGATCGCCTACAACAAATCCACACAAACAACCAGCTTTATCGACGAAGCATTTGAAGAAGCATTTAGAACCTATTTCAGCCAATATAAAATAGGTTGGATTGTTACTTATGTCTTAATTTTCCGCCTTGGTGATGCCTTAACTTTCAAAATGGCTCCTCCATTTTTAATGGATACAATACAGAAGGGCGGATTAGCAGTTTCCACTGCTGAAATGGGTTTGTTATCTGGTACTATCGGCGTAATTTTTCTTTTGATTGGAGGGCTACTTGGCGGATATTTAATCGCCAAACAAGGGTTAAAAAAATGGATGTGGCCTACAGCTATACTGCAAAACTCAACTAATGTATTGTATTGGCTGTTAGCAATGTATCAACCGAGTATTATTTGGGCCTATGCAGTCAACTCCATAGAACAGTTTACCTATGGACTTGGCGTAGCTGCCTATACTGTATTTTTAATGCGTACAGTTCGACCTGAATATGAAGCTTCCCATTATGCAATTACCACAGCATTTATGGCCGCAGGCGTATTAATTCCCGGAGTTTTTAGCGGTTATTTGCAGACTTGGCTGGGAGGATATCAGCATTATTTCTTATTTAGTTCTCTGGCTGTTATACCAGGGATGTTAACAATTTTCTTTTTGCCTTTAGAAGATCCGAAATAATCCTCAGTTGTCGGTCAAAACTCTTGGGGGCAGGCATCTTACCTGCCCTCATAACAAATCCAGGTTAGTCATCCCCTTTATTAGCAATAATCCGTCATTAATTATAAATCAATCCTAGTTTCTTAAATAGTAATAAAATCTCTCGTACTCAGGGTACTTACAGCGATTCCTTCAACAATTGCCAGTACCTCACCACTCTTCGCAACAGTAATTAATGGCCCATTATTACCAGGAATAATTTTAAGTTGAGCAAAGGTAAAGCCTCCACTTAAAACGATTATATCTTCACTATCTTCAAAATCAACAATAGTATCAATTCCCGCAAACGGAGCTAACACAAACCTATCTTGTCCGCTACCGCCAATTAAGATGTCATCGCCAGCATCACCGCTGATAAAATCAGCTCCTTCCCCACCACTGATAGTATCGATTCCTTTACCGCCGTAAAGAAAATCATTGCCATTTCCACCACTAATAGTATCATCACCTTGATTGCCTCTGAGGGTGTCATTCCCGTTGCCACCAATTAATGTATCATCGCCGCCGCCGGCGCTAGCAGAATTATTCTGTGCATCCCCAACTAAATAATTAGCTTGAGATGGAGCCAGAGCGACTTGAATCTGCTGCAATAGTCCCGAAAATGAAAAATTACCGCTTGTTCTCAATCTCTCTGCACTTTCTCTGGTTTTTAGCGCCTCTGATAAATTGGGTTGTATAAAAGAGAGAGCTGTTTGAAACTCTGTAAAATCAGAGTCATTGGTATAGGTAAAACTAGGAAGTATTAATTGATCTGTAGAAACCTGCCGTTGAGAAAAACCATCAGGAGGATTGGTTAATAAATTGTCGGTTCGATTTTTATTTAAAATAATTAAGGGTCGAATATTGGGATCGTTAAAACTTTGGAGAAAAACTCTACCTGTCAGAAATGATTCCCCAAAAAGGCTAACAATATCTCCGTTAACTATGTAGTGATTAACAGTTTTGTTCGCGCCTCTTAGGTTACGCCTAAAAGTATTGACGGTATCGGCTGAAACACCAGGAGAGTTGAAGGTAAATATGTCTCCAGTTTTGGAGGTAAATTCAGCAGCAAAAATTTGAGCTAAAGCTCCTCCCATCCCGTGACCGATAACATCGGGAAGTAAGCCTGTAGGATTCTTAAAAGAATCTTCAGTTATTTGTGTCAGCCAGCTTTGTAAAATTTCTCTATTGTTGTCAATTTGCAAGTAACCAACACCACGCTCATCAGAGAAGGCGGCATCATCTTCTATAAAGTCTGTACCGCGAAATATCAAAACTGGAGATGTATCGGGGTCAGTGGAAGCAAGTCCGATAGCATGAAGACCACTTTGCAGATCGTCGAATATTTGATCTATATAGTAGTTGTTAGTTTCCAGAAAACTTTTAACTTGCTCTTCAAACTCAGGTTTATCGTCCTGATACGCTATTATTTTTGCCAGAGCTTCGTAAAGGGACGGTTCCGCACTCATATTTTTTGGGTCAGTGCCTAATAAAAAGTATGTTGTTGTAGTTCAGAGTTAAGAAGACTGAACTACAAGAACATACAGAACGAAGTAGTTATTAGTTGTTATTTATTAGTTTACAGCAAAGTTACGAAATCAGCACTACCGATCGCACTAATTATTCACGCCTTGACAGTACCTAAAACTTGTGAACGCAAATTAATGACGGTAGAATTACCTGCTGAGGCGATCGCTAACTGTTTGAAGGTGATACTCCACCGACCAAAATCTGTTCTTGACCCTATTGGCAGTCGGTAATGATTTTTGTACCCAGGAGGCAGCCGACGAGAGGGCGATCGCTTTTTACCTTAATTGTAAGGCTAATGATTGCTTTGCTTGAACCGTATTGTATCATAGCTTTTTTATAAAGTCAAGCTAATCTTGGCAAAATTTATAACTATGTTTTAAAGAATTGTCAAGTAGCGAAATAATCTACTATTATCTTCAGAAGATGATCTTCGCGATCGCGAGTAAAAACTCAACAATTTTGTATCTATGGCTTTCATTCGTCAGTACGTCGCCCCTTTAATCGCAGTTATCATTTTTTTTCTCGCTCTCGCCGCAGTTAGTGCTCGGATTTTTTTGCCGAATGATATGGCCGCACCAGCTCCTATTGAAGAAGTTAGTCCCCAAGCTCAGCACGCTCAAACACCCACATTAAATGTTGTAGTGGGAAGCGGTGAATCGATCGCGATCGCCCATTAATTCCTATGGTATCCGTTGAGTTAATACCAGGCTATCAGTTGCGTACAGGTTCGGGACTAGACCGTGCAAAATTGGTAAAATTCATGTACAAAACTTACCATGAACTTCACCCCGATCGAGAATTAGGTCATTTAGCTCTAACAGTTGAACAGTATTTTTCTAATAAAACTCCCCTGTGGTGGGTGGAATGGGAGGGGGAGGATGGGGGAGATGGGGAGGATGGGGGAGATGGGGAGGATGGGGAGGATGGGGGAGATGGGGAGGATGGGGAGGATGGGGGAGATGGGGAGGATGGGGGAGATGGGGAGGATGGGGGAGATGGGGAAGATTTATCTCCCTCATCTCCCCTGCTCCCCCGCTCCCCCGCTCCCCTGCTCCCCCGCTCCCCCGCTCCCTCGCTCCCCCGCTCCTCTGCTCTCAAAATAGGTTGTCTGTGGTTGGGAAATGCGATCGATCAGGTGAGTGGCGATCGCTACGCTCATATTTTTCTGCTATACGTAGATCCAGAACACCGACAGCGGGGAATAGGTTCAGCATTAGTTAGCCGTGCTGAGAATTGGGCCAGGGAAAGAGGCGATCGACAAATTGGTTTACAAGTCTTTGTCACTAATAAACCCGCCCTTAATCTTTACCAAAAACTCGGCTACCAAACCCATTCTCTCTCAATGCTAAAATCACTACACTAAACTAGAGTAAAACTTAAATTGCAGGAATTGCTAAACTAGAAACAGTAGGTTTTCGCTCCGCATTAATAGAAGCAGTGAAAGCGGCTTCTGTGCGTTCTAAAGAATTAGGTGAATAGGTTTTACTGCCATGCTGACTACTTTTAAATTAGATTTAAGTAAGTTTATCGAATTGACTGACGACCAATTTTACCAACTGTGTAGGGTTCACCCCGATTATAAATTTGAGCGCAATGCGAAAGGAGAACTACTGATTATGTCGCCAACTGGAGGAGAAACGGGAAACTGCAATGCCGATCTAACTTTTCAAGTGCAAGGTTGGAGCCGCCGGAATAGTAACTTAGGCATTGCTTTTGACTCTTCCACTTGTTTTAAAATGCCAAAAGGTGGCGATCGTTCTCCTGATGCTTCTTGGGTAAGCCGAGAAAGGTGGGAAGCGTTAACACCTGAGCAAAAAAGGAAATTTCCGCCTTTATGTCCAGATTTTGTAGTTGAGTTATGCTCTCCTACAGATTCTATCAGAGAAGTGCGGGAAAAAATGCAGGAATATATGGAAAATGGTGCGCGTTTAGGTTGGTTAATTGACCCACAAACGCAGATTGTAGAAATTTATCGACCTGGTAGAGAAGTTGAGGTTTTGCAGTCTCCGAGTACGCTTTCAGGTGAGGATATATTACCTGGATTTGTGTTAGAAGTAGCGCCTGTAATGGGGAATAATTGAATAATATTTAGTTCCGCTTTCTTCTGTAAGTTAATTACCTTCTCAAGCTTGTTCAATTTCCGATGCTAATTTCTCCCCAATTTTCGGCTCAGTACCATTCAACAACCGCTGAATATTAGCACGGTGTCGCACAATTACAAATACACCACCAGCAATTCCAAATAACTCATAGGCTAGGGGTTGACCAAAAGCAAACATCAAACCAGAAACTCCAATTGCCCCAATAATAGAACTCAAAGATACTATTCGCGAAATAGCTAAAACTAACCCAAAAATTCCGAAAGTTCCTAAACCCACAGGCCAATATAAACCCAACAAAACTCCCAAACTTGTAGCCACAGATTTACCACCGGCAAAGCCTAACCAAATAGATTTACTATGTCCTAAAACCACAGCTAAACCTGCTAAAGTTGCCATCCAAGGCAATATTTCTGTAACATCCTCTATCCCTGCGGTTGCTGCTAGCTCAGAAGTGACATTGAGAGCATAGATATAGCGCGTCAGAGAAATTGCCGCTATCCCTTTCAAAACGTCAACCAGTAACACTCCCAAAGCGGGCCATTTACCCAAAGTTCTCAGCACGTTAGTTGCACCAGTAGAACCAGATCCCACCTCACGTAAATCGATTCCTAAAACCCATTTTGCTACACTATATCCCGTCGGAATCGAGCCTAGTAAATAAGCAGCCAATAACACAGAAAAATTTAAACTTAACCACAATCCCATAATGAATTTACCTCAATGTTCTGTTTTGAAAGTATAGCAACCGCCAGGGCGGTTACGATACTCCGATGCTCAGGGCGGGGGAGCAGGGGAGCTCTTGAGCAGGGGAGATGAAGGAGATGAGGGAGATAAATCTTCCCCATCCTCCCCATCTTCCCCATCTTCCCCATCCTCCCCCTCTTCCCCATCCTCCCCCTCTTCCCCTAGCCCCTAGCCCCTAGCCCCTAGCTATAACTAACTTGTTCTATCAAAAATCTTTAGGCATCAAATTCTGTGGGTCGGGAGCAAAGGCTAACCATAACGGAAATTGGAGCATTGACAGACTGATTTGATCCTCAGTCTCATCAATTATAATTAAAGGCAATTTTCCTTCTTTCACTAAGCGATCTGCTTTTTGTGCTACATCTTCCGCCGCCTCAAACAAAATAATTCCTCGTTCCGGGCCGAAGTCATTCCTAGTAATTCCTAGACAGTCTTGCAAACCTCTACGCCATTCTCCTAAACGTTCGGGACTGTTAGCTAGTACAAGAGTTCGCAAACGACCGCCGTATAGGGTTCTAAGTACAGAAATTACTGTTGAAGAAATCAAGATATTTTGCAAGCGGGAACCCATTGTTCGTAAAGCTCCCTTTCCACCTTGTGTAAAAAACCAATTCGAGACTTTTTCGGCGTGAATTGGTTCAAAAGTGCGCCGCAATTGCCAAGGCGGGCCGTAGTAGTCCGGGAGAGTGCGATATTGGTCGAGAATAAGCCGAATTTGTTTGGCTTGTTCTTGAAAACCTTGCTCGGTAAATCGGGGATTTGGAGGTGCATCAGCAGAGGATCGAGGCTCTTCAATAATTTGTTTTGGTTGTTCTTGTACTTCTGGTACTAAGTCTAATTGTTCGGCGGTACTTGCTAAATCTTGCAAACTTCCTACCAGATAGTCTTTAAAACCCTGAACTCGAATTGCTAAGTCTTGGGAAACGCCTGCAAAAGTGGTTCGCATTTCTTTTTGAATGCGATCGCGACGGCGTTCTAATTTTTCTACTTCAATTTGTAGTGATTGCTTGCGCTGTTCTAATTGACCTAAAGCTTCTTGCACTAAACGCCCAATTGCGGCTTGAGTGTCGCTGAGTTCCTGCTGCAAATTAGCTTTTGTCGCCAGCATAGTCTCAACTTCTTGTTTCAACTCCTGTTGTTGCTGTTGCAAGTCGATCGTTTGCTGTACTAACTTTTCGGTTACATTGTCTGTGATGTCTGTTAATAGTTCACTTATAGGATTTGGGTCGGCGGCGGATTCGCCTTCAGTAATTGGCTGTACAGCCGATTCATCAATGGCAGAGGCAATTGATAAATCCTCTGCCGGCTGTGCGATCGCAGACTCAATTGCCTCTGTCACAGCCTCATCCTTTGGACTGGAATCTTCTGGATTAACTGACACTTCAATTGCTTCTTGATGATGTTCTTGGGTTTGGGTTTCGTCTGAATTCATGGGGACTAGGGAAGAAGGGGCTAGGGGCTAGGGGTTAGGGGCTAGGGGAAGAGGGAAGAGGGCTAAGGGCTAGGGGAAGAGGGAGGGCAATGAATCATGGTTTTAGTCATCAACGAGTGTCCTAACCGTCTTGGCGGTTGCTATATAAGAAGAAAGAAGAAGGAAGAGGGAAGAGGGAAGAATGCTTATACAGCAAGCTTTTTAGCCATTCTCATCTTACGTTTAATTAGGTAAATTTACATAGCAGTTTTTAGTTGTATGAGAACAGGGTGACAGTTAACAGTTAACAGTTAACAGTTAACAGTTAACAGTTAACAGTTAACAGTTAACTGACTTCATCTTTCATTCTTCAGTCCTTTCGCGGACAGCGCTGTTCTAAACACGCCTGTAGCATTTTAGGATCGAAGAGTACCGGGAGGAAGTGAATGCTGTTGACTTCTTTAAAGTAGAACAGAATGGGTACGGCCGGCCAGAATACCCGCCAGTTAAGCCATTCTTGGTAGGGAAAGCGCCGGATTAGGTCTTCTTTGCGGTATACGTCTAAGGCTGTGTCAGTGAATTTCAGGCGGATGGTAGCGGCCTGATACATCAGAAACAAGCCAAAAAGAGCGATCGCTAAACTTACCACTTTTTGCACCAGCAGCAGAGGTAGGGAGATCCCGACTAGGATTAGGGGAATCGCGTAACTCGGAGTCAGTTCTATTGTCTGTGTCGAGTTGATGGATGACGAAGTTGCAGTCACAGGCTTAATCCCGACTTGTAAACGAATGTTGCTAATTATTTCATTTTATCTCGTAGGACTTGCGCCTGCTGATGGAAAAAATTGGATTGAATCTGGATTTATGAGAAAATGTCGCGATCGCTGTGGGTACGAAAAGAGGGGCCAGAGGTTAGCAATTAGGAATTAGCCTTTTGAAGGCGAAAAGGAGAATTTATATCCATTTCACATCTTATAATATAAATAAAATATAAGCTACTTTATGGTACTTTGTATAATTAATATGACTAGCTTGCTTCTTTACTAATAAGTAAATCCACCTAATTAAACATAAGATAAGGATGGCTAAAAAGCGGACTGTATAAACATTCTTCCTTCTCTCCTAGATAACTAAATTTTTCTTCCTTCTACCTTCTTCCTTCTACTTACTTGATTTAGAGAAAAAGGTTTTCGCCTTGCGATCGCTGGATTTTAGCCAGGCTCAATAATTTAAGGTTCGCAAGGCGAAAACCTGAAAAACCAGTAGTTCGAGAAAATTATCTCCCCGTAGTGACAAAACACGGATTAGACCATGCTTAGCACTAATAGGACTTACGCATTACTTACGTAACGCCGCCATCTTGGCGGTCAATGAACCGCCAAGATGGCGGCGCTACCGATCTTTTGCGTAAGTCCTGACTAATTTATTGTTGAAGCTGCGCTACCGCAAATTAGCAGGAGGATTTTCAGGTACAACCCAGTAGTAAACTTTTCTGCCTTCCACTTCTACTACCTGCTCAGGTTTCCAATCGCCCATATCGAATTCATGGGAAACAATGCGCGTACCTGGTTTTAATTGACTGAGTAATTTGGGGCGCAGTCTGACGTTAAGTTCCGGCAGTAAGTAAAGCGTGACAACTGTGGCCTCACTGAAGTTAGTTTGGAATAAATCTGCCTGACGAAACTCGACGCGATCGCTCACGCCTGCTTTTTGGGCATTCTCATTAGCTTCTCGAATGCGTTCTGGGTTGATATCAATACCAATACCCCGTGCGCCCACCTTTTGAGCGGCTGCAATTACAATCCGACCGTCGCCACTACCGAGATCGTAAACTACATCATTGGATTGCACATTTGCCAACCGCAGCATTTCATCCACAACCTTTACAGGCGTTGGCACGTAAACGACATCAGGTGTACGGGTGGGAGCTTCCGTTGTGGAATTAGAAACAGGAACTTCCGTTGTATTATTAGAAGTCGTTTCCACTCGATCGGCAGCAGAATCAGTTTGAGAGTTAGTAGTGGGACTTGGAGCCACTGTCTCAAAGTTACGCATTTGGCTACAGCCGATTCCAGCAAGACTGAGAATGCTAACGCCAATAAAGAGGGAGCGTTTAATAGTTTTGTGTTGCACGATTGTCATCTCCAAAAAAGTTTGCTATGTACTATGACGGACAAAGGGAAAACCCAGTAAAACAACGATGACCCCCGCGATCGCACCGATGCCTGCATAGATTAGGCTGGAGTAGAGTAAATAGCCGCAAATGGCACAGAACAACAGCGGAACGATGGGGTAAAGCGGGACGCTAAAGGGGCGGATGCGATTGGGTTCTCGAATGCGTAAAACAATTAACGACAGAGTGCTCAGTAGAAAGAAGAACCAAAAGATGGGCGCAGTATAGTCCACCATTGTTTCAAATCCTTTGCGGGTGAAGGTTCCCAGCCCAACCAGCATCAGAGCGATCGCGCCTTGAAATAAATAAGCGGTTGTAGGTGAACTCGGATGTGGATACCAGCGTCCCAACCAGCGAAAGGAAGATACATCCTGTCCTAGAGCAAAGCTACTGCGTGCGCCCGTAAAAATGGTGCCGTTGATCGATCCCAGCGTGGCGATCGCAACCAGTAAACTCACAAAGGCGGCTCCCGGCTCACCCAGCACTCGCCGCAATAAATCGGCGGCAACAGCTTGAGAGTCTGCCATACCTGCGACACCCAATCCCCGCAGATACGCCAAATTAATCAGCACATAAAGTCCTGTAATGATGCCAATACTCCACAGGAAAGAGCGGATGATATTGCGCTGCGGGTTATGAATTTCGGCAGAAATGTAAGCGGCTTCATTCCAACCGCCGTAGGATAGCAGCACGAAGACCAGCGCTAAGCCCCAGGAAGAGGTAGGGGAGGCATCGGCGGGAAGGGACGGGGTGGGAGGAAGGGAAGATGTCAGACCCACTAGGATGACCAGCAATAAGCCTAAAACGAGTATCACTGCTAGCCCGTTCTGGAAGTGTTTGCTTTGGCGCAGCCCAATGATATTCAGCATTGTCAGCAGGGCGATCGCGACTGCGGCGTAAATGGCAGGCGAGTAACCACCTAGTGGCAATAGCTGAGAGGCATAGTCGCCAAACACAAATGCCAGCAACGCGATCGATCCAGTCTGAATCACAGTCATGCGTGCCCAGGCAAATAAAACCGCGATCGGTTGCCCAAAAGCCCGTTTCAGGTAGTAATAGTTACCGCCGACATGGGGATAGGTCGTAGCTAATTCGGCATAGCAAAGTGCTCCCAGCAATGACACCACACCACCAATCAGCCAGACTCCAATCACACCACCAACCGTGCCGGTATTAGCAGCAACCAAAGCAGGGGTTTCAAAAATGCCTGCACCGATTACTAACCCAACAATCAAGGCGATCGCATCAATTAGACTAATGGATGGTTTTGGAGCCGCGCTTTGAGGTTCTTGACGTTCCAGCAGTGCAATGTTTTCTAATCTATTCACAGTTTTACCTTCTCAACGACTAGAAGTTGTAACCGACACCTAGCCGTAAACCAACTTCCGTTTTGCCCAAAAATCCGACGTTGACACCTGCGTTTGCCGTAAATTCCTCCGATAAAGGAACATCGACACCACCTGTAACCAGTGCGCGTACTACGCTATCGTTACCTGTCGAAATCACAGCACCACCTCCCACATAGGGCGCAATACCGACTCGTCCATTAGCAACAGAACGAACTGGAAAATCAACGGTGACAGGTAGTAAAAGAGCCGGTTCGCTGCCAACGGCGATCGCAGGGCGGGCGGACAAATTATTGGTCAACCCAATTTTGCTGAAAATGGTAAAACTACCCCGCCCCAAATCAGTGCGTCCGCCAAAGCCAATATTTGCACCCACGCCAACGTAGCTTGGCCCCGATAGTGTCGCTCGACCAGGGGGTACTGCTTGGGCAACCGTTGGGGTTGCAGGTTCTGATATTGATTCAGGAATTGGGTCAATTGTCTGAACCGATAACGTTTCAGCCTGCAAACTGGCAGCAGAGGTTAAAACCTTGTCGGGTATGGGTATTGTTTTGGCTTCCAAGGGTGATAAATCTGAGGAAAATTCAGAAGTAGCAGTTGGTTGAGGGGTAGTTGGCAGAGGTTCAGCGTAAGCCGATCGCCCACTCAGAAAAAGTAGAATTCCTGCCAGACTGGAAATGAAAAAGAATTGCTGGAACCGAGAAGTCTTCATCGTCAAAAACCTATTCTAAGATAGGGCAAACAATCAATGACTATCTTTAGCTTCAATAGCAAATGTGACTGGAAAGTGACAGAGTTTAATTGCGCCAAGAAACCTATCGCTAGGCAGATTAAAGAACAAATTTTTTAAGAATCCCATCCCCTTTAGGGGTGATAAGTAGAAGGAAGAAGGAAGAAGGAAGAAGGAGAGAGAGAGAGAGAGAGAGAGAGAGAGAGAGAGAGAGAGAGAGAGAGAGAGAGAGAGAGAGAGAGAGAGAGAGAGAGAGAGAGAGAGAAGGAGGAAGGAGGAAGGAGGAAGGAAGAAAAATTTAGTTGTCTAGGAGAGAAGGAAGAAAAATTTAGTTATCTAGGAGAGAAGGAAGAATGTTTATACAGTCAGCAGCCCAAACCCTTTCTAGTATTGTATTTTCCTCCTGCCTCCTGCCATCTGCCATCTGCCTCTCTAAAGAGGCAGTTCTATTTGAAACAGAGAACCTTTCCCCACCTGGCTACTTACTGTTAGCTGCCCGCCATGAGCTTCCACAATTTGCTGGGCGATCGCTAATCCCAATCCATAGCCACCTTTCTCCCGCGTTCGTTCCTCATCAACTCGGTAAAATCGGTCAAAAATCTGTGGCAAATCTGCCTCTGGAATGCCGATTCCCGTATCTTCTACTTGAATTAAAAGGCGATGACATTGATGCAATAAACGCAACCATACTGTTCCTCCAGGCAAGGTATATTTACAAGCATTAGTGAGTAGATTCGCGATCGCTTGTTTTAATAAATCTGCATTGCCTTTGATAATAACTCTGTCTTCAGGGAGTTGTAAATTAAGCGTTAACTGCCGCTCAACAATCTGTATTGATAAAGTGGCGATCGCATCTTTCAACAACTCCTTCAAGTCAATCGATTGCATCGAGTTCGGGTCTAAATGTCCTGCCTGTCGTGCTAAAAACAAGAGATCGGTCACTAACCGATTCATCGACTTAACCGTTTCCGCAATCTTTTCTAATCGAGTGTGCTTAGGCTTACCTGCCTCAACTGGACTGAGTAACCCAACCTGGGCATTACTAAGAATGATGGCAAGCGGTGCCCTTAATTCATGGGAGGCATCAGAGGTAAAACGTTGTAGTTGAGTATAGGAAATCCTAATAGGTTGCATCGCCAACCCGCCTAAAAACCAACCTACTAAGCTAATCGCGCCCAAGGTCAAAGGCACTGTTACCACCATTACGATCAGCAACTCTCTGAGTGTATTCCGAGCATCTGTCAACGGGATAGCAATTTGGAGGTAGCCAATCGTGCGTCCGTTGTAGTCAACTGGTAGTGTTAATTGTCGCAGCCAGTTGGAGGGAGATTGAATGGTTTCAAAGGCCGCGATCGCCTGAATCCGATCCAAGGGTTGCATCCCATAAAATTGTTGTAGTTCTCCAGTGGCCGAATACCAGCGAACGTAAATAATCTCACTGTCAGGCGGGGGAGAATAATTCCCCAGAATCGGAACGTTACTCAGATCGATGCGTTCTTTTCCTTGGTGCCAACCATAATCGATATTGGCAGCCATAACTCTTGCTTTTTTGTAGAGTAGGCGATCGCTTTCTTCTAAGTGGTTAACCGATCGCTGGTAGTAAATAATGCCGGCAAAAACGATCAGAATAGTCCCCATCGACAGCGTAAACCACTGGGCAAGATTGCGACGGCTACGATTAAACATCTGGATTCAAGCGATATCCCATACCATATATAGTTTCTAGCCAAGTGACAGCACCCACCGCCTGCAATCGCTGCCGCAGACGACGCACCAGAGTAGTAATCGCATTACTCTCCGGTTCGCTGCCCCACTCCCACAAAGCTTGCTCTATTTGACCGCGAGAAAGGACTTGACGAGGGTGACGCATGAGATACTCCAAAAATTGAAATTCGCGCCTCGATAAAAGCATACTGCGATCGCCGCGTTCCATTGTCAGCGTTGATAGATGTAGAGTCAGGTCTTCAACCTGTAAAGTATCCCCTTGCCAAACTGGGGATCGCCGTCCCAAGGCCCGCACCCGCGCCAGCAGTTCAAACACATCGGCAGGTTTAATCAGATAATCATCCGCTCCAGCATCTAAACCACTAATTTTATCAACAGTCGTATCTTTAGCAGTCAACAGCAACACTGGGGCAGTTTTTCCCAGACGGCGGTATTGCTGACACAAGCTTAAGCCGCTGACTTTAGGTAATAACCAATCCAGGATCAACAGGTCATAGTCCCGCTGCGATAAAATACATTGAGCGATCGCCCCATCTTCTATACCATCTACAATATGTCCTGCCTCAGAGAGAGCAGTTTGAAGCGGTTCGAGTTGATTCACATCGTCTTCTACTAGCAGAATTCGCATCGATCTAACCATTGTTCTGCAAGCTTTATGGTAGAGAAGACATTTAGGAAAAGCGTCCGTCAGAGGTAAGATTTACGTCAATCTTTTGCTAACTAGAATGTTCGTAGTTTCTGTATGCGATCGCGCGTAATCTAAATCTAAAATTCCAATGGCTTTACCTCGCTTCCGACAACTTCTCCACCGCGCTCACTGGGAATTTTGGTTGCCCCTGCCTTTGGTAGCCGCCTTATTCTGGACTACAGGTAACTCGATCGCAGCCCAAGTTCTAAGCCGTCGTTATGACTCCGTTAACAAACTTGAGGCAAATAGACAGTTAGAAGTGAGGTTGTCAGTAACAATCTTGACCATCAAGGCAGAAATCGATCGCAGCCGGGGCTTTACCACTATTTTTGTCAAAACTACTGACTCAACTTTAAAGAGGCTGGAATATGAGTTTCCATTCACCCAAGCCAGTCAAGTAGAGGCTGCGATCGCCCAAGAATTAGCAATACCGGTCGAAACTGTCCGCAAATTGATCGGCTACCGGATTAAAAACTGAGCGTTTGAAACGGCAAAAACCTTATACCAGTAGGAATTACGCTCATGGCTTGAGAAACCGGGTTTTTGAGAGCATCTCTGAGTCCGAGCGAAGTATTTTCGTAAAAAACCCGGTTTCTTTGGTTGGGTGCCAAAGTCCTGAATAATTGAAATATCGAGATGTTGAGGCGCGATCGCCTCTAACTCAGCACTTGAGTTAACTTCAGAAGATCGACCTCATACATCCTGCCTCCTGCATAATTTAATTACCTAGTCGCTGGAGAGCCATACTACCAGTGCCCTGAAACATCAACCAAGACAAGAAAAAATTGCAGATAAAGATCGCAAGCATAGAAGTCACAACAGCAGTCGTAGTAGACTGTCCAACACCTTTAGCACCGCCAGTAGTCGTCAAACCCCAACTCGTACCAATCACCGCAATTAAAGCGCCGAAAACAAAAGCTTTGATAGCTGGAGCACAAATATCCCAAGGCGTGAGAAAGTTTCGGGCAGATTCCAAAAACACGACGGGAGGAACGCCATACATCCTGGTAGCAATCAGCAGACCCCCAGCCATACCCGTTACCAGAGATAAGATGGTCAAAATTGGCAACATCAGACAGCAAGCAATAACGCGAGGAATTACCAGGTAATCAATCGGGTCAGTTTTGAGGATATAGAGAGCATCAATCTGCTCTGTTACTTGCATAGTGCCAATTTCAGCAGCAAAAGCAGAGCCGACTCGCCCAGCAATAATCACTGCTGTCAAGACTGGGCCAAGTTCGCGTGCTAAAGAGACAGCTAGTACACCACCAACGGCGTTAGTTACACCCAAGGCAATAAACTCCCGCGCTACCTGAATTGTAAACACCATACCCACAAAACCCGCAGTCACCAAGGCGATGAGTAGGGATTCCGGGCCCACAGCCACCATTTGGTCAAGGGTGTTGCGGCGATGAATAGTGCGAGTGAACAGGTGCAGAGTCACTTGGCCACCCAGCAGTATTGCTGCTAGAAATCGCTGACTCCACAATCCCAGGCTGGAAGAATTAGTCTGACTCAAGGTTAAGGATGGCTGTAACAACATTAGAGAAAAATAAAATCTCTCTACAAATCTTAAACAAGTTTCTTTAACTCAGTACAAATCTTAAACAAGTTTCTTTAACTAAAAATTTAAGTTTTCTGACAGATTCGCTGTAAAAGAGCGATCGCTTCTATCGTAGAAGAGGACAAGTAATTTCAACTTGTATACCTGTAGGCAGTTTAGCTGATTTGTGAGTCTCTATATGAGCATCGTGCCTAATTTTCTTCGCTCTCTACTGCTGGCTAGTCTTTTCAGCTTTGTCGCTCCGCTATTGTTAATCGGAGTTGGGTTGAGCTGCTTTTACTTGATTAGTCACCTGCCCTACCTACAAGAGGTTGGCCACTTTGGGGCGGGTCAGATTTTGAAGTTCCTAGCAACTTTCGGCAATGGTAGCCCCGTTGAGGGATTTTTGGTAATTGGCATTACTTTTAGTTTGGTGGGAGTGTTGTTTGATACCTATGCTTCCTGTCAAAATGTGCGGGGCGGTTAACCGTACATTTGGTTCGGAGATTAACACTGGGAGTACAAGAGTACATAAGTACGGTAATGCGAACGTGGTGCTGGGAGAAAACCGAATCACCTAATTGGGGAATTATCAATACATTAGAGACAGTTAAATCAAGGTTTCTTTAAACCCTAAAATTCAGAAGATTGGAGGTATTGATTATGTCTCTTATTCGTTTTGAACCATTCCGGGAAATTGATACTTTGCAGCGAGAAATGAATCGCTTGTTTGATACCTTTACGCCGCCAGTAGAGAGGGGTTCTAATGGTGTTGCGTTTATGCCTGCCGCTGAGCTGCATGAAACTCCAGAAGCTATTCACTTAAAACTAGAAATTCCTGGTTTAGAGGCTAAGGATTTGGACGTGCAAGTGACGGCGGAAGCTGTTGCTGTTAGCGGGGAACGCCGCTCTGAAACTAAGACGGAAGATAAAGGTATTACTCGTTCTGAGTTCCGTTACGGTTCTTTCCGCCGCGTGATCCCTCTACCTGCACGCATTCAAAATGACAAGGTGGAAGCTAAGTACAAAGATGGAATTTTGAATCTGAATCTACCTAAAGCTGAAGCTGAAAAGAACCGAGTTGTTAAGGTGTCGCTTGATTCGGTTGATTAATATTTCCTCAGCATTTGAGGTGAGCTAGATAGAGCGGTTTTCAGTTGCGTTAGAAGAGGCTAATGGCTAATTGCTAATGGCTAATTGCTAATGGCTAATGGCTAATTGCTAATGGCTAATTGCTAATGGCTAATGGCTAATTGTGATTGGGAGATTGTACTTTCGCGAGCTGAAAACTACGATAGATTTAGGGTGGGAACTACTCACCCTAATTTTTTTGGCTTTGTTGGCGATCGCGCCAATTACCATACTGCCGCGTTACAAATAATTATGGGTAAGTTATAGAAACAGGACTTACGCACCCAACCAAAGAAACCGGGTTTTTTTACGAAAATACTTCGCCCGAACCCACAGATTCTCTCAAAAACCCGGTTTCTGGAGCCATGAGCGTAAGTCCTAAGAAAGTTAAAGATATCGGAAAAGTTGTTAAAAATAATGAAAATTAAAGACATCGGAGAACAAGGCTTATTAGCAATTCTACAAAAATTCTGTCCCCCAGAAATTATTGGAGATGATGGCGCAATCATCCCTACCCATCCCGATAAATCTCTGGTGATTACCACTGATATGCTCGTTGATGGGGTGCATTTTAGCGATCGCACCACAACACCCCAAGACGCAGGATGGCGTGCCGTTGCTGCTAATTTATCCGATCTGGCGGCGATGGGAGCATCACCCTTAGCGATCGCTGTGGCACTTAGCCTCACGCCTGACACTCCCGTTACTTGGGTAGAGCAACTCTACCAAGGGATGACAGCTTGTTTGCAACAATATAATACCCCGATCGTTGGCGGCGATATTGTGCGATCGCCCCTAATTGCTCTAGCTATTACTGCCTTCGGAGAAGTTGACTCCGCCTGCGCCATCCGCCGCAGTAGCGCCCAACCAGGCAATCTCATCGTCGCCACTGGCCCTCACGGAGCCTCACGAGCTGGCCTAGAATTGCTCCTTAACCCCCAATTAGAGACATCCCTTACTCCCCCCGAACGATCGTCGCTGATACTCGCTCACCAGCGTCCCAAACCCCGATTAGATGTGCTACCGATCCTCTGGGAAATTATAGATTCTAAACTCTTACAATGGGGGTCAGAATCGAAAATTCAAATCGCAGGAATGGATAGCAGCGATGGTTTAGCAGATGCCATTATTCAAATTTGTCAGGCTAGCAATGTTGGAGCAAAAATTGAGCGCAATCAAATCTCTATTCCTACAACTATTAGCCGTTTAGTATCCCCAGAAAAAGCACTGAATTGGGGATTATATGGCGGCGAAGACTTCGAGCTAATTCTATGTCTTCCCCCGGAAATTGCTCAAAAGTTAGTAGAAAAATTAGGAGTTGGAGCAGCTATAGTAGGAAACATTACCAAAAATCCTGACATTTTGTTAGTAGATAGTAACGGCATCTATCCAGAAGAAGAGTTAAGCCTAACTAAAGGATTTCAACACTTCTAATTGTGAATTGTAATAGAAGGCAGGAGGAGTAGAATGAGGTTGATTGTATGAACTAGGACTTACGCAGGGAGTCCCAGAAACCGGGTTTTTGAGAAAATCTTTGGGTGAAAACGAAGTATTTTCGTCAAAAAACCCGGTTTCTTTGGTTGGGTGCGTAAGTCCTGTGAAGTTCACTTAACAATGTCGATTGTAAGAAGAAGGAAAAAGGAAGAAGGAAGAAAAATTTAGTTATCTAGGAGAGAAGGAAGAATGTTTATACAGTCAGCTTTTTAGCCATCCCGATCTTATGTTTAATTAGGTGGATTTACTCATCAACAATTGGGATAATTGATATGAGCCATTACCAATTACCCATTACCAATTACCCATTACCAATTACCAATTACCCATTCCCAATTACCCATTCCCAATTAACTCTTTAAATATATCATTTTGCCTAAGAGATTCAAAGTCTATTTCATTTACTGCTAGTTGCTTGCACATATTTTGGTTGAGATTAAATGCTCGTTTCAAGTTTTCTAGAGCTAATTCTATTTCACCTTGAAGAGCATAACACCGAGCTTTATTGTACCAAATTCGATAAAAATCGGGTCTAATTTTAGTGGCATTATCATAAGAATCAATTGCCGCATCATATTTTTGTAGCTTAGTGAGGGCAACGCCTCGATTGTTCCAAGCGTCTGTATAATCATTTTTAATTACTAATGCTTGATTGTAAGAGATAACAGCGTCTTCATACTTTTGCATTTTGGAAAGTGCAACTCCTCGATTATTCCAGGCATCGGCATAGTCGGCTTTGGCTTGAATTGCTTGTTCGTAACAGGCAATGGCTTCTGAAAGCTGCTGCATTTCTAATAATACTACTCCTCTATTATTCCAAGCGTCAGGATAGTTGGGGCGAAGTTTTGTAGCTTGTTCGTAGGAATCAATTGCTTCCTGATATCGCTGCATTCTTGTCAGCACTACGCCTCGGTTGTTCCAAGTATCTGCTAAGTCTGGCTGAATTTGTAGGGCTTGATTGTAAGCGTCAACTGCCTCTTCATAGCGATTTTCAAAGAAATAAGCGTCTCCCTGTTTGGCGTAGTCGCTACCGCTCATTAATTGTTTGCGATCGCCATATTTTACCGGGGTAAATTCTTGAATTTCCGGGTCGGCGAACAAAATATCAGTGTCTTCTTCGCCCCATTTTTCTTGCTGGTTAAGTTCGTCTAAGACGGTTTGAGCTTCAGTCAGAACTGTTTTTAATTGAGAAATTGTATCGTCTCTAAGACTAGCAATTTCTTGTTGGGCAAGAGCTGTTTGCTGGGCTAATTTCCCTAACAATATCCAAACGCCGACGGCGGCGGCGGTGGGGAAGAAAGTAAGTACAATTAAAAACACATTCAGCATGGATGCTGTGCGGCGAAAAGCGGTGTCAACTTCTTCGGAGACGCGATCGCGAATCTCCTCTTTTAGCTGCATCTCTTGTAAATCCTGCTGTTGAGCTAATAGCCCCCTAGAAGTCGCAGAGGGAGCAGCAGTGGCACTTTGAGAGAGTAAAATAGTGGCGATCGCGATCGCGCTAAGTTCTGTAAAGATGCTGACCCAAGCAATTGCCTTCGCGATCGCTACCAGATTTCGGATTTTCATGAGTTCGGTCTTGAAACAGACTATTATAGCTAGGGACTAGGGGCTAGGGACTAGGGGCTAGGGAAGAAGGGAATAGAATCAGCGGGTTCGAGCTAATTAGCTCCACCTAATTAAACATAAGATCGGGATGGCTAAAAAGCTGACTGTATAAACATTCTTCCTTCTTCCTTCTTCCTTCTACTTATGAGCGAGTATCCTAATCGACAAAAGCGGTTGCTATTAAATCTAGGATATCTTTTATACGATCCCCTAGCCCTTGATACTCCCATCGCCAAAACTGCATGGGCAATAGCTGCCTGACTGCATCAAAATAAAAAGGTAATATCAGCTCTAAACGCTTATGTCTGACTGGGTAGAAATCGGTACAATTGTCGCACCTCAAGGTTTAAATGGCGAAGTGCGGGTATATCCCAACTCCGACTTCCCAGAACGTTTCTTGGAACCGGGACAGCGTTGGATGCAGCGCCCTGGCAAAGCAGAGCCCGAACCGATTGAGTTTTTGGGAGGGCGCTATATTCCGGGGAAAGGAATTTATGCGGTGCAGTTAGCAGGGGTGGAGAATATAGACGAGGCAGAAGCGCTGCGGGGTTGCCAACTGTTCGTTTCTGCAAGCGATCGCCCTCATTTGGAGGAAGGTGAATTTTATGTGCGCGATTTGATCGGGTTGCAAGTATTCTACCAACAGACGGGTGAAATGTTAGGCACTGTGGTGGATATAATTCCAGCCGGTAATGACATCTTAGAAGTAGAATTGCAGCAGAAGCCTGAACCCGCAAACATTTTAGAGGAAGAGTCTGCCACTGGACAAGTAGCGACCCACCCCAGTCAACGCCGCAGCAAAAAACAAAAGGAACGCCCTCTCAAGTCAAAATCAAAAACAGTTTTAATTCCCTTTGTCCAAGAGATCGTCCCCATTGTTGAGATCGGGCAGCGCCGGATTGAAATTACGCCTCCACCTGGTTTACTTGAGTAACGAGCAAGTGTTGGGCTAAAGTCTAGAGCTATTGCGATCGAGAGGGATTACTTAGTTTTGAGTGCGATCGCCCAATATTCACTCTAGACATTCTTTCATAAGATTAACCCCAACTGGCATTAAGAGAATAGGATTAACCTACCGTTAAGGGTCGTTGCCGTGTTAACTTAATGGTGGCGAGAACTGGCAAGAGTAATGGAACTAACCAAATTATTACAAAAATATGTATTTCTATGATTTGAACGACAAACTTATTGTATAAATTTGGTTTCAGTAAAATTCTAAATCTGCTGATAGACAACTAAAAAAAAACATACTAAACTTAAATCGTAGCACAGAGTTTTCTTTATGCTTCTTGATAGAGAGTTGCTCAATTTAGTTGTAAGCAGCAAGTAATCGAAAGAGAAGCTCACTTGAGGATACAAAAGTGAAGGCAGAACTTTACAGGATAGAAAACAAGACTTATAGCAACCTTCTAGGTAGTTAGTACATTCTAGTTTCCTCAAACCCTTAATTCTATTCCCTTCTTCCTCTTCTTTCCCTTCTTCCCTGAGCATCGTAGCCCCTAGCCCTGAGCATCCTAACCGCCTTAGCGGTTGCTATAACTGTAATACTTGTGGTAACAAAAATTGGCTCGGCAGTTCCAACACAATTCCTCAAAGAGGTTTTTGGCAATGGCTAACCATCCCTTAGAAACAGAATTAACCAAGAGACTTACTCTGTTAGATGCCTTTTTCAGCTCCGCCGCAGTGGGAATGTGCATTTTTGACGACCAAATGCGATTTATAGATATTAATGAAACCCTCGCTAAAATAGATGGGCTACCAGTCGCCGAGCATATTGGTAAGACTCTAAATGAAATTGTGCCCGATCTCGCGCGAATTTTAGAGCCGATTAACAGGCAAGTGATCGAGACTGGTATTCCCGTCCTTAACTACGAACTAAACGGAGAAACTCCAGTTCAGCCAGGGATAAAAAGGCATTGGACAGCTTCCTTTTTTCCGCTTTCCAACAACTTAGGCATCAGCGTCGGCATAGGTACAATAGTAGTAGAAATCACCGAGCAAAAACTTGCTCAAGCCGTACAAGAAGAATTAATCGAGTCTTTACACAAAAGCGAATCTAAACTGAAAGCTGCGGAAAAATTAGCTCACGTTGGTAATTGGGAAGTCGATATTGCTACAGGTGCTTTTACTTGGTCAGATGAACTTTTCCGCATATTTGGACTAGACCCCAATCAACCGCTACCGAATGCTTTAGAAGACTGCCTTTCTATCCATCCCGACGATTTAGCCTACTGGAAAAGCCACATTAATGGTGCTATTGAGCGAGGGGAAGCTTATGCGATTGACTTTCGGATCGTCCGTCCCGATGGTGAAATTCACTATATTTCAGATCGCGGACAGCCAGAGATTATCAATGGCAAAGTCGTGCGCTTATTCGGTACTGTGATGGATATTACGGCTCGCAAACTAGCAGAAGTTGAACTGCAAAGAGCGAATGAGGAACTAGAGAATAGAGTTGCACAGCGCACTGTCGAATTGAGCAAAACAATAACCTCCTTAAGTTTAGCTAACGCGCAGTTGCAAAATGAGATTGCATCGCGTCAGTTGGCAGAGAAAGCACTACAAGAAAGTTTAGAGCGTTTTGAATTAGTTAGCCAAGTTTCTTTTGATGGAATTTGGGACGGCCGATTCGTTTGGGATGAGAACGGAAATTCGAGTGAAGAAGTTTACTATTCGCCGCGATTAAGGGAACTAATTGGCTTAAAAGAGCAAGATTTATATAACAGAACTGAGAGTTATACTTCCCGTATCCATCCAGAAGACCGCGAGCGAGTTGCTAATGCTCTTAATGCTCACATGGGTAGTGGACTTCCCTACCAAGATATCGAGTACCGAATTTTAACTAAGAGTGGATTTTATCGCTGGGTTAGTGCCAGAGGTCAGTCCCAGTGGGACTCACAAGGTAGAGTCTTACGATTTATCGGTTCAATTCGCGATATTACGGAGCGCAGACAAGCAGAAGCAGAACTACAACAAACTCAAAAATTTTTAGAGTCCGTGCTGAATAATTTGCCTGTTTCTGTGGTGGTTAAAGAAGCTTCTGATTTGCGGTTTGTGTTGTGGAATCCAGCGTCTAAAAGTCTGCTAGGATTTGGACAAGAAGAAGTAATTGGCAAAAATGACTATGACTTTTTCCCTAAAGAGCAAGCTGATATTTTTACGCTCAAAGATCGGGAAGTATTAACTAGCGGTAAAGTGATCGATATCCCTGAAGAGCCGATTCAGACTAAGCACGGCGAAGAAAGGATGTTACACACCAAGAAAACTGCGATTTTAGATGCTGATGGTTCCCCTGCTTATTTGTTAGCTATTGCTGAAGATATTACTGACCGCAAGCGAGCGGAAGCTGCTTTGCAAGAGAGTGAGAAAAGATATCAGACCTTAGCGAGATTGTCCCCTGTGGGGATATTTAGAACGGACGTTAAGGGATATTTTTGCTATGCTAATGAAAAATATTGCGAGATCGTCGGGATAACGGAAGCGGAAGCGCTAGGAATGGGTTGGTCAAGGGTATTGCATCCTGACGATCGTGATCGCATTCTCAGAGAATGGCATCAGTCTACAATCCAAGGGATACCGTTTCGCTCCGAGTATCGATTTGTGCGTCCTGACGGGACTGTAACTTGGGTTTTAGGCCAATCATCCCCGGAAATAGAAGCAGCGGGAGAGGTGAAAGGCTATGTAGGAACTATTACGGATATTAGCGATCGCATTCAAGTAGAAGAGGCCTTACAAGAATTTGCAAATCGCCTCGAACTTCTTAACAAAATTGCCAGTCAGGTTCGTGCTTCTCTAGAAATAGATACTATTTTAGAAACCGTTGTAATTAGTATTCGCGATCTCTTAGATGTTGATATTTGCAGCTTTTTTTGGTACAAAACAGACTTTGAGGAACCTGTCTGGGAAGCGGTGAAAGAAGCTAACAAGTTTACCGACCTTAGTATGATGGGGATTTATCCAGCTTCTACTATTGTTCCCCTCTCAGAAAAACTGTTAAAACTAGAAATGATTTGTGTTGATGATGCCGTCGAGCATAGCGATATAGAGATGCGCGAAGCATTATTATCACTAGGCTTTTATTCATTTTTATCTGTACCAATTCGGACTCCCGGAGGTGAAATTGGAGCATTAACCTGTAATCAGTTTAGCGATCCCCGACCTTGGAGCGAGAGCGAAGTAGAATTAATCAAAGGCGTAGCGGATAATTTGGCGATCGCAATTTCCCAAGCGGAACTTTATAAACAAAGTCAGGTTTCTGCTCAAATCGCTCAAGAAAGGGCCCTACAATTAGAGGAAGCTTTAAAACAACTTAAACGCACTCAAACTCAGCTAATTCAGTCCGAAAAAATGTCTTCTCTAGGTCAATTGGTGGCTGGAATCGCTCATGAAATTAATAATCCTGTGAGTTTTATTTACGGGAATATTGACCCTGCTAGGGAGTATATTTCTGATTTACTAGGTCTATTGGATCTTTATAAAGCGGAATATCCAGAACCGACTAGAGCCATAATTTCGGAAATGAAAGCTATGGATTTAGAGTTTATAGTAGAAGACTTGCCTAAACTTTTAGAGTCGATTAAGGTGGGAGCTGAGCGGATTGGAGAGATTGTGCTTTCTCTGCGTAATTTTTCACGGATGGATGAAGCTCAAATCAAAGATGTTGATATCCATGAAGGGATTGATAGCACGCTGAGATTGTTACAAAATCGGCTGAAGGCTCAACCAGATCATCCAGAGATTGCAATAGTTAAGGAGTATGGAAAGTTACCCCTAGTGGAGTGTTATGCGGGTCAGTTAAATCAAGTGTTTATGAACTTATTGAGTAATGCGATTGATGCTTTGGAGGAGCGAGACCGAAGGCGATGCGCTGAGGAAGTTAAGGCTAATCCTAGTATGATTAGGATTGGGAGTTATGTAGTTAATTCTGAGCGAATTGCAGTAGTTATTGCTGATAATGGCCCGGGAATACGGGAGTCGGTGCGAGCTCGGATTTTCGATCCGTTCTTTACAACTAAACCTGTGGGGAAAGGAACGGGGTTGGGATTAGCGATTAGTTATCAAATTGTAGTAGACAAACATTTGGGGAGTTTGCGGTGTGATTCTGTAGTGGGTGAGGGGACGGAGTTTGTGGTGGAGATTCCTGTGAAGAGAAGTTGAGGAGAGTTCAGTAGAAGGAAGAAGGAAGAAGGTAGTCAGGATTAGTATAAAACCTATTGACCTAATTCTTGAGAACGCAGAGCAGCCGCTTTCACTGCTTCTATCAAAGCCGAGCGAAAACCTGCTGTTTCTAATTTAGCAATTCCTGCAATTGTTGTACCACCGGGACTCGTTACTCTATCTTTCAATTCTGCGGGGTGCATACCCGTTTCTGCTAACAATTTCGCAGTTCCTAATACTGTTTGCAGTGCTAATTTAGCCGCGATCGCTCTCGGCAAACCAGCATAAACTCCGCCATCTGTCAAGGCTTCTATCAAAATTGCTACATATCCAGGGCCGGAACCCGAAAGCCCCGTCACTGCATCCATCATGCTCTCTGGCACTTCTACCACTTCCCCTACCGCCTGAAAAATGCCTGTAGCTAGCTCCAAATGATGCGATTGAATGTATTTTCCAGGTGCGATCGCACTCATTCCCGCCCCCACAGTCGCGGGCGTATTTGGCATCACCCGCAACACCGGATAGCCCGGAAAAGCTGCTTCTAACTTACTCAAAGGTACGCCAGCCAAAATTGACACTATCATTGGCTGTTCCCCCTTAGTACCAACAGTTTCACCATTGGTCAACTCCGCCGCCACTTGCTCAAATACTTGGGGTTTAATCGCCAAAAATAGCACTTCAGTTGCAACCGCAACCTCTTGATTATTTCCTGTCACTTTCACGCCGTATTTCTCAACCAAAAAATTGCGGCGTTGCGGCTGGGGTTCGCTCACTAAAACTTCTTTTGATTGATAAATTTCTCGTGCAATTAAGCGAGATAAGAGAGCTTCTCCCATTACCCCGCCGCCAATCATACCAAATTTTATAATTGTCATTTGTTAATGGTTAGTTGTTAACAGTTAACTGTTAACTGTTAACTGTTAACTAATTAATTGTTATACATTATGCTTTTTATTACGAAGGTCTTGAAGCAATCCCAGAGCTTTGAGATTGCTTCACTGCGTAAGCACTACGTGCAGGCTACGCCAACGCAATGACAGTATATGGTTAACTATCACCAATTAGCAATTAGCAATTAGCAATTAGCCATTACCAATTAGCAATTACCAATTACTAAAGTGCCGCTTGTGCTTGTTCTGGCTGCCAAGTTGGAGCAGCGGGAGCTGCAACACGGGGACGACCTTGAGCTGAGGGCACTTCATGTACCACTCCCGATTGAGTCCGCACTTGTACGCAACTCGGCGTAAACAAGAAAATACTTTCGCCAATTCGTTCTTGATGACCATCTAGAGCGTAAGTTCCACCAGCCACAAAATCTACAGCTCTCTGAGCTTGATCTGGGTCCATCACTGTCAGATTCAAAACTACAGACTTGCGTTCTTTCAGAGCTCTAATTGCTGCCGGCATTTCTTCAAAAGTGCGAGGTTCCATGACCACCACTTCCGAAATTCCGTTCATTGCTCCAGGCATTCCAATCACATTATTCATTACTGAACCAACTCCACTTATCGGTGCGACAACATCCGTACTTGGCGATCCTACTACAGGCCGTTCCCGCAAGCGGCGATTAGTGCGGCGTTCTTCCTCTGCTGTAATCGCTGAAGGTTGCTCTTGCGGTTGGTAGGCGTTTTGATAACGCTCTCCTTCCATTTCGTCGTACTCATAATCGTACTCAACAGGATCGTTGAGTCCCACAAATTCTCGCAGTTTAGAAAAAATGTTCACGCTTCACGCTCCATCACAACTTATTTGCCCTGACTATAACTGATACTTTTAACTTAGACGTTCTGTGATTGCCGACTTATTTTTGTCAGATAGAGTCTAACACAAGATGTTTGGCTATTTTTGGGAAAGTCAGGAAAAAAGTTCTCAACAGTAAAATTGCTGTTGTGGGTGAGTCGAGGGCCTTTGACTACTTCTATAATTTACCGCTCAACCGTTTTTATTTGGATCTGCGATCGCTGATGTCCCCCTTTCACCAAACAAGGTTCGTCCAACCCGTACCATCGTAGCACCTGCTTGAATGGCTAAATGATAATCTCCAGACATCCCCATTGAGAGTTGCTGCATTTCAATGTGCGACCAATTTTGCTGTCTAATTTTCTCCGCTAATTCGCGAGCAGTGTTAAAAAGACTGATGGTTTGCGCCTCATCTAATCCTAAAGGAGGAATTGTCATCAATCCTTTAATTCTCAGGCTTCGACACTGATTGATCTCTGGCAAATCGGCAAGTAATTCGGGGATACTCCAGCCGTATTTATCGCGATCGGGCAAAATTTTTACTTGCAGACAAGCTTGAGGCTGGTAGGCAAGTTCTTCAGCTAGGCGATCCAAACGCTGAGCTAGTTTTAAGCTGTCTACGGAATGAATCCACTGGAATTGTTGCACAGCTTTAGCAGCTTTATTGGCTTGGAGGTGGCCGATCAGATGCCAGGTAATATCAGGCAAATCTTGCATTTGAGCTTGTTTGTCTGCTGCTTCCTGAATCCGACTCTCGCCAAAATCCCGCACTCCTGCGGCATAAGCAGAGCGCATAGCGTCAACAGATACCTGCTTGCTGACGGCGATTAACCGCACGCTCGGAGGTAACTGTTGGCGTATGTTAGCAATGCGATCGGCAATGTTGGTCATGGGGAGCTGGGGGGCAGGGGAGCGGGGGAGCGGGGGAGCGGGGGAGATGGGGAGGATGGGGAGGATGGGGGAGATGGGGGAGCGGGGGGAGAATTAGCAATTACAGGATTTACTTAGTCTCGACGTAATCTAGGGCTTGAGATTGCTTCACAACCTCACGCGCTACGCGCAGGCTACGCCAACACAATGACAGAAAATCATAGCAAAATGCGTAAGTCCTGAATTAGCAATTAGCAATTAGCCATTAGCAATTAGCAATTAGCCATTACTGAAATGTACGCTGATGTATTAGCTGTAACTGTTCGTAATCCTGAGATTTTCCGCTGCGGCGGAGGGTACGCAAGCGAATTTCTACCATGAGGCGAGCGTCAGAGCGGCTGATTGGTTCAAATCTCAGACCGGTTGGGCCGTTTGTTACCAAGAAAAATAGGCGCTGGGCGTATAGGGTAGTAAATAATTCCTGGCTGTCTTCAACCTGGCATACCCTGAAGAGGAGGCCAAAATTTGGGTGATTCAGGTAAGTTTCGATACTCATTCAGCCTCAAAGTCAGCAGATAATAGCAAGGGTTTCAAGTGTTTGTGTCGATAGCGGTTGTTTATGGCTGGTGCAAAGAGCGATCGCGGCTGAGGTGTAACTGCTGGCTGCAATTTTCTCAACTCTCAAGCTAGAGGTTGCTGCTGCGTGAATACCATTTTGATATGCGCCGCTAGAAAAGCGTGAATATCTACATTTATATAGCGTATTCCGCGCCAACCTGTTGTTAGTACCTTAGCAATAGTTTCTTTGGTAGCCCTGAAGACCGCTCGTCGGTTGTACAAGACAGGATTAATTCTACCTTGCGTTGTTCCTAATAAGATTTTAAATTAACAGGACTTCCATAACTCTATGCTAGGGGCTGTTTTCTGTGGCGATCGCTACCTAGAACTGATACCCATTTTACGTAACGCCGCCCTCTGGGCGGTAAAGTCACCGCCCAGAGGGCGGCGTTACGGAATTTTTGTGTAAAAAATCCGAGAATAAAATATCCTCAAGTTTGCCAACCCCACAACAGGCGAGCGCCCCAGAGGAGGCCCAGAAAGCCAAGAGCTAACCAGTCGCGAAGTTTGAAGCGCAACTGATGCCACTCTACACGATGTTTGTCGGGACTGGTGAAGCCGCGTACTTTCATGGCGCTGGCGATTTGGGTGGCTCGTAGCAGTAAGTTTTCTAGGAGTCTTTCAGCTACCATTAACCAAACTTGGGCCGCGCGGCGAAAACCAAGTTTTTTCCAGTTAATCGCTCTGGTGCTCACCGATCGCACTAAGTTTTGTATTTCTTCTAGAACTAGGGGCAGAAATCGCAAGGATAAAGTTAATGTTAGGGCGATTTCGGTGACGGGCAACCGCAACCGTCGTAAGGGTTGCATTAAGTTTTCGAGCGCGGCGGTGATTTCTTCGCTGGCGGTGGTTAAAAGATATAGGTTGGTGCTGTAAACTATGGTAAAAAATAGGGTGCTGATCCGAATTCCTAATTCTAGAGAACGCCTGCTAATTTTGATCGGCCCTGAGTTGAACAGGATATAAGTGTAGTCTGTGGGCTGTGGTAACGATGTTAAGGTAGGCGCTACGGGTGAGGCTTGGGGAGTGGGTTTAGAGCCAAAACCAAAGGGATTATACCAGGGTTTTGATGGCGCTGGAGAGAGGATTGCTGGCTGTTGAGCAAAGGTGAGTTCGTCGGCGGGGAGACGGGGTTGATGATTGGTAGGGAGTCCGTCGGGGGCGATCGCGCTTAGTGCAAATACAAAGAAGCTGAATGTCAACAGAAACCCCATTTGCTGTTTCCACACCCGCAGGGGAATTGAGGCTGCGATTGTCACCACGATTAGCAATCCTACTAGCATCAAACGCCAAAAGGGATTAGCTAGAACGGGTGCAATTAGGAATGTCATTAACCAAGCTAATTTTACCCTGGAGTCTAGATGATGCAGCCAGGTTACGGGCTGTTCTAAGTAGAGTCCTAAAGGTAGCGATCGCAGTAAATCCATATAACTAGGGGCTAGGGGCTAGGGGCTAGGGGCTAGGGGGAAGAAGGGAAGAAGGGATTAGATAGGATGAAGGGTTTGAGGAATTTAGAAGGTTCTAACCGCCGAGAATATTGTTATAGATATAGCAGGACTTACGCATATACTACGATTTTCTGTCATTGCGAGATTTCCGAAGCTTTTCCCTTAACCTTGCTATACGGTTATAGTGCGTAATTCCTGAATCTCCAACCTTATATTTCACGTCAAGACTGCGTAAGTCTTAACGCAGAAACCGGGTTTCTGAAAGAAGAATCAGGATTTTCTCCGCAAAATCTGGATGGTAAACCCGGTTTGTTGAGTCTTCTAGGATTGCTATATCTGCTAAAATGTTTAGCTCTCGATCATTTGACGCGAATGGCTCTATTTGTCCGACTTTTTTCTAGATCGCGCGGTTTTTTACCTCGCCAAACTAACCGCATTGGTGTCCCAATAAAACCTAATTGTTTGCGAAATTGGGTTTCGATGTAGCGGCGGTAATTCTCGTTAAACCGCAGGGGATCGTTGACAAACAAGGCGATCGTGGGTGGTTGAGCTCTAACTTGCGTACCGTAATAAATCTTACCTTGCCGTCCTTGGCGGGTAACGGGGGGAGAGTGCCAGCTAGTTGCTTCTTCTATCACTTCATTAATTACCGCAGTCGTAACGCGGCGCTGGTGTGCTGTGGCGGCTGTATCCACTAATTCTAAGATTTTTTCAACTCTTTGACCTGTGGTAGCGCTGACGAATATCATTTCTGCCCAATCGACAAAATAAAGGCGAGTTTTTACTTCCTTTTCGTAATCGTAAATCGTGGTAGAATCTTTTTCGATCGCATCCCATTTGTTGACTACAATTACGCAGGCTCTACCTTCTTCACTAATCCGGTCTGCAAGTTTTTGGTCTTGGTCGGTAACGCCATCAACGGCATCAATTACTAATAATACAACATCGGCGCGACGGATGGCTTTAAAGGCGCGGTTGATGCCGAAAAATTCGGGGCCGTATTCGACGTTTTTCTTTTTACGAATCCCGGCTGTATCTATTAGGCGATAAGTTGTACCGTTGCGTTCCACTACGGTATCAATGGCATCGCGAGTAGTACCGGAAATCGGGCTAACTATGGCGCGAGTTTCGCCAAGAAAGGCATTTAATAAACTAGATTTCCCAACATTGGGACGACCAACAATGGCAACTTTTGTTTCCTCAATTTCTGGCAATTCTCCTACTGCTGGTAAATGGCTAATTAATTCATCGAGTAATTCGCCAGTACCGTTACCATGAATGCCAGAAATGGGGAAGGGTTCGCCTAAGCCTAATTCCCAAAATTGGGCAGCTTGAGTGAGGCCTTCGGTTTCCGATTCGCATTTGTTGACTGCTAGGAGGACGGGAACTCGTTGTTGACGCAGCCATTCTGCGATCGCTTCGTCGCCCCCAGTCAGTCCGATTTGTCCGTCTACAACGAAAATAGCGGCGCTGGCTTCAGCCAAGGCGGCCATTGCTTGTTCGCGGATTAAAGGTAAAAATTCGGTGTTATCGTCAAAAACTAAGCCACCAGTGTCTACGACTTGAAATTCGCGATCGCCCCAGTAAGCATTTTTGTAAGTGCGATCGCGCGTCATCCCCGGTTGGTCGTGGACAATTGAATCTTGACTCTCCGCGAAACGGTTAACAATTGTGGATTTACCGACATTTGGCCGTCCAATAATAGCAACTATAGGTAGAGGCATAATCTGGTGCTTGCAGCTTTAGGAGTTTTATGATTTCTCTCCATTGTAACCAACAAGCGCTTAAAATCTAACAATCTTAATTTTAAATTCTAAAATTGCTTAATGGAAAGACTAATTTCCGTCTTGGGGCTGGCTGTTTTCGTGGGTTTGTCCTACGCCTTTTCTGTAAATCGGCGTGCTGTACGCTGGACACCTGTTTTGTGGGGGATTGCTTTACAGTTAATTTTAGCGGTGTTGATTATTAGAACTCAGCCGGGTTTTATACTATTTCAGTTTCTTGGCGATGTGATGCAGCAGTTACTAAACTTTTCCGATGCTGGGGCTAAGTTTGTTTTCGGAGAAAAGTTTCAAGAACAATTTGTCGCTTTTAAGATTTTACCAACCATCATCTTTTTCTCTTCTTTTGTTAGTGTTTTGTATCATTATAATATTTTACAGCAGTTGGTACGGGGGATGGCTTGGGTGATGTTAAAAACCATGAAAATATCGGGGGCAGAGTCACTTTCCTGTGCTGGAAATGTATTTTTAGGCCCAACGGAAGCGGCGTTATTAATTAAGCCTTATGTGGGAAAAATGACAGTTTCAGAGTTACATTCAGTGATGACTGTGGGTTTTGGCACGATTGCCGGGGGAGTGATGGGGGCATATCTTTCCTTTGGAGTTCCTGCGAGTCATTTGTTAGCAGCTTCGGTGATGTCTGCGCCAGCTTCGATGGCAATTTCTAAGTTGTTTTACCCGGAAATGGAGGAACCTCTAACGGCTGGCAAGATGGATGTGGAAATGAAAACTAATTATACTAATGCGATCGAGGCGGCGACGGATGGGGCTTTTCAGGGGGGAAAGTTGGCGTTTAGTGTGGGAGTGATGCTGATTGCTTTTTTGGGATTATTGGCAACTGCAAATGGGCTGCTGCATTGGGTAGGAACGATGGTAGGTTTGCCCTTATTATCTTTAGAATGGTTGCTGTCTTTTGTGATGTTTCCGGTGGCTTGGTTGATGGGTGTACCTTGGGCTGATTGTGGGCAAGTGGGGATTTTGTTGGGGAAGAAAACGATTTTAAATGATTTTATTGCTTATCTGGATTTGAAGCAGTTGATGGATAGTAAGGCGATTTCAGAAAGGGCGATTGTAATTGCTACTTATGCGATTTGTGGGTTTGCTAATATTGGTTCGATTGGGATTACGATTGGGGGGATTGGGGGGTTGGCACCGGAAAGGCAGAAGGATTTGGCGAGGTGGGGTGTGAGGGCGATGATTGCGGGGGCGATCGCTAATTTTATGACGGCTTGTATTGCGGGTATGTTGTTATGACTAGCATAAATATTCCGTAACGCCGCCATCCTGGCGGTATCTTTATCGTGTAGAGAGTGAGGTTATGTAAGTTATTAAAGATAGAGCTTACACTCATAGACCAGAAACCAGTTTTTTTATGCAAATACTTTGTGCCGCGTTTCTGTTTATTAAGTACGTGGACATAATTAAAGGTAGGGTGGGCGATCGCCGCAAAAAATCTGTAACTCATAGAAGAAGATGGTTGCGGCGAGCGCCCACATTACAATTTATAGCGTTTATTTATGTCCACCTACTTATCAAGAATACCGCCGGGACGGCGGCGTTACGTAAGGACATGGATAAATAAAAAACAAGCCCTCGACATAAGTCGAAGGCGATCGCAACAAGTAAATTCATTCTATAATGTTGTCCTTAGAAGGAGCGGAAAATGGAAGCCCAAATCACGCCTGTGACAACGGTTGCGATTAAGCTGTAAGTAAAGAATCGACCTGTTTCTGCATTAAATCCCAAGGCTTTGTCTTCCCGGCTGGCGGTGAAGAATAGCGACCAAGCTTGATTGGCGTTAATTGCCTTAAAGCTATTGAAATCGGGTCGGAAAACAACGGGGCCAAATAAATCGCGATCGCCATAGTCAAAATCAGTTTTCATTTCTTATTCTCCTAAGATTTTGCAAGAATTGATGGATTTACAGTCGATACAAGCTTTTTAGCCTAAAACATCCTTCAGAAAACCCAGAAAGCCGTGTCCGGTCAAAACTTCGATCGCTAGCAGCGAGACAAAGCCGATCATCGCAAACCGTCCGTTCATCTTCTCGGCGTAAGGGGTAAAACCAGTGCTAACGCTCTC
The DNA here is from genome assembly GCF_000332155.1 of Kamptonema formosum PCC 6407. GTDB lineage: Bacteria > Cyanobacteriota > Cyanobacteriia > Cyanobacteriales > Microcoleaceae > Kamptonema > Kamptonema formosum. Next base: position 2,310,388 of record NZ_KB235903.1, on the reverse strand, counting down.
ATCTACATACATCTTGGGCTCGATCGCGAAGTTGTTGAGAAGTCCTTGGTCGTCGATGTAGTTACGTGCGTTCATGTCTTTTTCCTTTGTTGTTTGTGTCCTTATGTAAATTAATGTAACGGATTGTTAAGATATGTTTTGTGATTTGGCTCAGCTAAGTAGATGATCGTAATCACCGTTAGCGGATATTGTCCAAAATATAAAAGCCATAAGCCTTGCTAGATAAGGCTTTTAAGCATTTTAGAACTTATGCCAAACTGTTTATAACGCCACCCTCTAGGCGGTAAAGATACCCCTGGGACGGCGGCGTTACGTAAACAGTGCATAACTTCTATACTTGAAGTTAAAATACTAGGTATAGCAACCGCCAAGACCATTAGGGCATTCTAAATTTATGGAATCGTTCGGCTGAGCGATCGCACCGAAGCTCTTACTTTTATTCTCTTTCCCTTCTTTCCCTAGCCCCTAACCCCTTCTTTCCCTTCTTTCCCTAGCCCCTAGCCCCTAGCCCCTAGCCCCTAACCGCCGAAAGCGGTTGCTATATAATTTAAAGTTTGGCTAAACCATCCAAGAATATGAACCAGTACGACTCACTCCACCTAGCAATGTTCAGCGGTAAAGGCGGAGTAGGGAAAACAACCCTTTCCTGCGGGTTTGCGCGTCGCTGGGCCAAGCTATTTCCCCACGAAAACATCCTATTAATATCCACAGATCCCGCCCATTCCTTGGGGGATGTGTTGCAGATGGAAGTTGAAGACGCACCCAAAGCGATCGCAGATTTGCCTAACTTAAGCGTGCGAGCCCTCGACTCTCAGAAAATATTGCAGGAATTTAAAGCCAAATACGGAGAAGTTTTAGAACTATTAGTAGAGCGCGGAAGCTTTGTAGAAGGAGGAGACTTAACCCCCGTTTGGGACTTGAGTTGGCCCGGTTTAGACGAACTTATGGGGTTTCTAGAAATTCAAAAGTTGCTAACAGAAAAAGCCGCCGATCGTGTAGTAGTAGATATGGCTCCCTCCGGGCACACTGTAAATCTCTTCGGCCTCAAAGACTTTCTCGATGTCATGTTAGCTTCCCTCGAATTATTTCAACAGAAACATCGCGTAGTCAGCGAAACTTTAGCAGGGCGCTACACCACTGATGAAGCGGATCGCTTTTTAACAGACATGAAATCGGAACTAGCCGAAGGTAGAAACCTACTTGAGGATACTGATTTCAGTGCTTGTAATGTAGTCGCGATCGCAGAACCCATGAGCCTCCTAGAAACACAACGCTTTCTAGATAGTTTGCACAAACTAGAAATTCCCTGCGGCGGGTTATTTGTCAACCATATTATCACAAATACTGATACAAATGCCGATCGCTACAGCGAACAACAGCAATTATTACAAAAATTCCTACAACTGCCCGGCAATCATCATATTTTTACCGTACCGCAACAAAACTCAGAACCCCTTGGTGCAGAAGCATTAGACCATTTGATAGCTCAAATAGAAAAAATTGAAACAGTAGAATTAGCCCCTCCACCAATTATCGAATGGCCGACAAAAATCCCTCCCAGTTTCAGCGATTTTATCGCCGAAGAGCGGCAATTAATCCTAGTAGGTGGTAAAGGCGGAGTTGGTAAAACAACAGTTGCCGCCGCGATGGGATGGGCGATGGCAAATCGCTATCCAGACAAAAAGATTCGGATAATTTCTATCGATCCCGCCCATTCTTTAGGAGATGCTTTTGGGCAACAATTGACACACGAACCACAACAGCTAAGCGATAATTTGAGCGCCCAAGAAATTGATGCTGAAATCGTACTCGACCAATTTCGCGAAGATTATCTGTGGGAATTAGCAGAAATGATTAGCGGCGAAAGTAGCGAAGCGGATGCCGTAAAAATGGCTTATAGTCCTGAAGCTTGGCGGCAAATTGTGGCTCAAGCATTACCAGGAATTGATGAGATGTTATCTCTTGTGGCTGTGATGAATTTATTAGATAGTAAACAAGAGGATTTAATTATTTTAGATACTGCACCGACTGGTCATTTGCTCCGTTTCTTAGAAATGCCAACAGCTTTAGGAGACTGGCTAGCTTGGATTTTTAAACTGTGGATGAAGTATCAAAATGTTTTGGGCAGAGTAGATTTGATGGGAAGATTGCGGAAATTGCGGCAGCAAGTAGTACAATCGCAAAAGAAGTTAAAAGATCCATCTCATACTGAATTTATCGGAGTTTTTCAGGCTCAAGCTGCAATTGTTGCTGAACAAGTCAGATTAGCAGAATCTCTTAAAACTATGGGCGTACAGCAGCGCTATGCGGTACATAATTGCTACCAACCTGGAGTAGATATTGATGGGGATTTATTGCCTGAGCAAACTATTATTCGCTTGCCAATGTTACCCCGTTCTGTAGCACCTATAGCGCGGATTGAAGCAGCAGCGAATTTGCTCTTTTGACCCGATACGGAACTTATGACAATCGAGATTCCGTAAAGAGTGGGTAAATACCAAATCCAGGTTTACTAGCCCCTTTATCGTCATTGCGAGCGAAGCGAAGCAATCGCAGAGACTAGGCGATTGCTTCGCTTCGCTCGCAATGACAGTATTTAACCGGATTTGGTATAAGTTCTATTTTACTTTCTCAAATACCATCAAATGCTGCTGAGGCAATAAATCCTTTGTTTCCTTCCAAACTAAACCCACCGCCGCCATTTCTTTTTTAACTTGCCTTTGAGTCATTTTGTGTAATCCTTTAATCATAACGAGCGGATTTTCACCCCGGTATTCAACTAAAACCGCACGACCTCCTGGTTTAAGACCTTTGACAATTCCTAACATCATTTCTCTAGGATATTCAAATTCGTGATAAGCATCGACCATCAGGGCTAAGTCTACACTTTCTTCCGGTAATTTAGGGTCAGCTACGGTAGTTAAAATCGTCTCGATGTTGGTAATATTTCGCTCTTTTTTTAAATCTTCGATAATATCAATCATTTCTGGTTGAATATCGGTAGCCAGCACTTTTCCTTCGGGAACTAAGGGAGCCATACGAAAACTAAAATAACCAGTACCAGCTCCAATATCCGCTATAATATCTGTCGGCTTTAACTCTAAAGCTTTGACTAATCTACTAGGTCTTTCTTCCATTCCACGAGATGGACGCTCCAACCAACTAGCTCCCTGATGTCCCATGACTTGGGCAATTTCTCGACCCATATAAAATTTGCCAATTCCGTCAGGGTTATGAAATTTTTGGTACTGATAAATGGTTGTGTTTTTTTCGCCTATTAATTGCCCTGGATTGAGAAAAACCAAACAGATAGTTGCAAAGATAATTATTAATAAAGGTTTAACAAGTTGTTGATAATTTTTGGGGTTCATGGTGATTGAATTCCTAAATATGATATTCCTGAGACTGGGTTTTACTTCCTTTTACCCAACCTACTCTTGTTATTGTTACATGACTTTTCAAAATTGGGATTATTTGAATATAAGTAGGTGGGCATAAATAAACGTAAGGTGGGCGCTCGCAGAAACTATAATAGCTACTCCTGACAAGATTTTGGCAGCGAGCGCCCACCCTACAACTTGAGATTATGTGAATATAGTTTGCTATTAAGTTACGGCAGGTTCTAACAATTTAATAGTACCAGCAACGGCATCTATTTCAACTTCTGTGCCGATAGGTAGAGTAAATATATCGCGAATATGACCAATCATTGAACCATACCACGCAGGAATATTCAAGGGACGGATGTGTTCAAATAAAACTTGTTCTAAGGTTAATGATTCCTGGGGTTGTTCTGGTTCACACTTGTTACACTGACCGAAAATAAAACCAGAAATTACATTCAAAATTCCTGCTAGCTTCAGTTGTGTTAGCATCCGGTCTATGCGATAAACTTCTTCTCCAACTTCCTCGACAAATAAGATGCTATTTTTCCAATCTGGCAGGTAATCAGAACCTACCATTGCAGCTAATACTGATAAATTACCGCCGACTAATTTACCTTGGTTTTTACCTGGAGTAATAGTTTGTACTCTAATTTGACTAGAGTTTTGCAAGGTAATTGTTTGGGGATTGAATAAAACTTGCTTGAGGGAATCTACTGTAAATTGGCTCCAAGTTGATATGCCTACGGGGCCATGAAAAGTAACAACCCCGCTTCTGGCATAAATAGCTAATAGCAAAGAAGTAATATCGCTGAATCCCATGATAATTTTAGGATGATTTCTGATTAATTGGTAGTCTAGCAATGGTAAAATGCGATTGCAGCCCCATCCACCTTGTACTGTGAGAATTGCCTGGACTGATGAATCGGCAAACATGGCATTGACATCGGCGGCGCGATCGGGATCTTTTCCTCCTAAATAACCGTAACGATCAAAAATATGCGTTCCTAATTTAACTTTTAATCCTAGTTGAGATAAAATTTGCTTAATCGGTTCGATTTCTTGAGGGTAACTGAAAGCGGCGGGATTTATCAATCCTACAGTATCGTTGATATTGAGGCGAGGCGGTTTGATAAGGGATGGTAAATAGGAGTTAGTTTGGGCGGCAGATGGTAACTGAGTAGCAATTGCAGCCAGTCCAAAATTTGCGATTAATTGGCGGCGAGATATTGACATAACGATTAAAAATTAATGTTTTAAGGAGAAGGAAGAAGGAAGAAGGAAGAGGGAAGAAGGAAGAAAAATTTAGTTATCTAGGAGAGAAGGAAGAATATTTATACGATCAGCTTTTTAGCCATTCTTATCTGATGTTTAATTAGGTGATTTACTTAATACTAAAACAAAAAATGTAGCACTTTTTAATTAGCCAGAACTTACGCACGATCGCAGTACGGCCACCCGCCAAGCAAGATGGCGGCGTTACTGAGTCCTGTTAACTGTTATAATATTTATTCAATCTGAGTTTCAGACCTGGTTGTGATTATGTTAGTTGACTTCGATCGCGCCAAATTCGTCAAGCTCTTCAGGGGTAGCGATCGCACAGGCAAGGGTGAAGCGATAGCAACCCCAAGGCTTAAAGAAGGTTTTCAATTGCTGAAACCATTGATTTTACTGCATTTTCCTTCTATCCTAGATAGAATAAAGCCTTCTTACCTCTTCCTTCTTCCTTCTTCCCTCTTCCTTCTTCCTTCCGATCGCGATCGCCCATCCCTATTTGAGCAACTGCCATTTTCCGCCTTTCCCATCCAAAGCTTAAAACTCCCTAGCTTTTTGCCCCTGCTAGCCTCATTCTGTGCCACAATCAAGCATTAATAGGGCTGGGGGTATGACATGATTGGCCAACTTGTAGATAGACGTTACCGCATTATTAAAGTCATTGGCTCAAATAGCTTGGGGAAAACTTATCTGGCGGCGGATACTCGCCGGCCAGGTTATCCCCAATGTGTCGTCAGAGAGCTCCGAATTCCCGGTAAGACTGCGGAAACGCCCCAAATTATCAAAGTCATATTTCAAAGAAAAGCAGAAATCATCGAAAAACTGGGAAAAAATGACAAAATCCCGTCATTATTAGCTTATTTTGAAGAGAATCAAAATTTATATTTAGTTGAAGAACTGATTGTCGGAGAACCTCTAACTCGCGAACTAACACCGGGTAAACCTTGGACGGAAGAACAAGCGATCGCTGTTTTGGAAGAAGTGTTAGAGATTTTAACCTTTGTACACGAGAACGGGGTCATCCACCGCAACATTCAACCCGACCATTTAATCCGGCGACAGTCTGATGGCAAGTTAGTTTTAATTGGTTTTCGGTTAGACAAAGAAATTAATCCCTTGTCTAATTCCGTACCAGTACCCGAAACCTCTGTCTCTGTCACCTCCAACTCAAATGGCGATCGCCACGCCAAATTGTCTTCCTCCCTTACCAAGCAGGAAGAGGAGAGTCCTCAGACAGAAGAGGAGGAAAGCAGGGTTATCCTTACCCAGAAAGAGAAGAAAATTACCGATACCAAGGGGGAACGACGGCGATCGGGTAGTGAAGTTTCTATTTACATACCTAACGAACAGTCCCAAGGCAACCCGCACTTTAACACTGATATTTATAGTCTGGGGATGATTGCGATCCAAGGACTAATGGGATTGTCTGTAGAAGAATTGAAAAAGCGAAAATCCGAGGTCGGTACTGATAAAATCCTCGATCGCGATTGCATCTCTTGCTCTGGGGCCCTAGCAGACATCCTCGATAAAACGATCTTACCTGTTAGCGATCGCTATCAATCTGCCGCCGAAGTATTATCTGCCCTCAAAGAGATTATTTCGCCCTCTCCAGTTTCTCCTCCACCCCAAACAATGGCTAGTCCTGCTATGAGTCAACCAGTACAGAAGCAACCCCAGAAAAATATTTACTTCGTGCTAGCTGGTATCGCAGGCGCTTTAATCCTAGCTGCAATTATAATTTACTTCTGGCAGCGCCAAGCTCCCGCCAGAGCAAAAGAGTTTTACGAACGCGCCGTTCAAAAAGCAAAGCAAGGCGATAAAGCAGGTGCGATCGCAGATTACACCCAAGCAATAGGACTCAATTCTCGCGATGCAGAGGCTTATTACAAACGGGCCAATACTCACTACGATTTAGGAGCATACCAACAAGCAATTCAGGATTACACCCAAGCAATTCAAGTCGATCCTAACAACGTTAAAGCTTACTATAACAGAGGTCTAGCCTACACTGATATCGAAGATAGACGTAGCGCCGTTCAGGATTTTACCCAAGTAATTCGGCTCAACCCCAACGATGCAGAGGCATATTACCAACGAGCTTTAGGTTATTATGAATTGGGAGATTACAAAACTGCGATTGAAGATTACACCCAAGCAATTCGCCTCAATCCTAACGATGCTAAATCTTACAGTAACCGAGGCTTAGCTCGTTCAGCCGCTGGCGATAAACAAGGCGCAATGTCAGATTTTACCCAAGCAATTGAACTTAACCCCAAACAAGCCAGCGTTTACTACAGCCGAGGTCGAGCCAGGTTTAATCTGGCAGATTATAAAGGAGCAATGGAAGATTACAGCCAAGCAATTGTATTAGACCCCAACCAAGCTGATGCCTATACCAACCGTTGCAGCGCTTATTTAAATCTGGCAACTTACGATAAAGCCATTGAAGATTGTACTCAGGCAATTGCCCTCGATCCCAAAAATGCTGAGGCTTACAATAATCGGTGCATTGCTCGTTTGAATTTAGGAGATTATCAGAAAGCCTCTGAAGATTGCAGCTTGACTATTGGGATTACTGGCAACAATCCTAAAGCTTTCAGCAATCGAGGTTTGGCTCGTTCTGCCATTGGAGATAAACAAGGAGCCATTGAAGATTTCTCTCAAGCAATTCGGCTTAATCCTAGCGACGCAGTTGCTTATAGCAATCGCGGGATTGTCTACTCGGAAATCAAAAATTATGGTTCTGCAATTGAAGATTTTGCTCAGTCAATCCGTCTGAGCCCTAATAATGCTACTGCTTATTATAGCCGGGGAATCATCCGCCGGGAACTGAAAGATCGCTTAGGAGCAAATGAAGATTTTCAGAAGGCTGCAACGCTATTTCTGGAGCAAGGTAGGGCCGATGCTTACAAAAATGCACAGGCACAAATTAGCCCATAATATTGTTAACGGTTAACGGTTAACGGTTAACTGTTAACTGTTAACGGTTAACTGATAACTGATAACTGTTAAGCCATCAATCAGTTAAATCCATTGCCGAATCCGTTGTCAAATTAGCAATTAGCAATTAGCAATTAGCAATTCCCCATTACCCATTATCCTTATTTATGAACATGATTGGTCAACTTTTGGATGGACGTTACCGTGTTGTTCAAATTCTTAGTTCAGGGGCTTTTGGACAGACTTATCTGGCGGCGGATACTCGTCGGCCCGGCCATCCTCAATGTGTGGTCAAGCAACTGCGACCTCCTAGCAATACTTCTACTATTCTTAAAACTGCTCAGCGCTTATTTAAACAAGAGGCAGAAATTTTAGAAAAGTTGGGAAAACATAATCAAATTCCATTTTTATTAGCTTACTTTGAAGAGGGAAATCAGTTTTACTTAGTTGAAGAATTTATTCCCGGTCATCCGCTAACAAAGGAAATTTTGCCCGGTCGTCCTTGGCCGGAAGAGCGAGTGTTGTCTTTGTTGGAAGAGATCTTAGAAATTTTGATTTTTGTTCACGATCAAGGTGTGATTCATCGAGATGTTAATCCCTCGAATTTAATTCGGCGTAAACCTGATAGTAAGTTAGTTTTAATTGACTTCGGATCTGTTAAAGAAGTTAGCACTCAAATTGCTAATTTTTCAGGAGAAATCCCCCGGACAATTGCGACTGGTACTCCTTCTTATATGCCGATCGAACAATTCCAAGGCAATCCTCAATTTAATAGCGATCTTTATGCAGTGGGGATGATGGCTATTCAAGCGATTACGGGTTTACCAGGTACAGATTTACCGAAATTGCAAGATCCTCATCCTTCTCATACAGGGGGTATGATTTGGCGAAATCGCGCTCAATGTTCTACAGCATTAGCGAATATTTTAGATAAAATGGTTCATCACCATTTCGGAAAGCGGTATCAGTCGGCGGCGGAGGTGTTGGCGGCGCTGAGAAAACTCAACAATCGTTCAGATGCTAGAGATGGGGAACAACAGGCTAGTTTTACTACAAAAATGGGGATGTCTGGCGGGCGATCGCTACCTCGCCTCAACTCTCGGCTATGGTTGGTGTTGTTAGGAATTGGGGCGGCGATCGCACTGGTATGTTTGCTCATTTTTTTTAACCGTCCTAATCCGGTAAAAGCTAAGGAATATTTCGATCGCGGTGTGGAAAAATCGCAGGTGGGAGATGCAGCGGGGGCGATCGCGGCTTTTAACAAGTCGATTCAGCTAAATCCACAGAGTGCCGAGGTTTTTTACAAGCGGGCAAATGCTAATTATGACTTGAAAAACTACGAAGCTGCGATCGCGGATTACACCCAAGCGATCGCTCTCGATCCTAACTATGTTAAGGCTTATTTTAACAGAGGCTTAACCCGTTTCGAGATTAAGGATCTCCGAGGGGCGATCGAAGACTATACTCAGCTCTTGAAACTCCAACCTAACGATCCTGATGCTTATTATGAGCGCGGGCTTGCTTATTTTGGCTTACAAGATTATCCAGTTGCGATTAAAGATTTTACTCAGGTAATTCGGTTACAGCCTAGTCTTGCTAAAGCTCACCATGCGCGGGGAATGGCACGGGCTGCTGGTGCTGATTTGCAGGGAGCTATGGGCGATTATACGGAAGCAATTCGTCTGGAACCTAGCAATGTTGACGCTTATTATAGTCGAGGGAGAGCTCGTTTTCATTTAGGTGATTATAAAGGTGCGTTGGCAGATTACTCTCAGGTAATTCGGATTGATTCTAAGAGCGTGGATGCTTATGCTAATCGGTGCAGTACGCAGTTAAATTTAGGAGCGCATCAGGCAGCGATTGATGATTGCACTCAGGCGATCGCACTCAATTCTCAAGATTCTGTTCCTTATAATAATCGCTGTATTGCTTATTTGAACTTGAAGGATTATCAGAAGGCAATTGACGATTGTTCTCAGGCGATCAAGGTGAATCCTAAAAATGACAGTGCTTACAGTAACCGAGGTTTAGCTCACTCTGCGGCGGGAGATCGGGAGGGCGCGGTTGCAGATTATACGGCGGCGATTGGGCTTAATCCTAATGATTATGAAGCTTATTCTAATCGAGCTAAGATTCACTACGATCTGAAAAATTATGAGGATGCTCTCGCGGATTACGTGCAAGCAATTCGCCTCAATCCTAATTTCGCGGCTGCTTATGTAGGTAGAGGAAATGTACGCCGTATTTTGGGAGATAAACCAGGGGCAATTAGTGATTTTGAAAAAGCTGGCAAACTCTATTTAGATCAAGGGCGATCCGGGGGTTATCGGGATGCACAGTTTCAGATCGAGCAGCTTAAACAAGGGAGTGATGCTAAATAATAAGTAGAAGGAAGAAAGGATGCGGTCGATCTTATGAAGTTAACTCAACAATGCAGATTGTTAATTTGGAGAATTGGTATTAAGTCGCTCCACCTAATTAAACATAAGATAAGGATAGCTAAAAAGCTGACTGTATAAACATTCTTCCTTCTCTCCTAGATAACTAAATTTTTCTTCCTTCTTCCTTCTTCCTTCTACTTATTCCTCTTTACCTTCACCTATTTGTTGCAAAAAAGGTGAAAGTTCTCGGTTAAGCTGCCCCGCTCGGACAAACTCAGCGTAGGTTTCCGCCTCGATCGCTTGCAGTTCCGATCGCACTTGACCGACGATAAAACCTTGCAGATCGGGATGTTCATCCACAAGTCGATCGATTTCCGTTTGCAAACTGGTCAATTTACCTTCTACCAGTGCCTTCTGATACCCATAAAACTCTGGATCGATGCCAGGACGGGTTTCAATTTTTTCCAGATAGTGCAGCACCCGTTGGAAAGCAGTCTGACGAGCGATCGCCTCTGCATAGTGCTCGCGTAGGGGTTGGTTGCCTAACAGGTTCAACGCTTTTAACAGTGGCTGAATGGTTAAACCCTGAAACAGCAAGGTGAACAAAACAACACCAAACACGGTGGCAATAATTTCTTCTCGTTCTGGCAAAATCACTGGCATACTTAACGCCAGTGCGATCGACACCGAACCTCGTAAGCCGCCCCACCATAGGATTGTTTGATCGGGAACGGGAATGTCTGATTTGGCAACGCGATTGCTCAAAAAGCTCAATCCATAAATTGCGATCGCCCGTGTCAAAATCATTGCGCCGATAGTAATGGCGATCGGGCCTAGATTTTCGCCCAGAATGGCAAACCGGATTTGATCGCCAATCAGCAAGAACACGATCGAGTTGACAAAAAATGACAGAAACTCCCAAAATTCGGTGACGATCGTGCGGGTTCGGGGATTCATGCCGATCCGTGACCCAAAGTTGCCCAAAATTAAGCCCGTCGTCACCACTCCAATCACGCCCGATCCGCCTAAATCTTCAGTAATCAGGTAAGTACCGTAAGCCGAAACGAGCGTTAAAGATTGTTCCACTAGGGGCAGATCGAAGCGCTGAGTCAGGTAAGAGATACCAAACCCAATCAAGCAACCAATGCCAATCCCAATGCCGACTACCTGGAAAAACTGAAGCAGAATCGGCTCGATCGCAAGTTCACTCGTTCCCAGGGAAAACGCCATTAAAAATCCGAAAGCAACTACTGCCACCCCATCATTGAATAAGCTTTCCCCTTCCATCAGAATGGACAGGCGTTTTTCCACCCCCAATTCTCGAAACAGGGCCGTCACAGAAACCGGATCGGTGGCTGATAGGCTTGCCCCCACCAGCAGCGCTGTGGTTATGGATAGCCCTGCGAGTTGGTGTAGCCCCAAGGCGACTCCGGCAATGGAGATCAACACGCCCACGATCGCAAACAGGCAAATCGGCAGCAGATCGTGTTTTAATTTTGCCCACTGCAAATTCCAGGCGGCTTCAAACAACAGCGGCGGTAGAAAAATAGACAAAATCAATCCCGGTGAAAGGTTGACTAGCCGCACGTCTACCAAGGCTAACCCTAGCCCGACAATGACTAACAGTAAGGTATAAGGAATGTGGCGAAACCAGCTAAAAATTTGCGGCAGGGTAGCCACACTTAACGAAACCGAGAGTACCAGCAGAAACTGTTTGAGATTGGCTTCAATGGCGATTTCGCTCAAGGAGGATTCAACTGCCATAGGTTCACAGAAAAGTTGTCTTCATCCTTAGTTTATTTCTTTGAGTGTATTTCTGGACGATCCCTAGATATAGCAGGGCGCAATCATCATCAGTTAATACTCATAGGACTTACGCTCATAGTCCCAGAAACCGGGTTTTTGAGAGAATTTGTGGATCAGTGCGAAGTATTTTCGTCAAAAAACCCGGTTTCTTTGGTTCGGTGCGTAAGTCCTGACTCAATACCGTTTAACGGGAATTAAACCAAAAATCCGATGAGGCAGACTCGGCACTCTGAAATTGAAAAGGAATTAAGTAAATCCTTCTTCCTTCTTCCTTCTTCCTTCTTCCTTCTACTTAAAGCTTACTCAAAAATTGCTAAAATGCCCGCCGTCATCGCCAGAAAAAAAATCCCAGCAACTCCCGCTAAAGGTTGCGCCTTTATCCCCGTAATCCATTCCGGCACGCGGCCAGTATAGGCAACGATCTTAGCCGTATCAAGACTAGCAATTACCCAAATCCAACCAGCATGAAGTCCGATCGCTAAGCCTAAATTCCCACCATCACAAATACGCGCAAAAGTCAAGACCATTCCCATCAGCCACAATCCCGGTAATTGGGTAAAAGTTTCTTGTACTTCCCAAAGTAAATGAGCGGCGGCGAAAATTAAACTCGCGATCGCACCCGCCATAAATATAGAATAATCTTGCTGAAGTAGATTTTGTAAAAAGCCTCTAAAAATTAGCTCTTCCGTCCCGCTAATCCACAATCCTAATAATAGAGTCAAAAGTAAAGAAGGCTGAAAAATAGATAATATCGGATGAATTATTTTTTCCTCGCTGCTTTGCCAGCTAATCCAGCCTAAAGCCCGTTGAATTACAAATAAAGTTGCGATACTGAGCACTCCTAAGCTGACACCCAGGCCTAAAGAAATCAAAATTTGGGGTGGGGCGACTAATCCCAAATCGGCAAAAGACCAGCCTTCAACCCAAATTCCACCCCTGATAATTAGTGGCACAATCAGGTAGAGGGAAGCGAGTAAAGGTAATTTTTTATTTTCCAAAGGTTGGGGCGGGTGCCAATTCAGGGCGATCGCGCTGGGAATAGCGATTGGCAACCACAAACCAACCCAAGCCACGAAAAAAGCCATTACCTTAACAATTGCTGGCATTGATAGCAACAAAAGCCGCAGGCTGTTTATTTGGTCAGCAATTCCCATAAATTATCTCGCTTCAGAAATAGACTGCCTTTTAAATCCAGATTAGGGTAGTGGCAGAAAGGGGCAAGAAATTGGAATAAGCCCCAGCGCGATCGCCTCCAGTCAACTCAAAAGTCTCCCCTTCCCGATTTATAACAACCTTCTTGGCAGTTAGGACGTTCTGATTTCCTGCCACCATAGATGCTGTTCCCTTCTTCCCTTCTTCCCCTAGCCCCTAGTCCCTAGCTATATCTCACTTGCTAAAATCGCAGACCCATTTCTACCACCTTTGTATTACTCCTCAGAATTTTCTTCCTCTTCCTCTTCCTCTACTTCCTCCGAATCTTCATCATTTTGACCTCGACTCTTAACAGCATCCAACTGTATCAAGTGAATGTGTTTGTAGCCCAGTTTGATTTCAAACTCGTCTCCCGGTTTTAATCCCATCGATTCAGTGTAAGTCGAACCAATCACGATTTGACCGTTTTTGTGAACGCTGACATGATAAGTCGCTTCTCGGCCGCGCCCGTCTTTTATATTTTCTGGACTTAAGGGAATTCCCCTAGCCGCCAAAACCGCGTCGTAAAAATCCGTCATGTTAACGCGGGTCGAGTCGTTTTTTGTCGTCGAGTAATATCCGCACAGCTTTGCGGTTTCTCGCCGAGGCAAGTGGGATAGTTCTTTTACTTTTTGAAGGAGAGCCCTTCCTATGAGTGGAGATGTTGCAGTTTCAGTCATGGTCTTACGAAATATCCTTCAATCCTGGTGATTGCTTAATAGACTTTTATGCTGATTGAGAGCAATATCAAAAATATATACTCAAACTTATCAGTTTTAGCAAAAATCTTTTTTTACTTCCCAGTTCGTCTATTTGGGTAAGATAAATCTGTCGCAGTTCCCTAATCCTTTAAATTTACGTGGCGCTGGAGTTGCTTGAGGGAATGGTAGATTTCAGGTAAGCGGCTATAAATAGCTGCGGCCTTGAGAAATAATTTGTGGGGAATTGCTGGAATGCCGGTCACAATAGACCCTGCGGGGACATCGCTATGAATTCCAGCTTTAGCAGTGGCGATCGCACCATCTCCTATTTTTGCTTGATTAGCAATTCCTACTTGACCCGCTAACAGCACATTATTACCAACTTTAACCCCGCCAGCCATGCCAACTTGGGCAGCTATTGCCGTATTTTGACCTACTTGGCAGCCGTGACCTATATGTACTAAATTGTCAAGTTTTGTATTGCGGCCAATCCGGGTTTCTCCCACAGCGGGACGGTCAATTGTACTATTACAACCAACTTCAACACCATCTTCTAAGACAGTACAGCCAGATTGTTCCATTTTGAACCAACCAGTCGGCGTGGGTACAAAACCAAAGCCTTCAGAACCGATCGCTGCACCAGAGTGAATTACGCAATCTGCCCCAATCTTAGTACGTTCGTGGATAGTGCAATTAGCGTGTAAAACTGTGCGATCGCCTATTTCCACTGCTGGATAAATTACCGCATTGGGATGAAGGCAAACTCCATTGCCAATTTTCACTCCTGCTTCAATAGCAACGTGAGGCCCAATGTACACATCTGTGCCAATTTCCGCAGTTGGGTGTACGATCGCCGTAGGATGAATTTCGGCAGTGGGTCGAAATGGTTGATAAAAAAGAGCGATCGCTTCCGCAAACAATAACCTGGGATCTGCTGTCGCCATCCAAGCAATTCCTCGCTGGGTAGATGCTGCTTGAAGGGTTTCATCCATTGGCAAAATCAAAGCGGAAGCACCAGTTTTGGCCACAAAAGCCGCAAATTTACCACCTTCTATATAGCTGAGGGAACCAACCTTTGCCTCATCAACTGCGGCCACACCAGTAATTTCTGGATCGGGATTCTCACCACCGATCGGGCTGTGGCTGGAAACTAAAGTAAGTTTTTGTAACAGTTCGCTAAATTTCATTGCTTAACATTACCATTTAACATAAATTGCCGACTGCCAATATCGCTTGTCTTTAAAAGGTGACTTAGCAGCTTACAGTTACAGATATTATTTAAAATTACCACTAAACCCTGCTCAGCAAATATTTCAAAATATTTAACAACTTCCAAAAATCTAGAACAATCCAGAAAAACGAGGCTGTTTAAGTTTCTTAAACAGGAATGCGGTTAAATTCTGTCATCTAGCTTCAGAATCCCACCCTTGGGGCGTAGGATATCAAGAGCTAAACACTGCTGTAGCGTTCTTCGGCCCAAGGTTCGCCCCGGTGATGGTAGCCATTACGCTCCCAGAATCCTAATTCTTCTTTGTCCAAAAACTCCAGGCCGTTAATCCATTTAGCGCTTTTCCAGGCGTAAAGGTGAGGTACTACCAGCCGCATGGGCCCACCATGATCGAGGGTTAAGGGTTCCCCAAATACCGTGTGAGCAAAGAAGTTCTCCTCTCGCAGGAAGTCTGCGATCGCAATATTCGTAGTGTAGCCGCCGTAGCTGTGCTCCATAATATGGACGGCTGTGGGATCTACTTCTACATAGGTCATAAAGTCTGTCACCTTTACCCCAGTCCACTCTACGTCTAGTTTTGACCAATGGGTGACGCAGTGGAAATCGGCAGTAAAATTACTTTGAGGCATAGCCATTAAGTCTGACCATCTGAAAGTCACTTCTTTTGCCTTTCCCCAGATTTTTAGTTGCCATTCGTCAGTGCTAATCTGGGGAGTATCGCCATAGGTCAACACCGGAAAGCCTTGTGTTAAGTGTTGACCGGGGGGGACGCGATCGCTTTGTTCTGGTTCTGGTTTATGAAAAAATTTACCCAGCATAATAATTTCTCTCTCCCTTGGCAAACAAATATTAACTTAAAATCACCCCATCAGGTAATTCTAACGAAGGATGCTCGAAATGGTTTATAATAGGTAGTTTGGGATATAACAATTTACTCACTGGGTAAAAACTATGATCCTAAATTCTCTAATTCCCCTGATACTGTTTTTGATTGCTGCCGCGATCGCATTAGGGACTGACAAGAAAACCCTTGACGGGATTCCGGGGCCTCTAGCTGCGATCGCTAGCTTAGTGTGTTTGATTTGGTTTGTTGCTCTATCTCCTTGGCCGATCAAAGTCAGTCTCGCGATCGCTGTCCTCGCTTTGGGCAAACTATTTTTATAAGATTCCATTAAAACTCTTAAGCATTAATGGACGATATAAAAAATAGATTGCCTCAAGAAAATTAGAAAAAATTCAGAATTCAGAAGTCAGCATTAAGAACAAGAATTCACTTAGTAAAAATAGTTCATGCTAACTTCTGACTTTTGACTCCTGAAACAGGTCTAAATTTTTCTCCTCTTGGCTTTCCCAACTCTTAGCTTTCTAAATCGGCAAACGATTAATATCTTTATTCGAGCCAATCACCACCATTGCCGACCCCTTTCTCAGACGTTGCGTTGGCTGGGGATTAATCTCAAACTTATTCGCATAGCTAACGGCGATCAGGTTCAAACCATAATTACGGCGGAGTTCCAAATCAGCAATCGTTTTGCCATCAAACTTTTCAGGAACAAGCATCTCCACAATACTATGATCCGGATCGAGATCGAAGCGCTCTAAAATACTTGGTTTCGTGAGAATTCGCGCCAAAGCACAACCCATTTCTCGTTCGGGAAACACCACATGATCTGCCCCCACTTTCGTTAACAGTTTCAAGTGAGTTTCCGAAGAAGCTTTTGCCACTACATGAGCAACCCCACCTTCCTTAAGATTCAGAGTTGTGGTAATACTTTCTGCTAAGTAATTCCCAATCGCCACAATCACCGTATCAAACTCAAAAATCCCAGCTTCTTTCAGAGCAGTAGGCTCAGTTGAGTCTAATTCCACAGCATGAGCCGCTATTTGATCGCTCAAAATCTGCGTTACTTTCTTTTCATCTGTATCAACACCTAGCACTTCATAGCCTAAGCCGTGCAGTGTCTCACAAACAGCGCGACCAAAACGGCCTAATCCAATCACAGCAAATTGCTTATTGTCTGTCCGCAAACTGCGGAAAAAGTTTAAAGACGACAGATTCACACTGATATTCAGCGCTTGAACTCTTACTTTTCAGGTTTCAGCAGAGAAAGCGCAGCCTCCTACGAATTTTTGCTAGCTAATACAAAATTGTCTGGGTAAAAACCCAACTTCTAGATTATCAAAAACCAGACTATCCCACCAATAAATTTTCCTCCGGGAATTTGAAATTACAGGGTTTCGGATCTCCCAAAATTGCTCCCATCAGTAGTAACACGCCGACCCTACCAATGTACATCGTCACAATCACAACCAGTTTGCTCAATAAAGAAAGTTTAGCTGTAATCCCCGTCGATAGACCAACAGTAGCAAAAGCTGACACCGCCTCAAACAATGCTGGCATAAATTCTAATTCTGGATTGGCTAACTCAATTAATATTGTAGCTGTCATCACCACTACCAGCGAGCCGAACACTACACCAACAGTTTTCAAAATCAATGCTTGAGGGATTTGGCGCTGATAGCACTGTACTTCTTCTTTACCTTCGAGAACAGCTTCAGTACAGCTAAACAATAGCCTAAAAGTTGTGGTTTTAATCCCACCACCCGTACTACCGGGACTAGCACCGATAAACATGAGTAACACTGTCAGAAATAAGGCAGGCTGAGTCATTTTGCCAATATCAATTGTATTAAACCCAGCAGTACGGGGAGTGACAGATTGAAACCAAGCCGCCATCACTTTTTGACCGAAATTGAGAGGGCCGAAA
The DNA here is from genome assembly GCF_000332155.1 of Kamptonema formosum PCC 6407. Taxonomy (GTDB): domain Bacteria; phylum Cyanobacteriota; class Cyanobacteriia; order Cyanobacteriales; family Microcoleaceae; genus Kamptonema; species Kamptonema formosum. The sequence goes on along the minus strand of NZ_KB235903.1, from coordinate 2,292,715 downwards.
GTGGCAGGATTGTTAAATTCTAGCAATAAAAAGGCTAAGGTTCCAAAAATTAGGAGTGCGATAGTTGTGCTAGTAACCACCTTGAAATTCAGGGGGAAAATAATACAAGCATGACTTTTCGAGAGGCGATCGCGCGTCCACAGGTACATTTCCATAATTACCTGATAGCCAATCCCACCGAAGATAATTAAGATAGTAATCACAAAATTGACCAAAGGCGAGTCAACATAGCCCATCAAACTATCGGAATAGAGACTAAAACCAGCATTATTAAAGGCATTTATGCTGTGAAATACGGACGACCACAACCCCCCATAAAACCCAAATTTTGGCACAAATACTAACAGTAGCAAAAAGACTCCTGTCAATTCAAATAAAACCGTTGTTGCCAGAATTGATTTCACCAACTGCACCACGCCAGCCAATCCTGATTTATCCAGGGATTGTTGCAGGGCAACTTTGTCTTTTAAACCAAACTTGCGACCTAATAATAGCAGCAAGAAAGTAGTAGCTGTCATGTAGCCTAAACCACCGACTTGTACCAAGGCAACTAGACAAACTTGCCCCCAAAAAGAATAATATTTTCCCACATCAACAACTGACAAGCCAGTAACGCATACAGCAGAGGTTGAAGTAAACAAAGCCGTTACAGGATCGCTCCATGTCCCGTCACTGGTTGAAAAAGGCATCGCCAGCAAGATAGCACCTGCGGTAATGACAGCGAGAAAGCCAAGGCAAATAGTTCGCGAGACAGTCATTAGTAGTTACTAATTGATTGTTGGTAATTTGTCAATAGGTTTTAGTCTACACAAATAAAAGGGAAGAAATGACAAAATTTAGGAAACAGTAGACAATGGACAAGAGAAACCTTTTAATAGCTTACAACGGTGCGATGACTTCGACACTTTACCAGCAAATCCAGCAATTTTACGACGCTTCCAGCGGTCTGTGGGAACAGGTTTGGGGCGAACATATGCACCACGGCTACTATGGGCTTGAGGGTAATCTAAAAAAAGAACGCCGCCAAGCACAGATTGACTTGATTGAAGAACTCCTGATTTGGGCCTCTGTCTCCTCGGCAGCTAATATACTTGATGTTGGCTGTGGTATTGGTGGCAGTTCTCTCTATTTAGCAGAAAAGTTTAATGCTGCTGTTACTGGCATTACTTTAAGCCCTGTACAAGCAAATAGAGCGGCGGAACGAGCTCAAGTAGCAGGCCTAGAAAATCGTACTAATTTTCAGGTGGCAGATGCTTTAAATTTGCCTTTTGCTGACAATTCATTTGACTTAGTGTGGTCGCTAGAAAGTGGCGAACATATGCCCAATAAGATTAGATTTTTGCAAGAATGCTATCGCGTGCTTAAGCCTGGTGGAACTTTGATGATGGCTACTTGGTGTCACCGTCCGCTAACAGGAAATTTAGGACAGCTAACAGATAAGGAAAGAAAACAGTTAGCAGAAATTTACCGAGTGTATGCTTTACCTTACGTAATTTCGCTGCCAGAGTACGAAGCAATTGCCCAGAACTTATCTTTCACAAATATTCGGACAGCAGACTGGTCAACAGCGGTCGCACCTTTTTGGGATGTTGTGATTGATTCAACTTTTAACCCCTTGGTTATTATTAATTTGCTGCTTTCGGGTTGGTCAACTATTCAAGGTGCCCTATCTTTGGGTTTAATGCGCGATGGCTATCAGCAAGGCTTAATTAAATTTGGTTTGCTTGCCGGTAATAAGTAATCATTGTTAGTGGTTAGTTGTTAGTTGTTAGTCGAACTTAGCAACTAACAGTTAACGGTTAACAGTTAACTGTTAACTGTTAACCGTTAACAAAAAGTTGAATTATGCTGGGATGTACCCAACTTATATTCTAGCTTTTTTAATTTTTAATTTTTAATTTTTAATGGATTTCCGATCGAATCTCTCCTCGCTCTAAATCTCTCTCTCCATGATTTTATTTTTTTAGCCGGAAGGCATAGCACAAAGTCCGTATCAAGAATTAGACACTCTAACACGGACACTACTATACTATGCGCTTTTACACTTCCCTCCTCCTCTCAAGCCTGTTATTAATTGGTACAACAGTTCGTAGTCAAAGCTTTGAACCCGTTTCATCTGTATCTTCCGACAGTAAGCATTTCCAAGAATTATTAACAGCTCAAGCAGATAATCACACAGTTCAAGCAAATAACGAGAATAATGTCTCGCCTGAGCGAGGTAGCGGGCGATGAAGCCATAAAAATCTAGAATTTAGCATTAAATAACTGAAATTTGCTGAGTTCTTGTATTAGGCATTTAGGCTTTTCTACTCGTTTGTAGCATTCGCTACCCTTTAAATTTTTTAGGACTTAGGCAAGAACAACCTATTGTGTCATCACGAGTCAAGCCTAGCGCAGTTGTGAGGAATAGATCTTGCTAGAAGTAATCAAAAGCCTTGGTCTTTAGTCAAACTCGTGATTGATTCCTATTTTTTTAAGCGTGACTCCCAGTTAGTTCCCGGATGGGCTAACTGGGAGTTTGTATTAGTAAGTATAAACTCCGATCCAAAACCCCGCTATGTACAATTTCCTCCGAGTTACTTTATTTGCGGCTCTATTCGCTGGGGCAATGATTCCCTCCCAAAAACTTGAGAATCATTCAATATCTGAGCAACTATTGCAGGCTTCCCAAAAAATGCTTTTAGCTCAAGAAACCAGTACCGGAAGTTGCGGGGATACTCCTACTCAAGGGTGTGGCCGCCGAGACAGTTCAGCTCAAAAAATTTGATTCTCAAATTGATTTTCAAAAGCCTTGGATCGGATACTATGCCCCCCCATTTCCTAAAGAATCCTCCAATCTCAAAGATTGGAGGAAATTTGTTTTTTTGGGGTAAAATCTTCTTCGTTTACTACTTCCATAACTTTAAATTTCCGCAGATTCTCCGCCAACAACAATATTACAAATTCGGAGGCTGGGGCCGCCGCAACCAACGGGTAAACCACCTTGTCCACCTTTGCCACAACCGCCGGATTCATCCCAATAAAAGTCATCGCCGATCGCTTCAATGTCGGCTAAAGTTGTAAACACATTCCCAGAAAGCGTAACGTCACGCACGGGCTCGGCTAATTCACCATTGCGAATCATCCAAGCTTCGCCAGCACTGAAGGTGAACATTTCCCCGTTAGTCATGCCACCCAGCCAGTTGCGGGCATAAACTCCTTCTTTAATGTCGGTAAATAACTCTGGTACGGGTGTTTTCCCTGACTCAATCCAGGTATTTGTCATGCGGACTATAGGCGGAAAATGGTAATTTAAACACCTGGCATTACCTGTGACGGCTTCGCCTAATTTGCCAGCGGTTTCGCGGGAGTGGAGGCGGCCGACTAATACGCCATCTTTGATTAATTGGGTAGTGGTGGCCGGTGTGCCTTCGTCGTCGTAAAAGTAGCTACCTCGGTGGCCGGGAGGAGCTGCACCGTCGAATATTTGTAATTCGTCGGGGCCAAACTTGCGGCCGAGGGTCATGACTTCCAAGATGTCGGGATTTTCGTAGGCCATGTCTGCTTCTGAAAGGTGGCCGAAGGCTTCGTGTACGAATAATCCGCTGAGGATGGGGTCGATGACGACGGTGTAGGTGTTGCCTGTAACGGGGGGTAAGGCTAGGGAGTCTACGGCTCGTTGGGCGGCGCTGCGAACTTGATCGTCTAAAGTTGTAAGGTCTTCGTAGGCTTTGCGGGAGCCTGTGGTTTCGCGGCCGGTTTGGACGGTTTCGCCGTTACGGGCGGTGGCGGCGAAGCGCATTTCCATATCGGCCCAGGCTTGTTCGAGGAGGGTGCCTTCGGAGGTAGCGATGATGATGCGTTGGGTGCTGTCGCTGTAACGGACGGAGATGGTGGCGATGTGAGGATCGACGCTGCGGAGGATTTCACCGTAGCGATCGCATAGGCCTTTTTTCTGAGTTAGAGGTATGTGGCGGGGATCTGTGCCTGTGAGGGGAAGGATGCAGGTGTCTTGAACGGGGGCGACGGGGGCGAGGATAGTTTCTTCAGAACCGATGAGTTGGGCGGCCGCGATCGCTTCTTCGATTCTTGCTGCTAGTCCAGAAAGCTGGTTGAAGCTGGCAAAGCCCCAGCCACCTTTGTGACAAGCTCTAACTTGTCCGCCGATGGAAATACCTTCGCTGAGGGTTTCGATTTTGTCTCCCCGTAGTAGGATATCGGTTCCTTCGGCTTCTTCTAGTCGTATTGCTAAGTAATCGACTTGGCGCGAGTAGCGTGCCATTAAGTCTGAGAGCAGGTTTTTTGCGTCTGAGAAGGAGGTAGGCATTTTGCGGCGGTTGTTCAACTTTGAATTAATTTTATGCTTAATTTTGGCGTGTGAGCGATCGAAGTTCTCAGTTATAGCAACCGCTTTCAGCGGTTAGGGGCTAGGGGCTAGGATGCTCAGGGCTAGGGAAGAAGAGGAAAAGAAGGGGAAGAGAATAAAGTTAGGGAAAGAAGGGAAGAGAGTAAACTTAGGGGAAGAATGGAAAGAAGGGTAAGAAAGGAAAGAGAATAAAAGTAAGAGCTTCGTCGCGATCGCGCTTGCCGAACTTGCCGAACGGTTCGATCGATTTAGAATGCCCTAATGGTCTTGGCGGTTGCTATAGAAGTGAAAAATTAAAGATTAACCTGAAGTTTCCCTGAAAGTTAGGGTTTTTGCAGGAAGTGAGGGTTGGAAATGTTATTACGGCTTAAAACTGTGCGGAGTATTGATAAAGAAAGATTATAAGTCAGGACTTACACAGATACAACATAATTCCGTCATTGCGTTGGCGTAGCCTGCGCGTAGCGCTTACGCAGTGAAGCAATCTCAAACCCTTATACTGCGGTTCCAATGCGTAAGTCCTATAAGTATTGGCGATCGCTGGGTGTACCAGTTGGGAAATCGTCTACAGCCAGTCTCTAGTTTTGCCTCTGCCTAACCTAATCTCAAGTTAAACAGTATCAGGATTTCAGCTACATTGCAGAGCCCTTGTTTCCAGAGATTGGGAATGTGGAGGTCTAAATAGTGTCATTTTGGACATACTATTTTGGAGAGATTTTTCATAAAGTAGGACTATAGAAAAAAGGAACTACCCATGAAATCTACACTTTGTTTTCCCGAAACTCCTATTCAGTCTGACTCTGTTTATTATAACGATTCTCTTGATGCCTGTATTGCTAAGGCATGGTTTGATTTAGTAGCGCAAGATATAGAATCTTTGGGAGGAGATGACTGGCTTTCTCTCTGCGGTGATATTGATGATGGCGAAATTTATCAAGATTGGTTTTTGTGGCAAGATGTCGATGTTACTCAAGAGTGGGAAGCTTATGATGCTTTAACTAATTTTCGATTAGTTGCTCCTGACAAAAAGTCGCTGATTTTGAAAATTGACCAAATAGAAGCAGATCGCAAAGAAATATCGGCGTTACTAGCTAGTTAAGAGGAAGAAGGCAGGAGGCAGGAGGCAGGATGTCGATCTTCTGAAGTTAACTCAACAATGCAGATTGTCTCAATAATTTGGAGAATTGGCATTAGCCATTAGCCATTAGCCATTAGCCATTAGCCATTACCCATTAGCCATTAGCCATTACCCATTAGCCATTAACCATTAGCCATTAACCATTAGCCATTACCAATTACCGCTTTTCTCGTTCCATCTTCCGCTTTTTTAAAGCCTCAAAATTTTGTTTGATAATAGCAATTGCCTCGCCCTGATTTTGCTCTTGATATAATTCACTCGCCTTGAGTAAATTGGTAACAGCATCATCATCAGAGCGCAAATTTGCAAATGCTAGTCCTCGATTGTGGTAGGCTTCTGCTAAAGTAGAAACAAGTTCAATAGCTTGGTTAAATTGCTCTGCTGCTTGTCGATAATTACCTAATTTGTAAGCATCTATGCCCTGCTGGAAATAAACACCAGCTTTGCTTCCGGCATCTGTGGCTGGAAGTTGAGGTAAACTAGAAATAGGCTCTTGGAAAAGTACAGAAATGCTGCCTTTGCCAAGGTAAGCCCAAGTCATCGCTCCTAATCCAATCCCCAATACGGCTGCAATTACGATACAGAGCGTTATCAAATTGATCTGTTCCATAGCAATAGTTTTAGAGACAGGATTAAGGACGAATAAAATATTTATCTGAAAGTTATTTAAGTTCCCTCAATTGTTTACCCTCTTGCATTTTGCATCAGCCAATTAAATTTGGCTTGAGCTAAGGCTAAATTGTCAAGTACACTAGGATTTACATCTTCCTCTTCTGTATCTCCTTCGTCTATACTTCGTCCGTATTCTAAACGCCGAACAGTACCGCGCATTCGGTCTGAAAGACAGAGAGAAATTCCATAATAAAATCGGGAAGCAAAACCTGTATCGTGTTGGATTTTAGTAACTAGCTGCCGTCGAGGAATAGCTAATACATGAGTTTCTTCTATCGCTTTGACTGTTGCTAAAGGCGGGCGGGTATCAATGAAAGAAATTTCACCGACAAGTTCCCCGCCTGAGATTCGGGCGAGTTCCTTGTGGCCTTCAGGATCGATTAATACACTCAAAGTACCCTTTAAGACGATGTACAGAGCATCGATTTGTCTGCCTTCGTAGATCAAAGTCGCACCTGGCTGGAGAATTTCCTTTTTGGCTTTTTGGATAATCCAGTCTAGGTCGTCATTGTTTAATTCACCTAAAATAAAAAGCGCTTTTTTCCTGCGGTCGGTCATAGATGTGGCTCCGGATCACTGCTCCTCTACTGGTAAACTCTGTACATTATCTTTTATATCAACCAGAGGGAGTGCGATGCCTGCGATTGGCTATGCCTACGCAACTTTTCCCTGTGAACTGACTTCCTAGTATGCACCTTATTAATATAAGTTTTATGCACAACGCCCGTACACCTCTGAACTGAATAGCTGTTGCACTTGAATTGCCAGAATTTATCAATAATAACACTGGTTTAACCATATTTTGAGGATTTACCAAAACTATTGATAACGCTGCTGTCCCGGCGGTTCCTTTCGGGCCAGGACAGCGGCAAGAGTTCGAGGATGGTAAATCCGATCTTAAATTTTCGCCCCGCCTAAGAATTTGGGGCAGATTTGGTGCTAGACCAATGTGAGGTCGGGGTAGCCAGCTAACATATCGTCAGAGGTCAAGGTGTCGCCGCTGGCTTGAGGTGTCCAGAGAACCTCGACAGTCAGAAGGCGATCGCTTGAGATTCCACCAATCTGACGCAAAGCTTGGCGCAAATCCTCGGAATTTTTGACCGCAGGTAGTTGGAGGGCTCCTTCGGTACCTACCAAAATTGTCACCACGATGTATTCGCCTGGGCCTTGACTCAAGTCAGGTTGACTAACTAATTCCCCATCTTGTTGAGGGAATGGCAGAGATTTGTTATTAGCCGCTTGCCTTAACTGGTTGTTAACATTAGAGAGCGTTTCTTCAGTAAATTTGCTCCTTTCTGCCAGCAACATTTGGTTAAATTTAGCTTCAGCAGCTTCTAACCGAGCTTGCTGAGATTCGGCTCCAGCATAAACCCAATATTCGGGATGGCGCAACAAGGCCAGACTTGCTTCTTGCAGGAGTTGAGCGCGGCCGATGGCTGTACCAGTATCAGCAGTTTCGGCTAATTGGTCGAGCTCTGTTTGTAAATTGCGAGCGTCTGAGAGCAAACCTACTTGTAGGCGACCAACAGAAACGCTGGGGTTGCTCGTGTAGCCTAGTTCGTCTGTTCCCTCTCCAACGCGGCGGAAGGTGGAAACTACGAAGTTAGCGATCGCAATAAAAATCAAAATCGTAAACAATCCCCCAAACCCGCCTCCGAAGCCAAAGAAAGGAAGCAAGAAGGGAAAACCGAAGCCACCACCGCCGGGATAATAGCCACCGCCGGGATAGTAACCCCCTCCCGGAGAGCTGTAAGTACGGCTAGGAGACGAATAACTGCGCGACGGAGAACTGAAAGAACCGCCACCGATGCGGCCGCCACTACGAGCCGCCATTGCATCGTTAGCCTGACCCAGAGCCAAAACGAGTACCAGCGCGATCGCAAATAAAGGTTTCAAAAGCGGTTTCATGGTTGAAAGCAGTTTTCTGTGCATAAGACCCTTAATATTCAATACTTCTAATTTACCGCTTTGTCTCTCCACTGGGCAGCCAGCTTTCAGGTCTATTCCTAGTGGGATATCCGTACCAAGAAAGCTTTGTGCTTTTTGACCTAATTGATTCCCCATTTACACTCCACCGGAAAGTTAGCCATAACTCTTGCTACACAACGATTTTCAATGCTTATACAACTTAGGTAAATCACATTAACGATCGTCACGATCTAAAATCTATCAAGTTAAAGACATTAGTATCAATTGCGGCTGGTTTCAGATTTAGTTGATAAACTATAACTTGTACTCACTAATTTTTTTAGGGCGGGAAAATGGATGTTATCACTCACCTACCTGGGTATCGCATCACAGAACAAATTTATATAGGCCATCGTACTATCGTTTATCGCGGTGTTCGAGAAAGCGATGGTACGAGCGTTGTCATCAAACTATTACGAAATGAATACCCCAATTTCAATGAACTTGTCCAGTTTCGCAATCAATATACCATTGCCAAGAATCTTGATTTCCCCAATATTGTTAAACCTCTGACTTTAGAATCATGCCACAATAGCTATGCCCTGATTATGGAGGATTTTAGTGGAATTTCCCTCTCTACTTATCTCACTATAGCAAATAAAAACCACAATAATAAATCTTTATCTTTAATAGAATTTCTCCCCCTAGCGCTACAACTGACAGATATTCTTAACTATCTCTATCAAAATCGCGTCATTCACAATGATATTAAACCCGCTAATATTCTTATTAATCCCGACACCAAACAACTTAAACTAATTGACTTTAGTATTTCTTCCCTATTGCCACGCGAAACCCAAGAAATCCAGAATCCCAATATTTTAGAAGGAACCTTAGCCTATCTCTCTCCCGAACAAACCGGGAGAATGAATCGAGGCATTGACTATCGCAGTGACTTTTATTCCCTGGGAGTGACTTTTTATGAATTATTGATAGGACAGTTACCATTTATCTCTCACGAGGCAATGGAATTGGTGCATTGTCATCTCGCCAAACAACCCATACCCCTTCATGAAATTAAGCCAGAAATTCCTCTAGTTTTATCAGCAATAGTCAGTAAGCTGATGGCGAAAAATGCCGAAGATCGGTATCAGAGTGCATTAGGACTAAAACACGATCTAGAGATTTGTTTGTCTCAATTACAAGAAACGGGTGATATTCAGGAATTTGGCTTAGGACAAGGAGATATTACTGACCGCTTTCTCATACCAGAAAAACTCTACGCTAGAGAAATTGGTGTAGAAACAGGAGATTTAGAATTTGCCGCCTTATCTACCTACATCTACGTTTATCATGCCTATCTAGCTGGAAATGAGCTGTCAGCATTGGAACGGGAAATTACTAGCTATAACCAAGCATTAGCTCAAGTAAAACAGGTCAATTCCCTAAATTTTAATCAGATTTTGCATCAAGCCATTTTAAATTTGACTCAGCAAGTCGAACAGCCAACGAAGTTGAGTGGTAATATCTATGACGAGCAAATGATGCTGCCACTACACCAACAAGCTAATGATGCAACTGCTATTTTCTATATTTACTTTAATAAACTAATTCTTTCCTACTTGTTCGAGCAGTTTGTGGAGGCAGTTGAGAATGCAGCAGCAGCCGAAACATACTTAAGAGGCGTGACCGCCAATTTTGTAGTGGGGGTATTTTATTTTTACGATTCCCTCACCCAACTAGCTAGATTAGCAAACGCATCGGGTTCTGAAAGCAGCAGCATTATTGAAAAGATTCAATCTAATGTAGAAAAAATACAGAAGTGGGCAGATTCTGCACCTACAAATTATCAACATAAGCTCGATCTGATCTCCGCAGAAAAATATCGTATTTTCGGCAATAAAGCTGAAGCAATTGACTTTTACGATCGCGCTATTGCCGGAGCTAAAGAAAATGGATATCTCAATGAAGAAGCGATCGCCAATGAACTTGCAGCCAAATTTTATCTCAATTGGGGTAAAGAAAAAATTGCTCAAGTCTACATGACTGAAGCCTACTACTGTTATGCCCGATGGGGAGCTAAAGCCAAAGTTACCGATCTAGAACAACGTTATCCTCAACTCTTCGTGCCTATTGTTCAACAATCTGGTGGTGCTGAATCCTTGAAAGAAACGATCGCACTGGGAACAATCTCTTCTACCAAAACCTCTAGCAGCATCTCTGAAGTGCTAGATTTGGCAACTCTGCTCAAAGCTTCTCAAGCTATTTCTGGGGAAATTGAACTAGATCGACTCCTAACTACTCTCCTAGAAATAGTCATGACCAATGCTGGGGCAACTAAGTGTATTTTACTACTCAAACAAGAGCTGGATTTAAAATTAGTAGCCCTTGTAGAACAGGGAATATCACCACAACTATTACCATCAATTCCCCTAGAATTAAGCTCTGATGTCGCGATTAGTTTGGTGAATACTGTCAAGCGGACGTTGAAACCTCTGGTTCTGGCGGATGCGGGGATAAATTGTCAGTTTGCTGGTGATAGTTACATTCAAAAACACCAGCCTAAAAGCGTTTTTTGTAGCCCAATTTTGAATAAAGGATTGTTGATAGGAGTTTTATATTTAGAAAATAATCTGATGGTGGGAAGCTTTACCAGCGATCGCGTCGAGTTGCTGAATTTGCTTTGCGCTCAAGCGGCAATTTCTCTGGAAAATGCCCAACTTTATCGAAATTCCCAGAACTATGCTCAACAGTTAACGCAATCTCTAACCAAATTGCAGGCTACTGAAACCCGCTTCCAAAATTTGGCGAATAATATCCCTGGTATGGTCTACCAATTTCGTCTGGCGGCGGATGGTTCAATTTCTACCCCCTACGTTAGTTCTGGTTGTTTGGACTTGTATGAGGTAGAGCCAGAATTGGTGATGACAGGAACTTATAGCCTTTACACCCTGCATCATCCTGATGATAATCTAGCTATTGAAAAAGCGATCGCCTACTCTGCCCAAAATCTCACACCATTCGATCAAGAATGGCGCATTATTCTGCCTTCAGGAACCGTGAAATGGATTCAATCTACTGCTAGACCAGAGCGACTAGCTGATGGATCTATTCTCTGGGATGGGGTGGTGATTGATATTAGCGATCGCAAAAACATTGAAGCTGAACAAACCCGTCTTTTGGCAATTCTAGAAAGCACGCCAGACTTAATTGGCACTGCCGATCCAACTGGTAAAAATCTTTATCTCAACCGAGCTTGGCGGCATTTTTTAGGTTTAGACAATGAGGCGGGAGCGAAGGGTACTGAAATCCACAAATATCACCCAGACTGGGCAACAGAGATAATTGTAAATCAGGGATTGCCCGCAGCTATCAGCTCTGGTATTTGGGTGGGTGAGACAGCGGTTATCGATCGAAATGGACGGGAAATTCCCGTTTCTCAACTTATACTTTCCCACAAATCAATGGATGGGGAGTTAGAGTATTTTTCCACAATTATTAGAGATATTAGCGATCGCAAACAAGCTGAGTCAGCCATCCTGCAAAAATCTCAAGAATTAGAACAAGCTGTGCAAGCTTTACAACAGGCACAATTGCACATTGTCCAAAGTGAGAAAATGTCAGCATTAGGTAATCTTGTCGCTGGAGTAGCCCATGAGATGAATAATCCTTTGGGGTTTATTTCTGCTAGTCTCAAACAAGCTAAACCGACTCTTGCTGAGCTAATCGAACACTTGAGATTGTATCAAGAAATCCTCCTAATTCCCAATGATAAAATTATTGACCATGCGGAAGAAATTGACTTAGATTATACCTTAGAAGACTTTCCTAAAGTCATTGATGCAATGGAAATAGCTTGCGATCGCCTCCACAACATCAGCACTTCACTCCGCACTTTCTCTCGTGCCGATCGAGATTATAAAGTACCATTTAATATCCATGAAGGCCTTGATAGTACAATTTTAATTCTCAAACATCGATTGAAAGCTAATGACCGCCGTCCGGCTATTGAAGTGGTAACTGAGTATGGAAATTTACCTAAAATTGATTGCTTTCCCGGTCAATTAAATCAGGTATTTATCAATATTCTAGCCAATGCTATTGATGCGTTAGATGAATCAAGTATAGGTAGAAGTTTTGAAGAAATTCAGATCAATCTTAACCAAATTAAAATTAAAACTTCATTGGTAGATAACCAGGTGAAGATTAGTATTGCTGATAACGGTCAGGGAATGACTGAAGTAGTCAAGCAAAAGATATTTGACCATTTATTTACCACTAAAGCGGTGGGTAAAGGCACGGGGTTAGGATTAGCGATCGCTCGTCAAATTGTCGTCGAAAAACATAGCGGTTCTATTCAGGTCAACTCTATACTAGGAGAAGGAACAGAATTTATTATCACCTTACCCACTAGGGTCTAACAAAAAAGTTAACTTTCCTGCGATATTTCAGACTCGTCTAACCAATTAGTCACCCTTGTCTTTTCCAAGCACAACACTTATGAATAACTCCCACCAAAACAGCAAAGGCGATATAACCGTTCAAATTCCCAGCTATCAAATTCTGCAAACAGTTTATTCAGGAAGTCGCACTTTGGTATATCGGGCTATCCGTACCCATGACCAATTACCTGTCATTATCAAACTGCTGAAAAATGACTATCCTAGCTTTGGCGAACTGGTGCAATTTCGCAATCAGTATACCATTGCTAAAAACCTTTGTCAAGCTGGAATTATCCAAACCTATAGTCTAGAACCCTATCGAAATAGCTATGCGTTAGTTATGGAAGACTTTGGGGGGATTTCTCTTCAGGAATGGGCGATCAAAGAGAATAACGCACTGTCTTTGAAGGACTTTTTGGAAATAGCGATCGCACTGTCAAATATCTTAGATATACTGTATCGCGATCGCATCATCCACAAAGACATCAAACCCAGTAATGTCTTAATTAATCCCGAAACAAAAGAAGTCAAATTAATCGATTTTAGTATTGCATCATTACTTCCACGAGAAACGCAAACATTCCTCAATCCTAACGTCTTAGAAGGGACACTTGCTTATATTTCTCCCGAACAAACAGGCCGAATGAATCGAGGAATTGATTACCGGACTGACTTTTATTCTTTAGGTGTCACTTTCTACGAATTACTCACCGGAGAGTTACCTTTTGGGTCCAACGACCCGATGGAATTAGTATATTGTCATATTGCTAAACCAGCACCGTTAGTACATGAAGTTAACCCACAAATCCCGGATGTCCTCTCGAAGATTGTCAACAAATTGATGGCTAAAAATGCCGAATTCCGCTATCAAAGTGCATTAGGCATAAAATCTGATTTAGAAACTTGTTTAGATCGGCTAACAGAAACTGGTCAGATTGAAACCTTTGAAATTGCGCTACGGGATGTGTGCGATCGCTTCATCATCCCTGACCAACTCTACGGACGAGAAATCGAAGTAGAAAATCTCCTGCAATCATTTGAGAGAGTCAGCCTTGGTGCAACAGAAATGATGCTGGTAGCGGGTTTTTCCGGGATTGGTAAAACAGCAGTTGTCAACGAAGTTCATAAACCGATTGTGCGGCAAAGGGGCTATTTTATCAAAGGAAAATATGACCAACTTCAACGCAATATTCCCTTCAGTGCTTTCGTGCAAGCTTTCCAAGATTTAATGGCGCAATTGCTATCAGAATCTGATGCTCAACTGCAAACTTGGCGAACCAAAATTATGCAAGCAGTTGGTGATAGCGGACAAGTTTTGATTGATGTCATTCCCGAACTAGAGAGGATTATTGGCACTCAACCAGCAGCGACAGAACTATCAGGAACTGCTGCCCAAAATCGATTTAATCTGCTCATGCACAAATTCGTGCAAGTTTTTACGAGCATTGAACATCCATTAGTGATGTTTTTGGATGACTTGCAGTGGGCAGATTCCGCCTCGCTGAAATTGCTGCAATTGTTGATGTCAGAGACTGGACATTTATTATTCTTGGGTGCGTATCGAGATAATGAAGTGACAAATGCTCACCCATTCATCCTGACTGTAAAGGAGATTGTCAAAACTGGGGCGACGGTGAATACCATCACCTTAGAACCGTTAACAAGAGTAGATATCAATCAGTTGGTAGCAGATACACTCAATTGCGAATTAGCGATTGCTCAACCGTTGACAGAATTGGTCTACCGAAAAACTCAGGGTAATCCCTTCTTTACGACGCAGTTTCTGAAGGCGTTACAGGTCGATGAACTGATTCAATTTACCCCCCCAACCCCCCCTTACCAAGGGGGGGCTACGGGGGGGTGGCAGTGCGATATTGCTCAAGTGAAAGCTTTGGCAATTACTGATGATGTGGTGGAGTTTATGGCACTGCAATTACAAAAATTGCCAACAGAAACTCAGAATATTCTGAAATTAGCGGCTTGTATTGGGGCGCAGTTTGATTTGAATACCCTGGCGATCGTTTCTGAGCAGTCAAAAGAAGATGCGGCGACAGCATTATGGCAATCATTACAATTTGGTTTGATTATTCCAAAGGAGGAAATTTACAAGTTTTTTACTCAATCAGATACTGCATCAGTTTCTCAAGTAGCGGCTAATCCCACTTATCGCTTTTTGCACGATCGCGTTCAACAAGCCGCCTATTCTCTGATTCCCGATGACCAGAAAAAAAAGACCCATTGGACGATTGGGCAACTCCTGAAACAGCAGATTTCTCAGGAGGAGCTAGAGTCGTCTATTTTCGATCTGATCGGTCATCTGAATATGGGGGTTGAGTCGATCGAACAACCACAACAGTGCCTTGAACTGGCTCAATTGAATCTGATCGCTGGTCGCAAAGCGAAGGCGGTGAGTGCCTTGGATGCTGCTGCCAAATACTATCACCAAGGCATCGCCCTTGTCGAGGAGGGGATTTGGCAAACCGATTATGACTTAGCCTTGGGATTGTACGAGCTAGCAACCGAAGTCGCAGCAATGCAAGGGGATTTCGCTCAGATGGAGCAATGGGCCGCCGTCGCAATTTCCCAAGCCACCATCACGGATTGCATCAAGGTTCAGTCCGCGCGGATTCAAGCTTACGCCACAGGCAATCAATTTGATCGAGCGCTTACTGTTGCTATCCAAGCCCTGACAGACTTGGGCTTTCATTTGCCCACGCAGGCCTCAGAAGCAGAGATTGGTGAGGCGTTACAGGCCACCATGACCCTGGTGGCACAACAGCCAATCGCATCGCTGGCAGACTTGCCCGTCATGCAGGATCTAACGCAACTAGCCACAATGGAAATCTTAGCTGCCCTCTTGTCTGTTACTTACACCAGTGCACCCACGCTGTATCCGCTGGTGGTGATGGAGCAGGTGCGGCGATCGATTCAGTTGGGTAATGCGCCCTCTTCTGCATTCGCCTACGTCACCTACGGTGTTTTGGTCAATTGCTTGCTACAAGATGTGGAGCAAGCCTCACAACTGGGTGAAGTGGCACAGCGGCTATCGGATCGGAGTAATTCTCAAGACTTGAAAGCGAAGGTTTACACTTGTGTGGGCGGTGTACTCTTCCATTTGAAGCACCCCTTAAAAAATTCCCTGTCAATCTTACTAGAGGCTCATCAAGCGGGGTTGGCCTCTGGCAGCTTTGAATATGTCGGCTATAGCGGTTATATGTATGCGTCACACCATTACCTAAGTGGCGAGTCTCTCACGGTGACAGAAGAGATTGCCGCAGAGTTTTATCGTCGCTTGAGGCAGTTAAACCTAACCACCACCACCAACTACTGTGGAATTATTCATCAGGCCGTCCTGTATTGGTTGGGGCAGCGATCCCAAAGGGGGGAACAGGGGGAGTACATTTTGCTCGAAGCCGATCTTAGATCGCAAATGGAAGCGCAAAAAAATGGGGCGGGATTAGTAATCCTATTTGTGAATCAATTGATGCTTTGCTATGGCTTTGGTAGATTCGATCGAGCCATGACGGCGGCACAGCAATTTAAGCTCTGGTTACCAGCCGCCAGCGGTACGATTATGGAACCCTTATTCTATTTTTATGATTCTCTGATCGCCCTGGCAATCTACCCCCAAACGGCGATCGCACAGCAACCGCAATTATTAGAGCAGATTGCTAATAATCAACAGCCGTTGAAGCTCCTTGCCGATCGTGCACCAATGAATTTCTTACATAAATACCAGTTGGTGGAAGCCGAAAAATGTCGGGTGTTAGGTAAGAATTATGAGGCAGGAGATTGGTACGATCGCGCGATCGCTGGAGCCAAAGCCAACGGCTACATCCAAGAAGAAGCTTTAGCCAATGAACTTGCAGCTAAGTTCTACCTGGACTGGGGTAAAGAAAAAGTTGCCGTTGGTTATATGCAAGAAGCCTATTATTGCTATGCCAAATGGGGTGCCAAAGCCAAAGTCGCCGATTTAGAACAACGCTATACAGATTTGTTGCGCCCGATCTTGCAACAAGCAGCATTGACTCTGAATCCTCTGGAAACCTTAGCAACGCTGGCTAACCCCGCCTTATCGCTCCATTCCTCCAGCCAAACCAACCACTCGTCTAGTAGCAGCATCAATACTGCCCTCGATTTTGCCGCTATTATCAAAGCTTCTCAAGCACTATCGAGTACGATTCAACTCGATGAATTGTTGCACCAACTGACTCAAATTATTTTACAAAACTCTGGAGGATCTCTCTGTGCCTTAATTTTGCCCAATACAGATGGACAATGGCAGGTGAGAGCGATCGCTACACCTGAAGCAACAGAACTATGCACGCAACCGATCGAGGGCAACATTAACTGCCCCTTGAAGTTAATTCAGTACGTTAAAAATACGCAAGAAATTGTTGTCATTGACGACATCAAAACTGACTTGCCTGTGATTGATGAATATCTCAATCGCCAACAGCCACAGAGTGTGTTGTGTTTGCCCATTCTTAACCAAGGACATCTCATTGGGATTCTATATTTAGAGAACCGAACCACAAGAGGCGTATTTATCAGCGATCGCATCCTCATCCTCAATTTCCTCTGCACTCAAGCTGCCATTTCTTTAGAAAATGCTCGACTCTATCAACAATCACAAGACTGGGCCCAACAGCTCGAACAATCTCAACTGCAACTGGTACAAAGCGAAAAAATGTCTGCCCTCGGCAATCTGGTAGCTGGGGTTGCTCACGAAATCAACAATCCTGTTGGTTGCATTGTCGGCAATGTCGGTGCTGCCCAAGATTATATCAACGATCTATTAGGTTTAATCGATCTCTATGGCGAAAAATTCCCTCAACCTGGAGCAGAAATTGAAGAGGAATTAGAAGCGATCGACCTTGAATATGTGCGAGAAGATTTGCCGAAGTTGATTAAAGCAATGAAAGATGGAGGCGATCGCATCACATCGATCAGCAAGAGTCTTCGCACTTTCTCCCGTGCTGATAGCGATCGAAAGCAGATATTCGATCTCCATGAAGGGATCGATAGCACGATCTTAATTTTACGCCATCGCCTCAAGGCAAATGATAATCGTCCGGCGATTGAAGTTGCCACCAACTACGGAATTATTCCCGCAATTAATTGCTTTCCTGGGCAATTAAATCAGGTATTTATGAATATTCTTGCCAATGCGATAGATGCTTTGGATGAATCAAATATTGGACGAAGCTTTGCGGAAATCAAGGCGAATCCTAATCGCATTAAAATTGCCACTTTTGTAGAAAATCAAGAGGTAAAAATTACTATTACTGATAATGGCAAGGGGATGAATGAATCAGTCATACAAAAGATATTTGACCATTTATTTACGACGAAAGTTGTCGGTAAAGGTACGGGATTGGGATTGGCGATCGCTCGTCAAATCGTCATCGAAAAACATGGCGGTTCTATTCATGTTAACTCAACACTAGGTCAAGGGACAGAATTTATTATCACCTTACCTATTAAGGGAGAATAAACCAGTTAAATTTCCACTTCGATTACTCATAAATTCTCAAAGAACAATGGTTATTAATAACTCTCACCAAAATAGCAACCGTCAGACAACAGTTCAAATTCTCGACTATCAAATTCTCGAAACAGTTTATTCAGGAAGTCGCACCTTAGTATATCGAGCTATCCGTACCAGCGATCGATTACCTGTTGTCATCAAACTGTTGAAAAATGAATACCCTACATTCAGCGAACTCGTGCAGTTTCGCAACCAGTATACCATTACTAAAAACCTTTGTAAACCTGGAATCATCCAAACCTATAGCCTAGAACCCTATCGAAATGGCTATGCCTTAGTCATGGAAGATTTTGGGGGTATT
Organism: Kamptonema formosum PCC 6407; assembly: GCF_000332155.1. Lineage (GTDB taxonomy): Bacteria > Cyanobacteriota > Cyanobacteriia > Cyanobacteriales > Microcoleaceae > Kamptonema > Kamptonema formosum. The sequence continues at coordinate 2,274,358 of NZ_KB235903.1, read as the reverse complement.
TCTCTTCACGAATGGGCACTAAAAGCGGAAAAATTACTATCTTTGAGGGACTTTTTAGAAGTAGCGATCGCACTGTGCAATATTTTATATATATTGTATAGCGAGCGGATTATTCATAAAGATATTAAACCCAGTAATATCTTAATTAATCCCGAAACCAAACAAGTCAAATTAATTGACTTTAGTATCGCCTCCTTGTTACCGCAAGAAACAGAAAATTCGATCAATCCTAATATATTAGAAGGGACAATTGCTTATATTTCTCCCGAACAAACCGGGAGAATGAATCGGGGGATTGACTATCGGACTGACTTTTATTCTTTGGGTATAACTTTCTACGAATTACTGACGGGTCAATTACCTTTTCAGTCAAACGATCCGATGGAGTTAGTACATTGTCATATTGCCAAACCAGCACCGTTAGTCCATGAAATCAACCCAAAAATTCCATCTGTCCTCTCAAAGATTGTCAGTAAATTGATGGCAAAAAATGCCGAAAACCGCTATCAAAGTGCCTTGGGACTGAAGTTTGATTTAGAGAAATATTTACATCAACTACAAGCAACTGGTAGGATTGAAGACTTTGAAATTGCACAGCATGATATGTGCGATCGCTTCCTCATCCCCGACAAACTCTATGGTAGAGAAACTGAGGTTGAAACCCTACTGCAAGCCTTTGAAAGAGTCGCCAACCCCCCTGAATCCCCCCTTGGTAAAGAGGGACACCCCCCTGAATCCCCCGTTGGTAAGGGGGGACACCCCCCTGAATCCCCCCTTGGTAAGGGGGGACACCCCCCTGAATCCCCCCTTGGTAAGGGGGGACATAGGGGGGTAGAAATGATGCTAGTCGCTGGTTTTTCCGGGATTGGAAAAACAGCCGTTGTCAACGAAGTGCATAAACCAATTGTGCGCCAACGCGGTTATTTTATTAAAGGGAAATATGACCAATTTCAACGTAACATTCCCTTCTCTGCTTTTGTGCAAGCCTTCCGGGATTTAATGGGGCAATTGTTAACCGAAAGCGATCTCCAATTAGAACAGTGGAGAAACCAAATATTAGATGCAGTTGGAGAAAATGGACAGGTAATTATTGAAGTTATCCCCGAATTAGAACGTATTATTAGTTCACAACCACCAGCTATAGAGTTATCAGGAACAGCAGCCGAAAACCGCTTTAATTTATTATTTCAAAAATTCACCCAAGTCTTTACCAGTGCTGAACATCCATTGGTGATATTTTTAGATGATTTGCAATGGGCAGATTCAGCATCGCTGAAGTTAATGCAGCTATTAATGGCTGATACAAGTTATCTTTTGTTAATTGGCGCGTACCGTGATAACGAAGTTTATCCAGCACATCCATTAATCTTAACCTTGAGTGAGATTCAAAAAAACCAAGCAACGATTAATACAATTACTTTAGCGCCATTGAGTCAAGTCAAAGTAAATCAATTAGTTGCTGACACACTGAAATGTCCAGAAACTTTGGCATTACCTCTTTCTCAATTAATTTCTCAAAAAACTCAAGGAAATCCGTTTTTTGCTACCCAGTTTCTCAAAGCATTATATCAAGATCGACTGATTCAATTCACTCCCCCAATCCCCCCTTACCAAGCAGGGGGATGGCAATGTGACATTGCACAAGTGAACCAGCAAGCAGTTACAGATGATGTTGTGGCTTTTATGGGTTTTCAGTTGCGAAAACTACCGCCATCAACTCAACAGATATTGCAGTTAGCAGCTTGTATTGGCAATCAGTTCGATTTAGCAACTTTGGCAATTGTTTCAGAAAAATCAGAAATTGAAACGTCGGCGGATTTATGGAAAGCATTACAAGAAGGCTTGATTTTGCCGATTGGCGATGTTTATAAGTTTTATCAGGGAGAAGAAAATGAAAGATTGGTAGTGGAACATGAAAATACTACTAAACAAATAGCCAAGTATAGATTTTTACATGACAGAGTACAACAAGCTGCTTATTCCCTGATTCCCGATGAACAGAAAACAGCAACTCATCTCAAAATTGGACAATTACTTAAACAAAAGTTTTCCGAGTTAGAGCTTGAGGAAAAACTGTTCGATCTCGTCGGGCATTTGAACTTAGGAATTGAGTTAATTACTCAACCGCAAGAACGAGAAGCTTTAGCTCAACTTAACTTAAAAGCGGGACAGAAAGCCAGAAATTCTACAGCATATAATGCGGCAACAGTCTATCTGCAAAAAGGGATTCATTTACTAACAACTAACTGTTGGCAAAGTCAGTATGAATTGACTCTGAATCTCCATGTTGCTGCTACCGAAGCCGCATATTTGAATGCTGATTTTGATGGCATGGAAAAAATAGCAGCACTGGTGTTACAAAAAGCTGAGACGATTTTAGACAAAATCAAAATTTACCAAATTCAAATCGTCGCCCAGACAGCCCGGGGCAACATATTAGAAGCCATTGCAGTCGGAAGAGATGCACTCTTTCAATTGAGGGTTGAACTCCCAATTGCACCTGACGAAGCCAAAATTGCTAAAGCGCTGCAAACCGTAGCTAGTCTTCAAGGTGATAGAGGGATTGAGGAATTAGTCGATCTACCTGTAATGAGCGATTGCCAGACTCAGGCAGCTATGCAACTCTTAGGAATATTATTTTCACCGATTCTACAGGCAATGCCCGGATTACTGCCCATACTGAGTGCAACGATGGTGAGTTTATCAATCCAGTTTGGGAATGCACCTGCATCAACGGTGGGGTATATGATTCACAGTATGGTGTTGTGTGCCTTTTTGGGAGAAGTGAAAACAGGCTATAGCTTTGGGCGATTAGCAATAAACTTGCTGGATCGATTTAATGTCGGGGAATTCAAATGTAAAGTTCTACTGCTGTTTTCGGCCTGGGTTCAACATCATCAAGAATCGCTTAGGGTAACAACACTGACGATGAAAGATGGCTATGCAACTGGTATAGAAACTGGTGATTTTCTCAACGCTGGCTATAACTCGCTGAATTATTTTATTGCCCAACTTTTTGCGGGGTTAGAACTGGATATTTGGGAACCAGAAATAGCAGATTCTAGGGCTGTATTAGTGCAGATAAAACAACATTCTGCCCTGACTTATTTGGATATGATGCAGCAAACTGTATATAACTTGAAGGAAGCCAGGATTCTGTTAGATTGCTTAGTTGGCAGTGCCTATGATGAAACGGTGATGATTCCTAAGCACCATCAGGACAAGGATCTCACAGCGATTGCTATTGCTTACACTTACAAACTGATGCTGGCATACTTTATTGGTAACTACACCTCTGCCCTAGAATATAGTACCCAAGCCAAACAGTATTTAATGGCAGTATCAGGGATGATTTTTATTCCCATTTTTCATTTCTATACAGCCCTGACGCATTTGGCACTTTTCACCACGCAGTCAGAAATTGAGCAAGCCGAACTTCTAGCCTTGGTGGAAACCCATCAAACTATTTTGCAACAGTGGGCGCAGAATGCTCCCATGAATCATCAGCATAAATGGTATTTAGTTGAGGCCGAAAAGTATCGGGTTTTAGGCAATAAAGCTGAAGCAATTGAACATTACGATCGCGCCATCATTGGAGCCAAAGCCAACGAATACATCCAAGAAGAAGCACTAGCCAATGAACTAGCTGCTAAATTTTACCTAGACTGGGACAAACAGCGCATTGCCCAGGAATACATGACGAATGCCTACTATGGCTATGCTCGTTGGGGCGCTAAAGCCAAAGTTGCCGACTTGGAGCGATGCTATCCCGAACTTCTCGCCCCCATCCTCCAGCAAACCCGTTCTCCCCTCTCCACTCAAGAAACTATCTTCTCATTGGGGAGTAGCTCCACCAGTTCTCCCAGTTCCAACAGTAGCATTGTCTCTGCTACTTTAGATTTAGCCGCCATTCTCAAAGCTTCTCAAACTATCTCAGGCGAAATCGAATTGGAAAAACTGCTGGCATCGTTGCTTTCTCTCGTCATCGAAAATGCGGGAGCTGATAAGTGCGTGTTAATGCTCTTACAAGACTCGCGCTTGCTGATCGAAGGATCGATTACTGTGGGGACGGAGCCAGTCGTGTTGCAGCGCCTTGCCATTGAGGACAGTCAAGACATTCCCCTGAAGCTGATTTACAAAGTTAAGCGTAATAAACAGACTGCTGTGCTGATTGATGCCACGATCGATCCGACTTTAGCTAATGACCCATACATCATGGGTCAGCAGCCAAAAAGTATTTTGTGCAGCCCAATTTTGCATCAAGGGAAGTTGCTAGGGGTGTTGTATCTAGAGAATAATTTAACAACGGGAGCGTTCACGAGCGATCGCATTGAGCTACTCAATCTACTTTGTGCTCAAGCGGCTATTTCTTTGGAAAATGCCCTACTTTATGAGCAGTCACAAACCTATTCCCAACAGCTAGAGCGATCGCTAAATGAGTTGAATGCCGCCCAGTCTCGCTTTCATAATTTAGTAGACAACGTGCCGGGAGTGGTTTATCAATATCGGATGAATCCTGATGGAATCCTATCGTTAAACTACATCAGTGCTGACTGTTACAACTTGCTCGAAATTACCCCAGAGCAAGCTATGTCCAATTGGCAGTTTTTCGACAATATGGTACATCCAGATGACATAGCAAGTTTTCTACAGTCCCAAACTCACGTCATTCAAACCCGATCTTCCTGGCAATGGGAAGGGCGAATTGTCACCCCATCTGGAATCGTCAAGTGGATTCATGGGGAATCTCGAATCCAAAGATTTGCCGATGGCTCAATGGTTTGGGATGGATTATATTTGGATATTAGCGATCGCAAACAAGCTGAGTCAGCCATCTTGCAAAAATCTCAAGAACTCGAACACGCTTTACAAGATTTACAACAAGCCCAATTGCAAATGATTCAAAGTGAGAAAATGTCGGCGTTGGGCAACTTAGTTGCTGGTGTTGCTCATGAGATTAATAACCCAGTTGGCTTTATTTCCGGTAATTTATATGAAGCCAAATCCACAGTTCAAGACTTAGTGGAGCATCTCAATCTCTATCGCGATCGCGCCCCAGAAATAGAGCTTGCCGACCATGCCAAAGATATCGATTTAGACTATATTATTGAAGACTTGCCCAGAATGATTGACTCGATGCAATCGGGCTGCGATCGCATTAAAAGTATCAGCACTAGCCTCCGCACCTTTTCTCGAGCTGACAAAGACTACAAAGCGATATTTAACATCCACGAGGGCATAGACAGCACGCTCTTAATCCTCAAATATCGATTGAAAGCGAACGACGATCGACCCGCCATTGAAGTAGTCAAAGACTATGGGAATATTCCCGCAATCTCATGCTTCCCTGGACAGCTTAACCAGGTGTTTATGAACATTCTGGCTAATGCGATCGATGCCTTAGAAGAAGCAAATATTGGGCGGAGTTTTGCCCAAATCAAGGCTCAGCCTAATCTGATTAAAATTATCGCCTGCGTGGACAATCAAGATGTAAAAATTACTATAACTGACAATGGTCAAGGAATGAATGAATCAGTCAAGCAAAAGGTATTTGACCATTTGTTTACTACTAAGGGTGTAGGGAAAGGCACGGGGTTAGGATTGGCAATCGCTCGTCAAATCGTCATCGAAAAACATGGCGGTTCTATTCATGTTAACTCAACACTAGGTCAAGGGACAGAATTTATTATCACCTTACCCACTAAAGTCCAAGAAAACAATTAATTTGAGCTGGCTTTACAAACTGATTGAACATACAACTTTTCATCAATTTATCAACAAAAAAAGCCATGAATAATTTTAACAACAATAGTAAGAACACAAGTATTCACATTACTAACTATCAAATTATTGCAACAGTTTATTCAGGAAGTCGCACCATAGTATATCGGGCTATCCAGATCGACAATCGATTACCAGTTGTCATCAAACTGCTAAAAAATGAGTATCCTACCTTTAGCGAACTGGTGCAATTTCGCAATCAATACACCATTGCTAAAAATCTTAACTCACCTCTGTTCGTCCAAACTTATAGCCTGGAACCCTATCAAAATGGCTATGCGTTGGTTATGGAAGACTTTGGCGGTATTTCTCTTCACGAATGGGCTCGGAAAGGTAAAAAATCCCTGCCTTTGAAAGAATTTTTTGAAATAGCGATCGCACTGTCAAATATCTTAGATATACTGTATCGCGATCGCGTCATTCACAAAGACATCAAGCCCAGCAATATCTTAATCAATCCCGAAACCAAACAAGTCAAATTAATCGACTTTAGTATCGCCTCTTTGCTACCGCGAGAAACACAAACGCTGATTAATCCTAATGTTTTAGAAGGGACACTTGCTTATATTTCTCCAGAACAAACCGGGAGAATGAACCGAGGGATTGATTATCGGACTGACTTTTATTCTTTGGGTGTAACTTTCTACGAATTACTGACAGGAGAGTTACCTTTTCAATCAAGCGATGCGATGGAGTTAGTGCATTGTCATATTGCAAAAGCAGCACCATTAGTACATGAAATCAACCCAGAAATCCCATTTGTAATATCAGAAATTGTTAAAAAATTGATGGCAAAAAATGCCGAAGATAGATATCAAAGTGCATTAGGGCTGAAATATGATTTAGAAAAATCTTTAACTCAACTTCAACAAAGCGGTCAAATTGAATGCTTTGAAATCGCTTGTAGAGATGTGTGCGATCGCTTTACCATTCCCGACAAACTTTATGGAAGAGAAACCGAAGTAGAAACTCTATTGCAAGCATTTGAGCGAGTCGCTAACCCCCCTGAATCCCCCCTTGCTAAGGGGGGAAACCCCCCTGAATCCCCCCTTGCTAAGGAGGGAAACCCTCCTGAATCCCCCCTTGCTAAGGAGGGAAACCCTCCTGAATCCCCCCTTGCTAAGGAGGGAAACCCTCCTGAATCCTCCCTTGCTAAGGAGGGAAACCCTCCTGAATCCCCCCTTGCTAAGGGGGGAAATAGGGGGGTAGAAATGATGTTGATAGCAGGTTTTTCGGGAATTGGAAAAACTGCGGTTGTCAATGAAATTCATAAACCAATTGTGCGCCAGCGCGGTTACTTCATTAAAGGAAAATATGACCAATTCCAACGTAATATTCCTTTCAGTGCTTTTGTGCAAGCCTTTCGAGATTTAATGGGGCAATTGTTAACTGAAAGCGAGTCTCAAATCCAGCAATGGCAAAGTAAAATATTAGCAGCAGTTGGGGAAAACGGACAAGTAATTATTGATGTCATTCCCGAATTAGAAAGAATTATTGGTTCACAACCAGCGCCACCCCAATTATCAGGAACAGCAGCGCAAAATCGATTTAATTTATTGTTCCAAAAATTCACCCAAGTTTTTACAACAGCCCAACATCCATTAGTAATATTTTTAGACGATCTACAATGGGCAGATTCAGCATCGCTGAAGTTAATGCAGCTCTTAATCGCTAATACAAGCTATCTTTTCTTAATGGGTGCATATCGTGATAATGAAGTTAACCCGGCACATCCATTAATGCTGGCTTTGACCGAAATAAAAAAAACACAAGCAATAATTAATACGATTACTTTACTACCATTAACTCAAGGGCAAGTGAATCAATTAGTTGCTGATACGCTTAAATGTACAGAAAGTTGGGCAGGTACTCTTTCTCAATTGGTCTATCAAAAAACTCAAGGTAATCCGTTTTTTGCCACCCAGTTTCTCAAGGCATTACATCAAGATAATCTCATTAAATTTGACTTTGGATTAGGCTGTTGGCAATGTGACATTACACAAGTTAATCAGCTTGCACTTACAGATGAAGTTGTGGCATTTATGGCATTACAACTAGGAAAACTACCGACATCAACTCAACAGGTGTTGCAGTTAGCTGCTTGTATTGGCAATCAGTTCGATTTAGCAACTTTGGCAATTGTTTCGGAACAATCCCAAATTGAGACGGCTGCTGCTTTGTGGAAAGCATTACAAGAAGGGTTGATTTTACCAGTTGGTGATGTTTATAAGTTTTATGTTGGGCAAGAAAGTCAAATAGTTACTAAAGAAAACGATCGGATTGTTACATACAAATTTTTACACGATCGCGTCCAACAAGCTGCCTATTCTCTGATTCCAGACGAGCGCAAGCAAGCAACACATCTACAGATAGGTCAACTACTTTTAAGAAATACTGTTTTGGCAGAGCGCGAGGAAATGTTATTCGAGATTGTCAATCAACTAAATCGCGGTCGATACCTATTAAACGATCCAGAAGAACAGGAAAGATTGAGCCACTTAAACTTATTGGCAGGACGAAAAGCTAAAACTTCTACGGCATATACTGCTGCCTGTGAGTATATAATTACTGGCATGGAATTATTGATGGAAGACTGTTGGAATATTCAATATGAATTATGCTTTGCGCTCCACAAAGAACGGGTTGAAGTTGAATATTTGAATGGCAATATTGAAGCATCACAAAGCTGGATCGATCGCACTCTCGAACGGACAAGAACTGCCCTAGAAAAGGCAGAGATTTACAACTTGGCAATTATTCAATATACCCTACGAGCTGAGTATCCAGAAGCTATTGCTGCGGGGATTAAAGCTTTATCCTTGTTCGGTATTGATATTAACGATGAGGATTTTGAGGTGGTACGCGATCGCGAAATTGCCACTGCTCAAGCTATCTTAGAAAGCCGAGGGATTGCTTCTCTCAGCGATCTACCCATGATGACCGATCCTGAGAAAAAAATGGCTACAAAGTTAGCTATTGCTATGGGCCCGCCCACCTATCGATCGCATCAGCGTCTGTGGTCAGTCATTTGTGTCAAGGCTGTTAATTTGTGTTTGCAATATGGTAATACGCCTGAAATAGGCTATATTTACCCAGCCTACGGTGGCCTACGTGGTTATGCTTTAAATAACTATCAAAATACAGGTGAGTTAATCGATTTAACGCTGCAATTAATGCCCAAGTTTAATAATAGTTCGGCTGAAAGTGTAGCCTATTTAATGATTGGTAGTTCTCTCCGCCATTGGTCTCACTCTCTTAAGGTAGCCAGCCAAGATTACCAAAATTCTTATCAAATTGGTTTGGAATCCAGCAATTTACAATATGCGGCTTATGCTTTTGGACACAATATGTACTGTCGTTTTTATCAGGGAGTAGAACTGAAGCAGTTAGAGGCAGAAATTAATCAATCGCTGGCTTTTAGCCAACAGCAAAAAAATCAATGGGCTATCGATTTACTAACTGGTGGTCAAATGCTTGTAGCCAAGTTGATAGGAAGGAAAAATTGGTCGGAAACTATAGAAGATGATTATCTCGAACGCTGCCGAAAACATAAAAACTGGCAAGTTATCTGTATTTATACTATTCTGAAAAGCCAAATACTCTACCTCTGCGATTGCCCAGAATCAGCTTTAGAATCTGCCGAGAAAGCTGAAGCTGAGATTGTTAATGTTGCTCCCCAAGGCTTACTTCCCTACGCCAGACATCGCTTTATCTATGCTCTATTGTTATGCCAAAGTTACGAGCGAATACCACAGGCAAAACAATCGGATCTGTGGCAAAAATTGATAGAATATAAACAGCAATTAGCTGTTTGGGCGCAAAACTGCTCGGAGAATTTTAGCGCTGCCTACGATCTAATTTCAGCAGAAATGGCGCGTATTTCTGGAGATAAATTATTGGCAATTGAACTGTACGATCGCGCGATCGCAGCCGCCAGTCAAAACCAACTTCTACAAGAAGAAGCTCTCGCCAACGAACTAGCAGCTAAATTTTACTTGGAATGGAAGAAAGAAAAAGTAGCTCAAGCCTACATGATTGAGGCCTATTATTGTTATTCACGATGGGGAGCCAAAACTAAAATAGAGGATCTAGAAAAACGCTATCCTAAATTACTCAGTCTTATTAAAAACGAAGCGAGATATGCTAGTACCTTGAATGATACTATTACGCGGGGTAAAATTAGTTTTACTCGCTCTTATAGTAGCGTCTCAGAAGCTCTAGATTTGGCTACTATGCTAAAAGCTTCTCAGGCTATTTCTGGGGAAATTGAACTGAATAAACTTTTAGCTATTGTAATAAAAATAGCGAGCGTAAATGCTGGTGCAACTAAGTGTGTCTTGCTGCTTAAACCTGAGATTGAGTTACGGCTAGCAGCTCTTATGGAAGAGGGACAAGAACCACAGATATTATCATCAATGCCTTTAGCATTAAGTCAGGATGTGGCGCTGAGTTTGGTGAATGCTGTCAAGCATAGTTTGGAAGCGATGGTAGTTGTTGATGCTAGGTTAAATCCTCAGTTTGCAGGCGATCCTTATATTGAACAGTACCAGCCTAAAAGTATTCTTTGTAGTCCAATTATTAATCAAGGACTATTGATTGGTATTTTATATTTAGAAAATAATCTGACCGTTGGAGCGTTTACGAGCGATCGCGTCGAACTACTCAATTTACTCTGCACTCAAGCCGCAATTTCCTTGGAAAATGCCCGACTTTATGAGCGATCGCAACAAACTCTAATTGAACTGCGTGCCAGCGAAGCTCGCTTTCAGAAGCTGACGGATAATTTGCCTGGGCTAATTTATCAGATCCGCCTCGCTGCCGATGGTTCAATTTCAATTCCCTACGTTAGTCCAGGCTGTGCCGATCTCTATGAAGTGCCACCAGAAGAGTTCTTGACAGGAATCAAAGACTTTCGGATGTTGGAGCATCCCGACGATCGCGCAGCCATGACCCAGGCGTTCGTCCATTCTGCCCAGACTCTCATGCCATTTGAGCAGGAATGGCGGATTATTACGACCTCTGGCACTGTGAAATGGGTGCAGGCGGCATCACGACCAGAACAGCAAGCCGATGGCTCGATCGTCTGGGATGGCGTGATGATCGATATTAGCGATCGCAAACTTGCCGAGAAATCTCTCAGACTCAATCAGTTTGCGATCGATCGTTCCAGCATCCCGATCTGGTGGGTTAAACCTAGCGGACAGGTTGCTTATGTTAATGATGCCGCCTGCCGCGATCTCGGCTATTCCCGAACCGAGATTTTGCAAAAATGCGTTGGAGACTTTAACCCAGAACTTTCCTCAGAGGTTTGGGAAAAACATTGGCAGGAGATTAAGGAACAGGGTTCATTTGTCTTTGAGGCTTACAATTTCAACAAATCAGGACATCGTTATCCGGTGGAAGTAACGGTTAATTACCTTGAACTAGATGGCGAAGAATATAACTGTGCGTTTGTGAAAAATATTAGCGATCGCAAACAAGCTGAAGCCGCACTCTACGCATCCCAACAACGCTTGTCGTTGCTAATCCAACAAACGCCAATGGCAGTAATCGAGTGGAGTCCAGACTTTCTGATTCAATCTTGGAACCCAGCCGCTGAAAAGATTTTTGGTTACACAGCAGCGGAAGTAATGGGGCGTTCAGTCGATTTTTTGATTGCAGATGAAACCGTAAAAATTCATTTCGATCTGATTGTGGCACATCTGTTAGCGCAAACAGGAGGCAATCGCAGCACCAATGAAAATATCACAAAAACAGGCGAGAGTATCTTCTGTGATTGGTACAACAATCTTCTAGTCAATGAAGATGGAGATTTAATTGGTATTGCCACGATCGCAATCGACATCACCGATCTCAAACAAGCCGAAAAACAACTGCAAGCATCCCAGCAATTATTAGAACTGGTACTCAATACTATTCCCCATAAAGTGTTCTGGAAAGACTGCAATCTGATCTATCAAGGCAGTAACCGCGCTTTTGCTGAGGTTTTAGGGTTTAGTTCATCCACAGAAGTCGTTGGCAAGTCAGATTACGATCTGTCTTGGACTGCCGAAGAATCAGACTGGTTCCGCCAGTGCGATCGACGGGTGATAGAATCAAATCTGCCCGAACTCGGTATTGTTGAAACGACGCTGCAAGCCGATGGCACAACAGTTTGGGCTGAGACTAGCAAGCTACCGCTACACGATACCACTGGCACAGTCATTGGTGTATTAGGAATTTACCAGGATATTAGCGATCGCAAGCAAGCCGAAACCCTGATCGCCCAAAAATCTCAGGAACTGGAACAAGCCCTCCAAAACTTGCAGCAAACCCAACTGCAAATGATTCAAAGTGAGAAGATGTCAGCATTAGGGAATTTAGTCGCCGGTGTTGCCCACGAAATCAATAATCCGGTGGGTTTCATTGGCGGCAATATTCAACCTGCCCTAGATTACATCAATGATATCTTTGGATTAATAGACCTAATCCAACAAAAATATCCTCAGTTAGACCCAGAAATTCAAGCAGAGATAGAAACTATTGAACTAGACTACATCCGGGAAGATTTACCAAAATTAGTTGACTCCATGCGGGAAGGAATCAAACGAATTCAAGAGATTAGCACTAGCCTGAGAACTTTCTCCCGCGCCGATACCGATTATCCAATCGCTTGCAATATCCACGATGGTATTGATAGCACAATCATGATTCTGAAACATCGCCTCAAAGCCAATGAATCTCGCCCAGAAATTACAGTTATCAAAAACTATGGTAATTTACCGCAAGTAAAATGCTATGCAGGGCAGTTAAATCAGGTATTTATGAATCTTTTTAGTAATGCCATTGATGCCCTAGAAGATTCAAACCAAGGGCGTAAATATGCAGAAATTGCCAATAAAATTACAGTTGATACTGAGTTATCAGCAGATAAAAAACAGGCAATAATTAGGATTAAAGACAATGGTATTGGCATGAGTACAGAGGTTCAGTCCAAGATTTTTGAGCATTTATTTACGACGAAAGGAGTAGGGAAAGGGACGGGATTGGGGTTAGCGATCGCGCGTCAAATAATTGAAGAAAAACATCAGGGAAAAATTACAGTTAGCTCTGTACCTAGTGAGGGTACTGTGTTTGAGATCACTATCCCTGTTAAATAATAAAATATAATTAAATTCACCTGTTATCTAATAGAGGATAAACGAGTTATGCACCCGCGCTCAAATTTTTCAAACTATCAAATCACAGAAGAACTATACGCAGGTACGCGCACCCTCGTCTATCGCGGCATCCGTATTAGTAACCAACAACCCGTTGTCATCAAACTCCTGCGAAACGAATACCCCAGCTTCAATGAAATCATCCAGTTTCGCAACCAATATACCATTGCCAAAAATCTCACGTTTCCTAGTGTTATTCAACCCCTAAGTCTAGAACCATATCGCAATAGCTATGCCTTAGTGATGGAAGACTTTGGCGGAGTCTCCCTATCTACTTATTATCTCAAAACAGCAACAAATGACCGTAAAACAAATAAATATTTACCTTTAGCAGAATTTCTTAACATTGTGATTCGACTGACAGATATTCTCCACTATCTCTACCAAAATTGCGTCATTCACAAAGATATTAAACCTGCTAATATTCTGATTAACCCAGATACCAAGCAAATCAAACTAATTGACTTTAGTATTTCTTCTCTCCTACCCAGAGAAACCCAGGAAATCCAAAATCCTAATGTTTTAGAAGGAACCTTAGCCTATATCTCTCCGGAACAAACCGGGAGAATGAATCGAGGGATTGACTATCGGAGTGATTTTTATTCACTAGGAGTTACACTCTATGAATTATTGACAGGGTCTTTACCATTCGTCTCAGCAGATGCAATGGAATTAGTCCATTGTCATCTTGCTAAACACCCAATACCAATCCATCAAATTAATCCAGAAATTCCCCTAAGTTTATCAGAAATAGTCAGCAAATTAATGGCAAAGAATGCCGAAAACCGCTATCAAACTGCATTAGGAATCAAGCACGACTTAGAGATTTGTTTAGAACAATTACAAACAACAGGTAAGATAGAATCTTTTGAACTTGGCAAGCGAGATATTAGCGATCGCTTTACCATCCCCGATCAACTTTATGGCAGAGAAGCCGAAGTAGAAAACCTGCTAGAAGCATTCGATAGAGTCAGCCAAGGTGCAACAGAAATGATGCTGGTAGCTGGGTTTTCGGGAATTGGGAAAACCGCAGTTGTTAACGAAGTGCATAAACCAATTGTCAGACAACGCGGCTATTTTATTAAAGGTAAATACGACCAATTCAACCGCAACATTCCTTTGAGTGCTTTTGTCCAGGCTTTTCGTGACTTGATGGGGCAATTGCTGAGTGAAAGCGATACTCAACTGTTGCAGTGGAAAGAGAAAATTTTGTCTGCTTTAGGTGAAAATGGGCAAGTTTTAATAGATGTCATCCCCGAACTAGAGCAAATTATCGGCAAACAGCCAGCAGTTCCAGAACTCGGTGGTAGTGCTGCTTTAAACCGCTTCAACTTGTTATTTGGCAAGTTCATAGCCCTGTTCGCTACACAGCAGCATCCTCTGGTAATGTTCCTTGATGACTTGCAGTGGGCAGATTCCGCTTCACTAAGCTTGATGCAAGTGTTGATGAGTCAAAGCCAGATATGTTATCTGCTGATTGGGGCATACCGAGATAACGAAGTCTTTCCGGCTCATCCCTTAATGCTGACATTAGAGGAGATGAAGAAAGACTCAGCAACCATCAGCACTCTAACTCTGGCTCCTTTAAGTCAATCTCATATCAATCTTTTGGTTGCCGACACCGTCAGTTGTTCCACAATCACAGCGCAACCTTTGAGTGAGTTAGTCTATCAAAAAACCCAAGGCAACCCGTTCTTTGCTACCCAATTTCTCAAAGCTTTGCATCAGGATAGCTACATTGCTTATGACTTCAATGTAGGATATTGGCAGTGCGATATTGCAGCAGTGAAATTGCTCTCGCTCACTGATAATGTAGTCGAGTTCATGGCAATGCAATTGCAAAAGTTGCCCGATACAACCCAAAATGTCCTCAAACTTGCTGCCTGTATTGGCGCTCAATTTGATTTAGAGACATTGGCTATAGTTTCAGAATTTTCTTCAATCGAAGCCGCAACAGCATTGTGGAAAGCCTTGCAAGAAGGCTTGATTTTACCCACCAGTCAGATTTACAAGTTTTTTCTGGGTACACAACACTCACAGGCAGAGGATACAGTTAATCCAAGCTATCGATTTTTACACGATCGCGTCCAACAAGCTGCCTATTCTCTGATTCCCGATGACCAAAAACAGGCAACTCATCTGTCGATTGGTCAACTCTTGCATGACAATATTTCTGAAACTGAGCTAGAAAAGCATATTTTTGAGATTGTCAACCACTGGAATCAGGCGATCGCCCTCGTCCTTGACTCGGCTAACAAAGATCGTCTTGCCCAACTCAACTCAATTGCTGGGCGCAAAGCCAAAGCCTCTAGTGCCTATGAACCTGCCCTCAAGTATTTCAACACAGGTCTAACGCTTCTGTCTGAGCAAACCTGGCAGACTCAACCCAACCTGACCCTGGCGTTGCATGAAGGTGCGGCAGAAGCAGCTTGTCTCTGCGGCAATTTTGCCGAAATGGAGCAGCGAGTCAGCGAGATTTTAGCTCAAAAACTCCATCCGCTCGATCGGGTCACAGCTTACGAAATTAAAATTGATACCTATACGACCCAGAATCGACCTCAAGAAGCGATCGCCATCGCTCACACTGCCCTGAAGCAATTCCACATTTACCTGCCAAAACAACCCACTGAAGCAGGGATTGCTACAGAACTAGAAGAAGTTGCTGACCTGCTGCACAACAAAACGACTCACGATCTGCTCAATTTGCCAGAAATGACAGAGGCAGAATCACTGGCAGCAATGCAGCTACTATCCAGCTTAATGCCAGTAGCTCACGTCTCTGCTCCCTTGCTGCTTCCCTTTGTGATTATAGCTTCGGTGAAACTATCGCTGCAAAAAGGAAATGCTGCCCTATCTGCTTATGCCTACAGTTGCTATGCCACCCTATTGAGCAGCATTGTAGAAGATGTTGATGCTGCTTATGCCTTTGCACAGCTAGGGTTGCAAATCGTTGAAAACTTGAATGCACGACGTATCCGGTCAAAAGTTAGTTTCGTCGTGGCAGCATTTATTGTGCATTGCAAATCTCACCTCCGTGAAAGTTTACCCCTTTTTAGAGAAGCGTTTCAGGTCGGGCTAGAGGTGGGCGATATTGTCCATGCTAGCTCCAGTGTGGCATGGTTCTATCAATCTGCTTATTTGAGCGGTCAACACTTAGGCACTCTGGTTTCAGAAGCAGATCCTTATATCACTGCACTGCTGAAGCTCAATATAGTTACTGCCTCAAACTATAGCTATCTTGCTTTAGCTGCGATCCAGAGACTACAAGGAACGCAAAGCCAGACCGAGTTGGATGCCCAGACCGCACAACTCTATACCACGCTGACAGCCGCAAACGATCTACTCGGGCTGCATTTCTACTGGGTTTATCATCTAACGGCGTTCTATCTGTTCAATGAAATCGCTCAGGCTGTGCAGGCAGCAGATGAAGCCCGTCAAACCCTGGCAGCAGGATTGGGTTTCTTCACAATCCCAACGTTTTACTTCTACGATTCGCTCACAGCACTCGCCGCTTATCCCGAAGCAACCGATAAAGCGGCGTTGCTCGATCGCATCTGGGCCAATCAGACCAAACTCTATCATCGGGCCCAGCACGCGCCTATGAACTTTCAGCACAAATATGATTTGGTGGCAGCCGAGCGCTGTCGAGTATTGGGCAATAAAACTGAGGCGATCGACCTGTACGATCGCGCCATCTCCCTCGCTAGAGCCAACGACTATATCCAGGAAGCAGCACTAGCCAATGAACTCGCCGCCAAATTCTACCTCGACTGGGGCAAAGAACGCATTGCTGGGGAATATGCGATCGAAGCCTACTACGGCTATGCCCACTGGGGAGCCAAAGCCAAAGTTGTTGACCTGGAAACTCGCTACCCGCAACTACTTAGACCTATATTAGAGCAAACCCGTTCGACTCTCTCCACTCACGAAACTCTGTTCACGTTGGGTGGTGTCACCTCCAGCAGTTCGGCCATATCCAGTAGTAATGTTTCTCTGGCTTTAGATTTAGCTACTATTCTCAAAGCTTCTCATACTATTTCCGCTGAAATCGAACTGGAAAATCTACTTTCATCGTTGATGACGATCGTCATCGAAAATGCGGGGGCTGATAAATGCGTGTTAATGCTCTTGCGAGACTCGCACCTGTTAATCAAAGGGTCAATTACCACAGGTTCAAAGCCAGTTGTCTTGCAGCGTATTCCCATTGAAGATAGCCAGGACATTCCCCACAGACTGATTTACAAAGTCTTGCATGACAAGCAAACTGCTGTGCTGGTGAATGCAAGTGCCGATCGCACCTTAGCCAATGACCCCTATATCATCCGTCAGCAGCCCAAAAGTATCTTGTGTAGCCCGATTTTGCATCAAGGTAAGTTGATGGGCATTTTATATCTAGAAAATAATTTAGCGACGGGAGCATTTACAAGCGATCGCGTCGAACTCCTCAACCTACTCTGCGCCCAAGCCGCCATTTCTCTAGAAAATGCCCAACTTTATGAACGTTCTCAGGAATATGCCCAACAGTTAGAGCGATCGCTTGATGATTTACAACAAGCCCAATTACAAATCATTCAAGGTGAAAAAATGTCCGCCTTGGGTAACTTAGTAGCTGGTGTCGCTCACGAAATTAATAACCCCGTTGGTTTCCTTGGTGGCAATATTCAACCTGCCCTAGATTACATCAATGATTTGTTTGAATTGATTGACTTATATCAACAAAAACAGCCAGAGGCTGATATTGAAGAGAAAATATACACCATCGATCTTGACTATATCCGGGAAGACCTCCCAAAATTAGTTGGTTCCATGCGAGAAGGGGTAAAACGAATTGCCGATATCAGCACGAGTTTGCGAACTTTCTCCCGCGCCGATACAGATCGTTCCATTCCCTGCAATATCCATGATGGGATTGATAGCACCATTATGATCCTGAAACATCGCCTCAAAGCTAATGAAAATCGCCCAGAAATACAAGTGGTTAAAGAGTATGGTAATTTACCTAAAATTGAATGTTATGCGGGACAGTTAAATCAGGTATTTATGAATTTATTGAGCAATGCTATTGATGCCTTAGAAGACTCAAATCAAGGGTACAAGTATGCAGAAATTCCCAATAAAATTACTGTTAAAACTGAGTTATCAGAGGATAAAAAACAGGCAATAATTCGGATTGCAGATAATGGAATTGGGATGAGTGAAGAGGTACAGGCGAAGATTTTTGAGCATTTATTTACTACCAAGGGAGTAGGGAAAGGTACGGGTTTGGGGTTAGCGATCGCGCGGCAAATTATTGAGGAAAAACACCAAGGTAGCATCAGCGTTCATTCGGAAAATGGTGTCGGCACAGAGTTTATTATTTCTATTCCTATCCAATAATAGCAATATTTTAGGATACCCGTTAGAGTACAAAGTTTTGGCCTGCTTACAAAGAGCGATTACCGAAGCTAATTGAACAATATTATCAATAATACAGTTACTTTAAGCAGGCGATCGCAGACAGTTCTTACTAACCCTTATTCACATTAAATTCACAATTTATACATATCCTTATAATTAAAAAAGTGATCTCGATCAATTGTCGTTAAAGAACATCAGAGTATTCTAGAAGTTGAGTTAGTAGTCGATCGGGGAGCCCATTTGTATAGACGACTAACAGTTTAAGTACGCAGAGAATTTCTGATCCAGCCACTCAAATAAAAATCACTATCCCAGCAAATCAGAGAAAATCACCATGAATCTAAGTGGATATCAACTTAACACGGAATTGTACAACGGCTCGAGGACGGTTGTTTATCGAGGGCAAAGGGAAGCAGATTCTTTACCAGTAGTAATTAAATTCTTGAAAAATCCCTATCCCAGCTTTAGCGAAGTGTTACAATTTCGCAATCAATATACGATCTCTAAAAATCTCCATTCACCCCTCATCGTTCCAATCTATACCCTAGAACCATATCAAAATAGTTATGCCTTGGTAATGGAAGACTTTGGGGGAATTTCTTTGCGGGATTATTTCCGTGTGGGAGAAAAGTTATCTGCTGACTCGCTGCCAGAATTTTTGCAGATAGCGATCGCCGTCGGCAATGCTTTAGATGTTCTTTATCAAAATCGCATTATCCATAAAGATATTAAACCCAGCAATATCTTAATCAATCCCATCACTAAACAAGTTAAATTAATTGATTTTAGCATTGCGTCATTACTACCGAGAGAAACCCAAACCCCGATCCATCCAAATGTCTTAGAAGGCACGCTGGCTTACATATCCCCAGAACAAACTGGGAGAATGAACCGAGGGATTGACTACCGGACAGATCTTTACTCGCTGGGTGTAACTTTCTTTGAATTACTCACAGGTGAGTTATCGTTTGCCTCTAATGATGCAATGAAATTAGTACATTGCCATCTTGCCAAATTTCCGCCATTGGTACATGAAATTAATCCGCAAATTCCCCCTGTCTTCTCAGAAATAGTCAGCAAGTTGATGGCAAAAAATGCGGAAGATAGATATCAGAGTGCATTAGGATTGAATTTTGATTTAGAAAAATGTTTAACTCAGTTAAAAGAAACTGGTGAAATTAGAAACTTTGAGATTGCGAGTAGGGATGTGTGCGATCGCTTCATCATTCCAGATCAACTTTATGGACGAGACACAGAAATTAAAACCCTCCTAGAAGCCTTTGATAGAGTCAGTCAAGGTGCAACAGAAATAATTCTGGTGGCTGGTTTTTCGGGAATTGGTAAAACCGCAGTTATCAACGAAGTCCATAAACCCATTGTTCGACAACAGGGTTATTTTATCAAAGGCAAATATGACCAATTTAATCGCAATATTCCCTTCAGTGCCTTTCTGCAAGCCTTCCGCGATTTAATGGGACAATTATTATCAGAATCAGACGAGCAATTACAAACATGGAAAACCAAAATTTTAGCAGCAGTGGGAGATAACGGACAAGTATTAATTAACGTAATTCCTGAATTAGAAAACATCATTGGCAAACAGCCACCAGCGACAGAATTATCAGGCAGTGCTGCACAAAATCGGTTTAATTTACTATTGCCCAAATTTGTACAAGTTTTCACCAGTAAAGAGCATCCATTAGTGATGTTTTTAGATGACTTGCAATGGTCAGATTCCGCTTCCTTGAACTTGCTGAAATTATTGATGCAAGATACAGAATATCTCTTAATATTAGGAACTTATCGGGATAATGAAGTTTCTCCCGTTCATCCCTTCATGTTAAAAGTAGATGAAATTGTCAAAACTGGGGCGACAGTGAAGACAATTACTTTGACACCACTGGGAAAATCTGAGGTGAATCAGTTAGTGGCAGATACGCTGAATTGCGAATTATCTATTGCCCAACCTTTAAGCAAATTAGTCTATCAAAAAGCCCAAGGAAATCCTTTCTTTGCGACGCAATTCCTCAAAGCTTTACACGATGACAAGTTAATAAGTTTTAATTGGGATATTCAGCATTGGCAGTGCGATCTTGCTCAAGTTAAAGCCTTAGCAATCACCGATGATGTGGTAGAGTTTATGGCATTGCGATTAGAGAAATTGTCGATAGAAACTCAGGAAATTCTGAAGTTAGCGGCTTGTATTGGGGCTGAATTTGATTTGAATACCTTGGTAATTGTGAGTGAAAAATCGGCAGAAAAGACGGCTACAGCTTTATGGAAAGCATTGCAAGAAGGGTTAATAATTCCGAAAACAAAAGTCTATAAATTCTTTACTCAATCGGATAGCGATCGAGTTTTCAAAGCTTCGGCAAATCCGACTTATCGATTTTTGCACGATCGAGTGCAGCAAGCCGCTTACTCTCTCATTCCTGAGACTTGGAGACAAGCAACTCACTTCCAAATTGGCAAACTTCTGCTTGCTAATGTTTCACCAGAAGAACAAGGCAGCAAAATTTTTGCCATCGTCAATCACTTAAATGAGGGCTTTGAACTTCATCAAAGTCACGAAGAACGTTCAGAACTTTTACACCTAAACTGTATTGCGGGGAGAAGGGCTAAAGAGTCTACTGCCTATGGGGTTGCTGTTAACTACTTTACGGTAGCTGAACATTTATTACCTCCAGATAGTTGGCAGCAATGCTATGAAAAGTCCTTAGACGTTTATTTCAATCTAGCAGAAGTGAAGTATTTGTCTGGAGATTTTCACTCTTCTCTAGCCATTATTAAAGCGATATCTAGCTTTGCGAGACGACAAATTGAAAGAGCTGAAGCGTTTAACCTTGCAATTCTGATGTTCACATTGCAAGGTCAGTATCTCCAAGCGCTTCACTATGGACAAAAGGCATTGTCTTGTTTGAATTTTGATTTATCAGAAATAGATTTACCAGAGAAACTAGAATCTTACCAACGTGAGATTCAATTGAAATTAGCGAATCGCCAGCCAGAGCAGCTAGTCGATGAACCAGAGGCTACCGATCCAGAGAAATGCCTAATTATCAAAATTCTGAATAATTTAATCGTACCCGTTTATGTTCTACAGAAGGGAGAGCTATACTTTTTCGTCGCGTTATCGATGGTTTCAGTATCTCTCAACTTTGGCGTGATAGCTGAATCAGGAAACGGATTTTCAGCCTATGGAATGTATCTGGGATATTATCAAAGTGACTATCAATCTGGCTATGAATATGGAGTACTTGCAGAAAGTTTAGCCAAACGATTCAGGCAAGCAGATAATCTATGCAAAGCTTGCTATATGCTTGGGAATAATCTTCTTTCCTGGGTACGTCCCTTGCGTTGCTCAATGCCTATTTTTGATGAAGGATTAGTGGCTGGGCTAGAGTCTGGAGAAATGGTTTACTCAGGTAATCTTTTGATGTACAAGCTGCTCAATTCATTTTATGCAGGAGACAGCGTATTAGAAGTTCAGCAAAATCTTCCTGAATATTTAGAGTTTTCTGCCAAGAAACTTAACTATCAACTTGCCGTGGATGTCATCTCTGGATTAAACATTTGGCTTGCTGAACTTACAGCTAGTCCTGCTGAGGATATTCCGACTGAGCAGCAGCATCTTGAGGCCTGTAGGATCAACAACAGCGACTATGCAATTTGTCACTATTTGCTCCTAAAAACTAAGATTTTATGTTTTTACGGGCGCTATGAGGAGGCAGTGGAATCATCTCGGGGGGCTGAATATCTCGTTGGTACAATTACGGGAAAATATCAGGTTGCAGCGATCAATTTCTATCAATCTATTGCTCTAGCAGAATACTGTCGAACTCATTCTCTAGGTTTAGACAATAATAGTTACATCCAAAAAGTTAAATCAAACCAAGTGCAACTGAGTCTATGGGTAGCTAGCTGTCCTGAAAACTTTGCTCATAAGTACGATCTCGTGAATGCAGTCTTAAGCGTTTTATCAGGACAGAAAACAGAAGCCATTGAACTGTTTGATCGCGCTATTTGCGGTGCTAAAGAAAACGACTATATCCAAGAAGAAGCCCTCGCCAACGAACTAGCCGCAAAATTTTACCTTGACTGGGGGAAACAGCGCATAGCCCAAGAATACATGATTGAAGCATATTATGGTTATGCCCGTTGGGATGCCAAAGCCAAAGTCGCTGATTTAGAAAAACGCTATCCCCAATTACTCGCCCCGATATTACAGCAAAGTTGTTCGCTCATTTCCAATAACGAAACTATCTTTCCTTTGGGGACTGTGACATCCACAAGTGCGGCTATATCCGGCAGTACCAGTTTCTCAGATACCCTAGATTTAAAAGCAATTCTCAAAGCTACCCAAACTCTCTCTGGGGAAATCGAAATGGAAAAACTGCTGGTATCATTGCTTTCTATTATTATTGAGAATGGAGGGGCTGATAAATGTGTCTTTATGCTGTTACGAGACGATCGTCTGCTGATCAAAGGGTTAATTACTGAAAGTTCGGAACCAGTGGTGTTACAACAGATACCTGTGGAAGAAAGTGAGGAAATTCCCCTGAAACTGATTTACAAAGTGCAGCATAACCAGCAAACGGTTGTCTTGATTAATGCTAGTAACGATCCGAGCTTCGCTAATGACCCCTATATTATCCGTCAACAGCCTTTGAGTATTTTGTGCAGCCCGATTTTGCATCAAGGTAAGTTACTGGGTATTTTATATCTAGAAAATAATTTAGCCAAGGGAGTATTTACAAGCGATCGCGTCGAGATCCTCAATCTACTTTGCGCTCAAGCTGCTATCTCCCTAGAAAATGCCCGACTCTATCAAAGTTCTCAGGAATCTGCCCAACAATTAAAGCGATCGCTTGATGATTTACAACAAGCCCAATTACAAATCATTCAAGGTGAAAAAATGTCCGCCTTGGGAAATTTAGTAGCTGGTGTCGCTCACGAAATTAATAACCCAGTTGGTTTCCTAGGTGGCAATATTCAACCTGCTCTAGATTACATCAATGATTTATTTGGATTAATCGATATAGTTCAAGAAAAACACCCACAATTACATCCAGAAGTTCAAGAGGAAATAGAAGCTATCGATCTTGAGTATATCCGGGAAGACCTACCCAAATTAGTTGGCTCTATGCGGGAAGGAGTCAAACGAATTGCTGATATTAGCACGAGTTTACGAACTTTCTCCCGTGCAGATACTAACCATCCGGTGGCTTGCAATATTCACGATGGGATTGATAGTACCATTATGATTCTCAAACATCGCCTCAAGGCTAACGAACATCGTCCCGAAATTAAAGTGGTTAAAGACTATGGCAATTTATCCCAAATTGAATGTTATGCCGGACAATTAAATCAGGTATTTATGAATTTGTTGAGCAATGCAATTGATGCTGTAGAAGACTCAAACCGAGGGCGTAAATTTGCAGAAATTGCCAATGAAATTACGGTGAAAACTGAGCTATCAGAGGATAAAAAACAGGCGATAATTAGGATTAAAGACAATGGGAGTGGTATGAGCGCACAGGTGCAATCGAAGATTTTTGACCATTTATTTACGACGAAGGAAGTCGGAAAAGGGACGGGATTGGGGTTAGCGATCGCCCGGCAGATCGTTGTAGAAAAACATCAGGGTACTATAGAAGTTGAGTCAACGATTGGTTGCGGAACTGAGTTTTGTATCCGGCTGCCAGTTTCACCATATACAGACGATTAAAGCTAGCATCTCAAGTAAAAATCATCTAAAAATCACCATTACACCAAAGTGGAGGAAGTCACTATGAATTTGTCTGAATATCAATTCAATACGGAATTGTACAACGGTTCGAGGACTATTGTGTATCGGGGTGAGCGCCAGGTGGACTCATTACCAGTAGCCATCAAACTGCTGAAAAATACCTATCCCACCTTTAACGAATTAGTCCAATTTCGCAATCAGTACACGATCGCCAAAAATCTTAGATCGCCACTAATCATCCAAACCTATAGCTTAGAAACCTACCACAATAGTTATGCCTTGGTGATGGAAGACTTTGGGGGAATTTCTCTCAAGGATTATTTCAGCAAAAATCAGAGTGTCGCCTCTTTAGAGGAGTTTTTAGTGATAGCGATCGTCCTCTGTAACACCTTAGACTTACTCTACCATGAGCGGATAATTCATAAAGATATCAAACCCAGCAATATTTTAATTAATCCTGAAACCAAACAAGTAAAATTAATCGACTTTAGTATCGCATCTTTATTACCCAGAGAAACCCAAACCCTAGTTAATCCCAACGTATTAGAAGGAACACTAGCTTATATATCTCCCGAACAAACCGGGAGAATGAATCGAGGGATTGATTATCGCACAGATTTTTATTCTTTGGGTGTAACGTTCTTTGAATTACTCACAGGTGAGTTACCATTTGCATCCAATGAGGCAATGGAATTGGTACATTCTCATATCGCCAAAAAATCGCCATTTGCCCATGAAATTAATCCACAAATTCCCCCTATCCTTTCAGAAATTGTCAAGAAGTTGATGGCAAAAAATGCTGAAGATAGGTATCAGAGTGCATTAGGACTGAAATTTGATTTAGAAAAATGTTTAACTCAGTTAAGAGAAGCTGGTGAGATTTCAAGTTTTGAAATTGCCAGTAGGGATGTGTGCGATCGCTTCATCATCCCCGACAAGCTCTATGGACGAGAAACCGAAGCAGAAACTTTACTGCAAGCATTTGAGCGAGTCGCTAACCCCCCTGAAGCCCCCCTTGCTAAGGGGGGAAATAAGGGGGTAGAAATGATGCTGGTAGCAGGTTTTTCGGGTATTGGGAAAACAGCCGTTGTCAACGAAGTTCATAAACCAATTGTTCGGCAACGCGGTTATTTTATCAAAGGAAAATTTGACCAATTTCAACGCAATATTCCCTTCTCTGCTTTTGTACAAGCATTTCGGAATTTAATGGGACAATTGTTAACCGAAAGCGATCCACAGATTCAGCACTGGAAAAATCAAATATTAGAAACTGTCGGAGACAACGGTCAGGTAATTATTGAAGTCATTCCCGAATTAGAAAAAATCATTGGGGAACAACCACCAGCAGTAGAATTATCAGGAACAGCAGCCCAAAATCGCTTTAATTTATTATTTCAAAACTTTACCCAAGTTTTTACCAGTGCCGACCATCCATTAGTGATGTTTTTAGATGATTTACAATGGGCTGATTCAGCATCATTAAAGTTGATGCAATTATTAGTGAATGATACAGGTCATCTTTTCATCATTGGTGCTTATCGGGATAACGAAGTCAATCCAGCCCATCTATTAATGCTGACTTTGAGCGAAATTCAAAAAAATCAAGCCGCCATTAATACTATTACTTTAACACCCCTGAGTCAATCCCAAATCAATCAATTAGTCGCTGATACCCTAAAAAGTACAGAAAATTTGGCATTACCCCTTTCACAATTAGTCTATCAAAAAACTCAAGGCAACCCATTCTTTGCCACCCAATTTCTCAAAGCCCTACACGAAGAAAATCTCATTCAGTTTAACTTGGAGTTAGGCTGTTGGCAATGCGATCTGTCCCAGATTAATCAACAAGCCTTGACCGATGATGTTGTAGAATTTATGGGGTTGCAGTTAGAGAAGTTAGCCTTAGCAACCCAGAATATTCTGAAGTTAGCCGCTTGTATTGGCAATCAGTTCGATCTCACAACATTAGCAATTGTTTCAGAACACTCAGAAGTAGAAACCGCAGCCAATTTATGGAAAGCATTGCAAGAAGGTTTGATTTTACCGATTGGTGATGTTTATAAATTTTATGTAGGGGCAGAAGGTCAAGCCGTTACTTCAGAAAAGTCTCAAAATGTTACCTACAATTTTTTACACGATCGCGTTCAACAAGCAGCCTATTCCCTAATTCCAGATGACCAAAAACAGGCGACTCATTACCAAATCGGACAACTGCTGCTGCAACAGATTTCCGAACAAGCAAGAGAAGACCGTATTTTTGAAATTGTCAATCAATTAAATCACGGAACTGTTTTAATTACCCAACCAACAGAACGAGAAGAATTAGCCCAACTCAATTTAATTGCCTGTCGCAAAGCTAAAACTTCAACCGCCTATCAAGCAGCGCGTGAATATGGTGCATTAGGATTATCTTTGTTAGGAGAAAATGCTTGGCAACAACAGTATGAAATCAGCCTCGCTTTTCATGAATTAGCGGCGGAAGTCGCCATGCTATGCGGTGACTTTGAAGCGATGGAACAGTTTATCGATATTGTCATCGAACAAGCACATTCTTTACTAGAACAGGTCAATGTTTACCGCATTAGAATTCAAGGTAAGACTTCCCAGAGCCAACTCGATGAAGTGTTGGCGATCGGCATCAATATCTTGCAACAGTTGGGCGCAAACATTATCGAATCACCTACACCCGCAGATATTCAACAGTCAATCCAAGAAATTAGCGAACTAATTGGCGATCGCCAAATTGCAGATTTTGTCTACCTCCCAGTGATGACAGATGCAAATAAAATCGCCATTACCCGGATTGCCAGCAGCATCATGGCAGCAGCTTACACCTGTGGATCTCTTTTGTATCCATTACTAGCTACCTTGTTAGTCAAATTATTCCTGCGGCACGGCAATATATCTGTTTCTGCTACTAACTATACTTGTTACAGCTTAGTTCTCTGTAATATGCAGAATATAGATTTAGCTACACAGTTTGGAAATTTGGCATTGAATGTGGCGGCAAAGTTCGATGATAAAGCAACTAAACTGGAAGTATTTTTCCTGCTGGGAAGTTTTATCCTCCACCGCAAATCTCACCTCAAAGAAATGTTACCCCTCTTGAGTGAGAGTTATACCCTTGGGCTAGAAGTTGGGAACCTGGAATACGCTGGATATGCGGTTCACAATTTATGTTTAATTTCTTCTTGGTGCGGTCAACCGCTTGCTAACTTGGAGGAAGATACACGCACTTACTACCATGCTTTAGTGCAACTGAAGCAATTGGGAGCAGCTAATTACTGTCTGATTTATTGGCAAGTGGTTTCAAATTTATTAGGTTTGGCAGAGCATCCCACCATCTTGTCTGGATCGGCTTTCCAAGAAACAGAATTTCTCCCCGGGTTGCAGTCGGCAAACGATATATGTGGATTATATGTTTTCCACTCATATAAGTTGATGCTTTGCTTTTTATTTGGGGAAGTTGAGCCAGCTAATAACAATGCCCTTGAGTGCAGAAACTATTTCATGGCGGGTGCAGGAACAGTTGCCGAACCTGCGTTTTATTTCTATGATTCTTTGGTAGCTCTAGAACTATTGAGTCAACCGTTAGGGGAAGTATCAACTCTATTAGAACGGGTGGCAGAAAACCAAACTAAGTTACAGCATTGGGCGGATTATGCACCCATGAATCACCAGCATAAAGTAGATCTCGTAGCAGCAGAAAAATGTCGAGTTTTAGGACAGAAATTCACAGCCATTGAGCTATACGATCGGGCTATCTTGGGAGCCAAAGAAAACGAATATATTCAAGAAGAAGCTTTAGCAAATGAATTAGCCGCTAAATTTTATCTCAATTGGAATAAACAAAAAATCGCTCAAATATATATGCAAGAAGCTTACTATTGTTATGCTCGTTGGGGTGCGAAAGCCAAAGTTGCTGACCTCGAAAAACGCTATCCCCAATTGCTTGCTCCCATCCTCCAGCAAACCAGTTCTCCCCTGTCAACTAACGAAACTATCTTCACACTGAGGAGTCTCACTTCTACCAGTTCCGCGACTTCCCAGAGTAGCAGTGTCTCTGGAACTCTAGATTTAGCTGCTATTCTTGAAGCTTCTCAAACGATCTCAGGCGAAATCGAACTGTCCAAACTGCTTTCATCATTGCTTTCTATTGTTATTGAAAATGCGGGGGCTGATAAATGCGTGTTAATGCTGTTGCGAGACCATCACCTGCTGATTAAAGGGTCAATTACTATAGGGACGCAGCCAGTTGTGTTGCAAAGCCTTCCTGTTGATGATAGCCAGGATATTCCGCTGAAGCTGATTTACAAAGTCAAGCATAACAGGCAGACCGTTGTGCTATTTGATGCCAGTGCCGATCCGACTTTAGCAAACGATTCTTATATCATGAGTCAGCAGCCTAAGAGTATTTTGTGCAGCCCGATTTTGCATCAAGGTAAGTTTAGGGGCATTTTATATCTAGAAAATAATTTAGTAACGGGGGCGTTTACAAGCGATCGCGTTGAGCTCCTCAATCTACTTTGCACTCAAGCTGCTATCTCCCTAGAAAATGCGCGACTTTACGAACAGGCGCAAACCTATTCTCAGCAGCTAGAGGAAGCCTTGCATGACTTGCAGCAAACTCAATTGCAAATGATTCAAAGCGAAAAGATGTCGGCTTTGGGTAACTTAGTTGCTGGCGTTGCTCATGAAATTAATAACCCCGTTGGCTTTATTGCTGGCAATTTGAATGAAGCTAAATGCACGGTTCAAGACTTAACGGAACATCTAAATTTATATCGCGAACGCGCCCTAGAAACAGAGATTGCCGACCATGCCGAAGATATCGATTTAGACTATATTATCGAAGACTTGCCCAAAATGATTGACTCGATGCAGTTGGGTTGCGATCGCATCAAAAGTATCAGCACTTCACTCCGCACCTTTTCTCGATCTGATAAAGACTACAAAGTGCCATTCAATATCCACGAGGGGATAGATAGCACGATCTTAATCCTCAAATATCGATTGAAAGCGAACGATGAGCGACCCGCCATTGAAGTAGTCAAAGACTATGGGAATATTCCAGCGATCGAATGTTTCCCTGGACAGCTTAACCAGGTGTTTATTAACATTCTTGCCAATGCGATCGATGCCTTGGAAGAATCAAATATTGGGCGGAGTTTTGCAGAAATTAAGGCTAATCCCAATCGCATTACTATTCACACTACTTTAGTAGATAATCAGGTCAAGATTAGTATTGCTGATAACGGTTATGGAATGACTGAATCAGTCAAAGGAAAGATATTTGACCACTTATTTACAACCAAAGCCGTTGGTAAAGGCACGGGATTGGGGTTAGCGATCGCGCAGCAAATTGTCGTCGAAAAACATCAGGGACAAATTACGGTTAATTCTGTACCTAGTGAGGGTACTGTGTTTGAGATTGCTCTCCCTGTTAAATAATAGAATATAATTAGGAATAAAGCCAGATCGGACAAGCTGTATAATATTCTAATTCAAAGGTTGTCTAATAGAGTAGGAAAGAATTATGAACCCGCACCCCAATTTATCAGGCTATCAAATAACAGAAGAACTTTATATAGGTACTCGTACCCTCGTCTATCGCGGTATCCGTACTAACGACCAACAACCAGTAGTTATCAAACTACTACGAAATGAGTACCCCAACTTCAACGAAATTATCCTATTTCGCAACCAATATACCATTACTAAAAATCTCGACTTCTCTCATATCATCAAACCACTGACTTTAGAAGTCTACCAAAATAGCTATGCCTTAGTCATGGAAGATTTTGGGGGAATTTCCCTCTCAACTTATCGATTGATGGCAAAAGATGCCAGCCAAATCAATAAAATTTTACCGATAGCAGAATTTCTCCAAATTGCCATCCAACTGACAGTTATTCTCCACTATCTCTACCAAAACCGCATCATTCACAAAGATATTAAACCTGCTAATATTCTCATTAATCCAGATACGAAAGAAGTCAAATTAATTGACTTTAGTATTTCTTCCCTGCTACCACGAGAAACACAGGAAATCCAAAATCCCAATGTCTTAGAAGGAACCTTAGCCTATATCTCTCCCGAACAAACCGGGAGAATGAATCGAGGGATTGACTATCGGAGTGACTTTTATTCTCTGGGAGTGACATTTTATGAATTGTTGACAGGAGAATTACCCTTTGTCTCAGCAGATGCAATGGAATTAGTCCATTGTCATTTGGCAAAACAGGCGATAACTATTCACGATATTAATCCTCAACTTCCCCTGCTTTTGTCAGAAATTGTTAGTAAATTAATGGCAAAAAATGCCGAAGACCGCTATCAAACTGCTTTGGGAATTAAGCATGACTTAGAAATTTGTTTAGAACAATTACAAACAACAGGTAAGATAGAAACCTTTAAACTAGGACAGCGAGATATTAGCGATCGCTTTATCATTCCCGACAAACTCTATGGACGAGAGGCTGAAGTAAAAACTCTATTACAAGCCTTTGAAAGAGTCGCTAACCCCCCTATCGGGGGAGATAGAGGGGTAGAAATCATGCTAGTAGCTGGATTTTCGGGAATTGGCAAAACTGCGATTATCAACGAAGTTCATAAACCGATTGTCCGCCAACGCGGTTATTTTATCAAAGGTAAATTCGATCAATTTCAACGGAATATTCCTTTGAGTGCATTTGTGCAAGCCTTTCGAGATTTAATCGGACAATTATTAACAGAAAGCGATGCACAGATTCAGCAATGGAAAACCCAAATATTATCAGCATTGGGAGATAATGGGCAAGTCATTATTGAAGTCATTCCAGAACTAGAAATAATTATTGGTCAACAACCACCCACACCCGAATTATCAGGAAGTGCGGCCCAAAATAGATTTAATTTATTATTTCAAAAATTCACCCAAGTTTTTACCAGTGCAGAACATCCATTAGTAATATTCCTTGATGATTTACAATGGGCCGATTCAGCATCGCTGAACTTAATGCAGCTTTTAATAGCTGATATCGGTCATCTTTTATTAATTGGTGCGTACCGCGATAACGAAGTCAACCCAGGACATCCTTTGATGTTGACTTTGAGCGAGATGCAAAAAAAACAAGCAACGATTAATACGATTACTTTAGCACCACTCAATCAAGTCACAGTCAATCAGTTAATTGCTGACACACTTAAATGTCCAGAAAGTTCGGCATTACCTCTTTCTCAATTGGTATTTCAGAAAACCAAAGGAAATCCGTTTTTTGCGACCCAATTTCTCAAAGCATTGTATCAAGATGGACTGATTCAATTCACCCCCCCAACCTCCTCCGATCGTGGGGAAGCTAAGGGGGGATGGCAATGTGACATTGCACAAGTGAATCAGCTTGCGGTTACAGATGATGTTGTGGCTTTTATGGCATTACAGTTAGGAAAACTGCCGACCTCAACTCAAAAGATATTGCAGTTAGCTGGTTGTATTGGTAATCACTTTGATTTAGCAACTTTGGCAATTGTTTCAGAACAGTCAGAGGTGGAAACGGCAGGGGATTTATGGAAAGCATTACAAGAAGGGCTGATTTTACCGCTAAGCGATGTTTATAAGTTTTATCAGGAAGAAGAAAATGAGAGACTGGTAGTGGAGAATGAAAATACCACTAAAAAAATAGCCAAATATAGATTTTTACATGACCGAGTACAGCAAGCTGCTTACTCATTGATTCCCAGTCATCAAAAAACAGCAACTCATCTGAAAATTGGACAATTACTTCAACAAAATTTATCCGAGCTAGAGCGTGAGAAAAAACTATTTGATATTGTCGGACATTTGAATTTAGGAATTGAGTTAATTACTCAACCAAGCGAATGCCAAGCATTAGCTCAACTGAATTTGCAAGCGGGAGTGAAAGCCAGAAATTCTACAGCATACGCCGCAGCCAGAGTTTATTTGCAAACAGGAATCAAGCTACTGGAGACAAACTGCTGGCAACATCAGTATGAATTGACTCTCAATCTGTATGTTATGGCGGGGGAAATTGCCTATTTGAATGGTGACTTTGAGGGCATGGAACAGATAGCAGAATTAGTATTACAGGAAGCACTGACAATTTTCGACAAAATTAAAATTTATGAAGTTCAAATTGCAGCGCAAGTTTTACAAAGTAATGTGTTAGAAGCGATCGCAGTTGGTAGAAAAGCATTAGGGGAATTAGGGGTGGAACTGCCTACAGAAGCTGACGCAGCTAAGACTAGCAAAATGCTACAAATCCTTACCACGCAACTCGAAGGTAGACAAGTTGAAGACTTGATCGATCTGCCATTAATGACCGATCCTACTACTCAGGCAGCCCTAGAAGTGCTGGGAATATTGTTTTCCCCAATTATCCAAGGAATACCCGCTTTATTACCTTGGCTAAGTTCGATGATGGTGAGTTTGTCTCTCAGATCGGGCAATACTGCGGCATCAATTACTGGGTATGGGATTCATGGGATGGTATTGTGTGCTTTCTTAGAAGATACTTCCGCAGGCTATGCTTTTGGTAAATTGGCTCTAAGTTTACTAGAAAAATTTCATACCCAAAAGATTAAACCCATTGTCTTGTCTCTATTTGGCTGCTTTATTCAACATTCCCAAGAGCGATTGGATGCCACAGCTCCGACGCTGAAAGCCGCCTACCGTGCTGGCAT
This sequence comes from Kamptonema formosum PCC 6407, assembly GCF_000332155.1. GTDB lineage: Bacteria > Cyanobacteriota > Cyanobacteriia > Cyanobacteriales > Microcoleaceae > Kamptonema > Kamptonema formosum. The sequence goes on along the minus strand of NZ_KB235903.1, from coordinate 2,241,553 downwards.
AGAAACTGGAGATTTTTTACAAGCTGGTTTTTCTCTTAGTGGTCAAAGTAGTAACAGATTCTTTAGTGGTGAAGAACTGCATAGTTTGATCCAGGATCTCGCTGACTATGATGTAGCTTTGGCTCAGGTGAAACAATATTCTGCTCAAGTATACCTAAATCTGGGAAAACAAGCAGCAGAAAACTTGATTGAATTAGTCAGTCAACCCCATTGCTTAATTGGCAATACCTACAATGAAACATTGATGCTACCTAAACACCAGCAGGATCATGACCTAATAGCAATCGCCCAAGCCTATATCTACAAATTGTTGCTTGCTTACTATTTTGGGAATTATCCAGATGCACGCAATTATATTAGCCAAGCCAAGCTGTGTTTGATGGCTGTATCAGCATCGATTTTTGTGCCGATTTTCCATTTTTATGCTGCTTTAACTTATCTAGCACTTTTCCCCACCCAGCCAGAATCGGAGCAAGCCGAATTACTTGATGCTGCTACCACCCATCAAAAGATTCTGCATCAGTGGGCGCAAAATGCTCCGATGAATCACTTGCATAAATGGTATTTAGTTGAGGCTGAACGTTATCGAGTTTTGGGTGAAAAATTCGCAGCCAGTGAGTGTTATGACCGAGCCATAAATCTTGCTAAAGAACATCAGTTCGTACAGGAAGAAGCCTTAGCTAATGAACTGGCAGCTAAATTCTACTTCGACTGGGGTAAACAGCGCATTGCTGGGGAATACATGACAAACGCCTACTATGGCTATACTCGTTGGGGTGCTAAAGCTAAAGTTACTAACTTGGAAACATATTATCCCCAACTGCTTGCTCCCATCCTCCAACAAATTCGTTCTCCTCTCTCCACTCACGAAACTCTCTTCACATTGGGGAGTGTCACCTACACCAATGGAGTCACTTCTAGCAATAGTAGTGTCTCTGTGGCTTTAGATTTAGCGGCTATTCTCAAAGCTTCTCAAACGATATCAGGCGAAATCGAACTATCTAAATTGCTTTCATCATTGCTTTCTATTGTTATTGAAAATGCGGGGGCTGATAAATGCGTGTTAATGCTGTTGCGAGACGATCGCTTGCTAATTAAAGGTTCAATTACTGTAGGGACGCAGCCAGTTGTTTTGCAAAGCCTTCCTGTTGATGATAGCCAGGACATTCCTCTGAAGTTGATTTACAAAGTCAAGCACAGCAGGCAGACCGTTGTGTTGTTTGATGCCACGATCGATCCGACTTTGGCCAATGACCCTTATATTATTCGTCAGCAGCCTCAGAGTATTTTGTGTAGCCCGATTTTAAATCAAGGGCAGTTGATTGGAGTTTTATATCTAGAAAATAATGTAACTGTGGGGGCGTTTACGAGCGATCGCATAGAAGTCCTGAATCTAATTTGCGCTCAAGCTGCTATCTCTTTAGAAAATGCCCGTTTATATGAAGCGGCACAACAAGCCTTGGTCGATCTCAAACACGCCCAACTCACCATCGTGCAAAGCGAAAAGATGTCAGCACTGGGTAATTTAGTAGCTGGCGTTGCCCATGAGATTAATAACCCCGTTGGCTTTATTGCTGGCAATATTCAACCTGCCTTAGATTATATCAACTATTTGTTGGGATTGATTAATCTATTTCAGCAAGAATACCCTAATTATAGTGCAGTAATTCAAAAAGAAATAGAAGCCATCGATCTTGAGTATATTCGGGAAGATCTACCCAAATTAATCGGTTCGATGCAGGAAGGAGTGAAACGAATTCAAGATATTAGCACTAGCTTAAGAACTTTCTCCCGTGCGGATACCAACCATCCCGTTGCCTGCAATATCCACGATGGGATTGATAGTACCATTATGATCCTCAAACATCGTCTGAAAGCCAATGAAAATCGCCCCGAAATCAAGGTGATTAAAGAGTATGGGAATTTACCCCAAATTGAATGCTATGCGGGACAGTTAAATCAAGTATTTATGAATTTATTGACAAATGCCATTGATGCTGTAGAAGACTCAAACCAAGGGCGTAAGTATACAGAAATTAATAATAAAATTATTGTTAAAACTGAGTTTTTAGATGACAAAAAACAGGCAATAATTCGGATTAAAGATAATGGGATTGGCATGAGTGCGGAGGTACAGTCGAAGATTTTTAATCATTTATTTACGACGAAAGCAGTTGGGAAAGGTACAGGATTGGGATTAGCGATCGCACGGCAGATCGTTGAAGAAAAACACCAAGGTAGCATCACTGTCAATTCTCTCCCTAGTGAAAGTACTGTGTTTGAGATCACTATCCCTGTTAAATAATAGAATACAATAGAGTCGAAGATTATACAACAAATTTGGAACAATACCAAATTAACGATCGCTAAAAACATCAGGGCTTGCTCACCTTTTTCGGTAAATCTCCAAGTACACCATTCTTAATGTCTAACGTGAATCCAAATAAAACTATACCTTTACGACTTGTACTAATAGTTCCGTTTGTGTTGCAAGTCTTTGCCGCAGTTGGACTGACTGGCTATCTGTCCCTGCGAAATGGACAGAAAGCCGTCAATGATGTTTCTAGTCAGTTGCGTCAAGAGATGAGCGATCGCATTAATCTGCAAGTTCTAACCTATTTGGAAAGACCTTATATTGCCGGACAAGTGTTTGTGGCGCAGGCTGAGGATAATCAGCTTGATTTAAAAGATCTCACCAAACTGGAACGGACTTTTTGGCGGTTAGTTAGCCAAGATACAGTCGAATTCATGCAAATTGCCTTGGCTGACGGTACGAGTATCGCCTTAGAGAATACACCCAAGGACGGCATCGTTTCTCGTATTGGTCGCAAAGCGATTCTACCTCAGCGCGAAATCTACAGCCTGGACAATCGAGGTCAACGGATCGCCCTGATAGAAACTCAAGCAAAGTATGATGTCCCGACTCGACCCTGGTATAAGATTACACAAGAGATTAGAAAACCAAACTGGACAAAGCCCTACCTGGGTACCACCAATAAGCAAGCTTCAATCTCTCTATCCCAGCCCATATATAACGATAATAAAGAGTTATTGGGGGTTCAAAATAATCTCTTTCGGATTAGCAAGATTTATAATTTTCTCAAAAAGCTAAAGGTAGGTCAAACAGGACAAACGTTTATCATCGATCGAGCGGGCAACCTCATTGCCAGTTCCACGATCGAAACCCCTTACATAATTGACGCTAAAAAAAAGGAACTCCAACAAATTCCTGCCGTCAAGTCTGAAAGTTCTGCAATTAGTGCCACAGCGCAAGCAATCCTCGATCGATTTGGTAACTTTAACGCCATTACACAGAGTCAACAGCTTGATTTTATGCTGGCAAATCAGCGACATTTTGTACAAGTTTCAGCCATTCAAGATGAACGAGGCATTGATTGGTTGAGCGTCATTGTAGTGCCTGAATCAGATTTCATGGCACAAATTGATGCCAACACCCGCACCACTATTCTGCTCTGTTTGGGCGCGTTAGGTTTGGCAACTATTCTGGGTATCTATACCTCACGTTGGATTACCAGTCCCATCCTGAAATTGCAAAAGGCAAGTGAAGCGATCGCCTCTGGTGCTCTTGACCAAACAGTGGAAGTCAAAGGTATTGATGAATTAGAAGCACTGGCTGGTTCTTTTAACCAAATGGCAGGACAATTGCGAACTTCCTTTACAGAACTAGAAACTCGTGTAAAAGAACGCACAGCCGAACTCACTATTGCCAAAGAAGCAGCCGATAACGCCAACCAAGCCAAGAGCGATTTTCTAGCCAATATGAGCCACGAACTCCGCACACCTTTGAACGGAATTCTCGGCTATGCCCAAATTCTAGGACGTGCTAAAACTCTACCCGAAAAAGAACGTCATGGTGTGAGTATTATTCACCAATGCGGCTCTCATTTATTAACATTAATTAACGACGTTTTAGACCTTTCCAAAATCGAAGCCCGCAAACTAGAACTTACCCCCAAAGCCATTCATTTACCATCCTTTTTGCAAGGAGTAGTCGAAATCTGTCGAGTGCGTTCAGACCAAAAAGGTATCGAGTTCATTTATCAACCAGATATCAACTTACCCACAGGAATTATAACTGACGAAAAACGACTCCGCCAAGTGCTACTCAATCTCTTAGGAAATGCGATTAAATTCACCGATAAAGGCAGCATCACCCTGAAGGTAGAAGTGATAGCATCAAATGCAACTATGCCATTGCCTCAGCTTAAATTCCAAGTTTTAGATACAGGAGTTGGCATCGCCTCTGACCAAGTAAACAAACTTTTCCAAGAATTTGAACAAGTAGGCGATCGCAAACGCCAAGCTGAAGGCACGGGCTTAGGTTTAGCCATCAGTCAAAAAATTGTAGAATTGATGGGCGGAAAAATTGAAGTTGAAAGCCATCTGGGAATAGGAAGTAACTTTTACTTTCAAGTAGCACTGCCAATTGCCACCGATTGGGCACAAAAAAATTCAGTCAAAGACGGGCGCACAATTATCGGCTATGAAGGGCAACCGCGCCACATATTGATCGTAGATGACCGTTGGGAAAATCGGTCAGTTTTGGCGAACTTGCTAGAGCCTCTAGGGTTCACATTTACTGAAGCAGAAAATGGTCAAGAATGCTTAGAAAAAGCTAGAAAAAAACTGCCAGATTTAGTTATAACTGACTTAGCAATGCCAGTAATGAATGGCTTTGAAATGCTCAAACAGTTACGAAATTCGGAGGATATCAAGCATTTACGGGTGATAGTATCTTCGGCATCTGTATCAGAAATAGACCAGCAGAAAAGCTTAGATATGGGTGGAGATGACTTTCTAACTAAACCCGTTGATGCAGAGGAGTTATTGACTTTACTGGCCAAACATTTACAACTCACTTGGAAATATGATGCCAATGAGTTAAGCACAAGCGACAATGAAGAATCTACTAAAGAGATAATTCCACCATCGGCGGCGGACTTGCAAATTTTACTAGAACTGGCACAGGATGGCTTGCTCAGAGAACTGGCAGAAACCGCTGATAAAATTGGAAAAAAAGATCGCTGCTATCAGACATTTATTCAGGAAGTAATACAATTAGCTAAGCAATTCCAAACTGAGAAGATTGAAGCATTAATTCAACAACATCTCACTAATATATGACTTACGCAAAATGATCGGTAACGCCGCCAACAAGAGCGGTGACAATACCACCAAGATGGCGACCCTATTGCGCTTGTGCGTAAGTCCTGTAATACTTAACACTTGGAGAACTATGACCATAAAAACAGGTTTAACTGGCTTAATTTTAATCGTTGATGATACTCCCACAAATCTGGATGTCATCTCAGAAGCGTTGAGTAATGCGGGGTATAAGGTGGCGTTCGCTACCAGTGGCGAACGCGCCCTACAACAAGTTGAGCGGCGACCTCCCGATCTGATTTTACTGGATGTAATGATGCCAGGAATTGATGGATTTGAAACCTGTAAACGCCTGAAAGCTAATGAAAAGACGTGCGATATTCCGGTTATGTTTATGACCGCCCTGGCTGATGTAGACAATAAAGTTAAAGGGCTGAAACTTGGTGCAGTAGACTACGTTACTAAGCCCTTTCAAGAACAAGAAGTGTTAGCGCGGGTGAAAACCCATTTACAGTTACGTCTCTTAACTCAAAATTTAGAACAGCAAGTTGTGGAAAAAACTGCGGAATTACAAGCCGCTCAGATCCAAATTATTCAACGCGAAAAATTGTCAGCTTTGGGGAATTTGGTGGCTGGTGTTGCCCACGAAATTAATAATCCAGTTGGCTTTATTTCAGGCAATATTCAACCGGCTTTAGACTACATCCAAGATTTGTTTGGATTGCTGGATTTAGTTCAGCAAGAATCTGCTAATTTCAGTGCGGCAATTCAAGAAGAAATTGAAGCGATTGACCTTGAATACATCCGTGAAGACTTACCAAAGTTAGTGAGTTCGATGCAAGAAGGAGTAAACCGGATTAAAGATATTAGCATCAGCTTGCGGACATTTTCTCGTGCTGATAGCGATCGCGCTGTAGCCTGCAATATCCACGATGGGATTGATAGTACAATTATGATTCTCAAACATCGCCTGAAAGCTTCTGATACTCGCCCAGAGATTCAAGTTATCAAAGAGTATGGCGATCTACCTCAAGTAGAATGTTATGCCGGACAATTAAATCAGGTATTTATGAATATATTAAGTAATGCTATTGATGCTTTAGAAGAATCAAATAGTGGACGTAGTTATGCAAAGGTTAAAATCAATCCTAATCAAATTATTATTAAGACAGAATTATCTGAAGATAGCCAGCAAGCAATAATTTATATCAAAGATAATGGTATTGGCATGAGTGATGGGTTACGACATAAGATTTTTGATGATTTATTTACTACCAAGGAAGTAGGAAAAGGTACAGGATTGGGATTGGCGATCGCGCGTCAAATTGTGGTTGAAAAACACTCTGGTATGGTAGAAGTAGACTCGAATTTAGGACAGGGTACAGAGTTTAGGATTCTTTTACCTGTCAAGGCATAAACCCTAGCAATTTATAAATTATCCCTATGTTACTCTGGTCAGAGAAACATAATAGGGAATTCCTTAACCTCCTCCGACGATAGTGACAATTTCTAAGCGATCGCCTTCTTGCATTTCGGTTTCTTCCCAAAATTGTCGGTGCAGTATCTCGCCGTTGTATTCCACTGCTACTAACCGGGGGTTTAATCCTAAATGTTGCAGTAGATTAGGGAGTTGGGTTTGCGGATCGCAGTTACGATTTTCTCCGTTAACTTGTAAGGTAATTTGATTAGACATAAGACTGGTTTAGAGAGTTTTGAGTTTTGAGTTTTGAGTAGATAGGACTTACGCATGGGGCTTAGAAACCGGGTTTTTTACCAAAATACTTCGTTACAGCCCATAGATTCGGTAAAAAACCCGGTTTCTTGGTTTTTTTATGCGATCGCAGTCACCGTTTAATAGACCTCTCCAAAAAAGGCTGTCAAAGGTAGGCAAGATGCCTGCTCTACAAGGTTTGGAGATTTCTAATATTTTACGTAAGTTATGAGAGATTTGGATAACTCTTTTAACTCAAAACTCAAAACTCAAAACTTTTTAAGAGTTTCCTGGCAGATTTTTCTGAGAGCGCATAGTTTGAACGCGAGTTAATTGTGAGATAAAATATTGAGTGACAAGGGTTGGCTGTTCAGCTTCCATCACAGAGCGCACTACTGCGATCCGATCTGCTCCCGCCTTCAATACTTCCTCAAGGTTATTGATATCAATTCCACCGATCGCGAACCAGGGAACTGTCGAATGTTCAACCGCATAGCGCACATAATCTAAACCTGCTGCTGATTTACCAGGTTTAGTCGGAGTTTCGTAAACGGGGCCGACTCCAATATAATCAGCTCCGTCTTTAATTGCTCGGTGCATTTCCTCCTTATTAGTAGTAGAACGGCCGATAATGCGTCCCGGGCCGAGTAACTGCCGCGCTAAACTAATGGGTATATCTTCCTGTCCGAGATGTACGCCGTCTGCACCTGTAGCGATCGCCAAATCAACGCGATCGTTGAGAATAAACAAAGCGCCGTAGCGATGGCAAAGTTCGCACAGCTTTTGTGCCTTATTCAGCCTAACAGTATCATCAGCGGATTTATCGCGGTACTGTACAATATTCAAACCGCCTTGCAAAGCCGCTTCTACGATCGCAAATAAATGTTCTGCGGGATTCGTTACCAAATAGAAGTGCGATCGCGTCAATTGCTGTTGTCGCCGATAAGCCAGCAAACTACTTTCCAAAGTATAAACCCGATAGCGCATCTGCTTAAAAGCCGATCCCATCTCAGGATTATAAATCTTACTGTACTCTTCAACTACTCGCAGCGCTTCTTCCACGCGGCAGAAATTCACCTGCAATAAACTTTCTATGCTCGATCGCTCTTCTTCTTGCGGGTGAGTTAAATCTGTACCAGGATCGCCTGGAGTATCCCGCGCAGTTCTGAGATCCACACTGTGCCAAGAAGCCAATTCCTGCCGTAATTGTTTGCATTCCTTAGCTAGCTCAACACTATTTAGACCAAACCGACACCATTCTTCAATAATCCTCAAGCCTTCGCGCGATCTATCTAGATTTGCGTCTAAAATCCGGCAGAGGGCTGGTTGCGCCAATATACTCTTACTGTGTTTATCGCCCATCAGAACCACCCTTATAATTTTTGATCACACCATTAACCCCCTATTCCTAGATAAACTTTACAATATAGCAACCGCCAAAGCAGTTATGACACTCGCTCATGGCTGGAACCCTCTTATTCTATTCCCTTCTTCCCTTCTTCCTGAGCATCGGAGCATCGGAGCATCGTAGTCCCTAGCTATAATCCTGTATCCTTGCCAGATTTCCCAACGGTGACACTTTCAAATTGTGCCATTAACAGATATAATCTTATAAATTTTTACCTTGTGATTTGACCGGATTCAAGATTAACAAAAGTGCAACGGTTAGTTAAACTACACCACACTTCGGAGGAGAGCCGTGAGTTTAGGAGAGGAACACAAGAGAGCGGGGGAGCGGGGGGGCAGAGGGGCAGGGGAGCGGGGGAGCAGAGGGGCAGGGGAGATGAGGAAGAAAAATCCTCCCCATCCTTCCCATCCTCCCTATCCCATGCGAGAAAGATTCTGCCGCCTTGCGCCGATATTTGCCACCGCTTTATTGGGCATACACGAGCCAGTTTTAGCGCAAGGAGTGCCGCCCTTGCAGCCATCTCAAGTTTCCCAGGGCCAACAGTTGTCTCAGACGAATATATTGTACGTCAGCGTGTCGGCAGGTAGCGATAGGAGTGGTAATGGTAGCGATCGCGCTCCTTTCCAAACCATTACCCGTGCTTTGAGCGTAGCTGAACCTAACACAACAATTTTACTAGGGCCCGGTACTTACAGCACCCAAACAGGCGAAACTTTTCCTCTGATTGTGAAAGCAAATGTGAGAATTCAGGGAGATCCCAACTCTCGCGGCCAAAATATCCTGATCCAAGGTGGGGGACAATTTCTCAGTCCAACTTCTGCTGGTCAAAATATCGCGATTTTAGCGGCTGATGGGGCGGGAATTACCGGAGTGACAGTCACGAATCCCAATTACCGAGGTTACGGTTTGTGGATTGAATCGAGCTCTCCGACGGTGGCGAACAATACTTTTACTGGAAACACTCACGATGGTATTTCTGTAGTTGGTAATTCTCGGCCAATAGTGCAGGGAAATTATTTCTCCAAAAATGGAGCTAACGGCATAACAATTTTTGGTCATTCTCAAGGGGAAATCCGAGACAATACTTTTGAAAATACTGGATTTGGGATTAATGTAGCCCAGTACGCAACACCGATGCTGATTGGCAACCGGATTACTTTTAATAAAGATGGGGTTGTGGTGCAAGCTTCAGCTAGACCGGTGTTGCGGGGGAATTATATTGAAAGAAATCAGCGGGATGGGGTAGTGGCGATCGCGCGATCGCTCCCAGACTTGGGAACTTCCGCAGAACCAGGGAGCAATGTGATCCGCAATAATGGTCGCTACGATGTCAACAGCACTGCGACTAGCGAAATTATTCCCGCTTACGGCAATCAATTAGTCAGTAACCGCACTGTTGGGCGGCTAGATATCGCGGGAACCTTTCGCCCCACAACTACTATTGTGCCGCCGTTAAATCGCGACGATCGCCCAATTATTGGGCCTGTGGCGGATTCGCAACCAGTATACAATCCCCCAGCTCCAACTCCCAGAAATGAGCCCAGGACTCCTCGACCCTTACCGATTCCTGTACCAACCGTAGGGAGCCAACCTACACCTTATCCTCGACCCTTACCGATTCCTGTACCAACCGTAGGGAGCCAACCTACACCCTCTCCTGGGCCCTTGCCGACGGTATCGTTACCACCAGTAGAAAATCGACCTGTACCCACTCCTCGGCCCTTACCGATTCCCATACCCAGAGCTCCAGAGCGATCGCCCATTCCCGCAGGAGCAGTCGAAATTCCAGTACCGACTCCTGAAAATAGTTCTACATCCTTTCCCGTGACGAGAGATGCGATCGCTACTTCTAATGAAAATCTCAGTCCGGTTTTCTCACAAGGTGTACTCCCTGTTCCCAGTTCCAGTATCCCCATCGGTAGCGGTGGTTATGTTCCCAATGGTTTGGGAGGTAGCAATTCTTTGTCTGAAGGGGAGCAAAATTCCTTGAGTGCAAACGGGGCCGTTTTGGGTTTGCGCTATCGGGTAATAGTTCAGGTTCAAGGAGAACGGGAGCTTGGGAGAGTGCGCGCGATCGCACCGGGTGCTTTTCGTACCTTTGTCAACGGGCAATCAGTGATGCAAGCGGGGGCTTTTCGGGAGCGAGAAAAAGCTGAGGCACTATTACAAATGTTTGTAGCTAATGGTTTAAATGCCAGAATTGAGGAAATGAAATAATTCTGTTAACTGTTAACTGTTAACTGTTAACGTTAATTGTTAACTTTAATTTGGGAAGTTAAATTGTCTAAAGCCTGAAAGTAAAGCAATTTAACTAATTTTAATCTCGGATTAAAATATTGCCCTGCAACAGATCGACTATATTTCTCACTTGCTGAAGAATCTGATAGAAAATCTCAATAGCACTCTGTATAAACTCAACATTAAGAGTCGAACGACTCAGCAGTAACTTGACACGAACCTCTGTGGGGATTCATCATAGAATTAACTACCTTTACAAGGGCGTGCTATTCATCCTCCAGCTAGATTTTAAGTTCTACTGACAGGTATAGAGCGTCGATTGGATTGAAATATTATTAGGAACATCAGTGATTACGCTTACCCTGCTGCATCCTACCCAGTCTGTGCCGGTTCAAAGCTGGAGTTTTGAATCTGAATCCGTAGTTCGGATTGGTCGAGCCACCGATAATGATGTAATTATTTACAGTGCTGTGGTTTCTCGACACCATGTAGAGCTATGGAAAAATCCTTCTGGTTGGGAAATTATTAATTTTGGTGCGAATGGAACCTATGTAGACGATCGCGCGATCGCTCAAGTACCTTTGGTCGATGGAATGATGATTCGTTTGGGTAATTCGGGGCCGAAAATTCGAGTACGGATGGAAGTACCAGCTCCAGAGCTCAGAAGAAAAACGCCTTTGTCTAGGCGAGCTTCTGGTAGTTTGACTGCTGATGCTGCACAAAAGAGGGAGAGTTTGGTTTCCAGCCGTTCGTCGATTGGAAAGGAGGGAACGATTATTTATACTGATGATGGATTTACTCAAACCGATTTTGAGTAAATTGGAGCGGGCGATCGCTTGACAATTCATCTTCAGCCTTTATAGTCCCATCTTCCGATTTATCTAGTAGCTACTCGGCATTTGCCACCGCATCTGTACCCACAAAACTTGCACTTTGACAAGCTCAGTTAACGCCTGCGCTGGTTAAACTTTTAGTTGTTCGCGCGACCATATTTAGCAATAAATCGATTACTATCATCCTCTTGATTCTTCAACCAAGTCCACATTTGATCGCCCAGAGAAAAATGCCACCACTCGTTAAAATGCTGTTTAAATCCTGCTGCAAACATCGCCTCTTTTAATAATTGCCGATTTTGATGATATTGCTGTTCTACTAGACTATTACTATTAGCAAAATAATCGGGATAGGAACGGGGGGAAACTTCATCAATGGCAGAACCCATATCAATTGGCTGATGATTTCGATTTACTATTGTCACATCTAAGGCTGCACCTGTACTATGAGGCGGCGGTGTAGTTGGATCGAGGCTAGGAACGGCCCAAAATTGATAAACTTGTTCTAGGATATGTTGGCGTTTCTCTTGAGAAATGGGGAATTTATAGCCTTGAGCTTTGGCAATTTCTGTAAATGTGTAATCTACCATAAATTGTTGGACTTCGACGGGGCGATAAGCATCGAATATCATAATTTTTGACTCTGGATGCTGTTGCTGAAGGTAAGTTTGAGCAGTAATTAAGCTATTAAGAACACCTTGGCGGAGGTAGTAAGGTGAATCTGCTTTGCTGGGGGGATAAGGTGCCCCTAATTTTTGGTAGGCGTGGGGAATTTCGATGGCAAATAGTTCTAAGGGAATGGGAACGAGGGGTTCGTTGCAATCGATTATGGGGATTTGTTGATAGGGTTTCATGGTACGATAATAAATCTAAATCGACCGTCCGGCAAGGGTTAAAACCCCTGGCTTTCGGATTAACAAGACTCACTGGCAATTCTTCCCAGACGTTTGAGAATCTGCAATACATCATAGAGTTGATTGCGACGTGGAGAAGGGAAAATACATTTGGCAAGGTTTGGGTCATAATATATTTATTTGTACGCAGATACTTTAAATGCTCAATTTAGATACTAGCACTGGGATTGCATTTATCTCTGAAGGTTCTCCGATCTACGCTCAGTTAAGGTTGTATGTACAAGGGCAACAAATGTTGATGGCTCAGACTGCTTTCGACGAGTTTATAAATATTGTTCAAAGCCGAGGTGGTATATTAGAACAAGGGAGAGCAAGCCGATTTCTACAAAGAGTGACTGTTATTCCTGATAATCCCTCTCCTAGAGCCTTAAACTTACAGGTAACACGAAGTTTAGGCGCAAATGATATAATAATTTTTGGAACTGGCGATCGGTTGGGTATCACAACTATGACCGCAGATGCTAAAGCTATTAGGGCTATAAGTGGTCAAGGGGTTGATTTTAGCGTATTTTGCCATCTTCCCTGCCGTTTAACAGGAAAATAACTATGCAAACTGAAGTTACTATTGCACCTTATTTGTTGAGTACCTATAAGCTGATTGAACGTGCTTTTCCTGATGGAATTAACCAGGAAGATTATCTGCCGCTTTTGGCACTCCTTTACGAGCAAATGTCGGATCGAAATTTAGCAGAAGTTGTCGCTTATTACACGGAAAAAGATTATTATAGTGTTCTGAATGATGTCTATAGCGTGCAGTCTAGTGATGTGCTAATTTCTAAGGTGAAAGAACGTTTACTTGCTTGCGGTTATGATGATTGGTTGCAAGAAGAATAGGCTACAGCAATTTTTTCCCCTGCGCTTAATTCAATTTGAGAAGCGCCTACATTAATAAAAATTTCGGCGCAATTTTGGGGAAGGTTGAAGCCTTCTAAACTGTAGCCGTCTTCTCCACTATTGGAGCTAGAGTGATAATCTACGATAGTTGCTACATCCCCTTTTTTTAGGTTATACTCTGGATGTCTTGGCGCAAAGCTACTTGGGTAAAAAGATCTAATTTCATCGCTAAACCTTAATGTTACTTCAATTTGCTAAAATGTAAGTAGTTACAAATATGCGTACTAAGACCAATCCATTATAAGGGTAACAAGCTAATGCGTAAACAGACTATTCAATACACATCACCCTTAGATGCCTTAGTTGCCGTTGCCAAGCGACTCAGCTTGTACGAACACCAGCAAAAAATGGACTCGGAAGAATTTTTTAACCAATACAATCGGGGATTATTATCAGATGATGCTATATTTATAGAGTGGGCAAACGACTACCAGCATTATCTGGCTTTACATCAGGAATTAGCGCAACGACTGAATTATGCTGCTTAATATTTTATCTGATTATCTCGCTCAAGTCGAGCAAGCGATTCAACAATGCAGCAATGTTGATGTCGAACGCTATGAGGAAGAAGTTTTAAGCCCAAAACGGGCTAATTTGAGAATTAGATTGCGTTTCAATCAGACCTACCTATTGGAAATCAATGAAGCCATCATAGTTGTAGGCGATCGGTTAGAATTTCTCGATTATCGCTACCACTTTCAGGATGAACAAAATCAACTTGTTTTTCGCTATGATAGCACACCTCATTTTCCTAATCTACCCAAATTCCCGTATCACAAGCACTTGCCAGATGATGTAATTGCTGCTGAGAAACCTGAAATTATTGAAGTCCTGAAAGAAGTAACTTGGAATTTTTCCCTACCTCCTTAAGACGGAGCGCACCCATCGCGAAACCCAACGGAAAAAAATCGAAAATGAGTTGCCAATGTCTGCCTTTAGCTGCTGCCATTTCCTACTAAATTTACGGCGTTTTCTCAGTGCAGGTGTGCTAGGAAGTTCTAGGTATCTTTGCGGCTCAACTACGACTTTCATCCCGATATCTCGAATAGAATTATTGCAGTCTTCAACGTCTTTATCGAGTCCCATTGCTTGAAACAAGTTGCGGGCATTTTCATAAGCAGTAATAGCCTTCCATTTTTCATCGACTCTTGTTAAAGCATTACCTAAATTAAACCAGGCATTCGCTTCACCCCGGCGATCGCCGATTTCTCTGGCTATTTCCAACCGTTTCTGGTGATATTCAATCGCTAGGCGGTAGTCTCCCAGGGAATCGTAGGCATTGCCCAAATTCCCATAAGCTCGTCCCTCCCCACCGCGATCGCCTACTTCTATGGCTATTTCCAACCGTTTCTGGTGATATTCAATCGCCAGGCGGTAGTCTCCCAGGGATTGGTAGGCATTGCCCAAATTCCCATTAGCTCGTCCCTCCCCACCGCGATCGCCAATTTCTCTGGCTATTTCCAACCGTTTCTGGTGATATTCAATGGCTAGGCGGTAGTCTCCCAGGGAATAGTAGGCATTGCCCAAATTCGCATAAGCTCGTCCCTCCCCACCGCGATCGCCGATTTCTCTGGCTATTTCCAAGTGTTTCTGGTGATATTCAATCGCTAGGCGGTAGTCTCCCAGGGATTGGTAGGCATTGCCCAAATTCCCATAAGCTCCTCCCTCCCCACCGCGATCGCCTACTTCTCTGGCTATTTCCAAGTGTTTCTGGTGATATTCAATCGCTAGGCGGTAGTCTCCCAGGGATTGGTAGGCATTGCCCAAATTCCCATAAGCTCCTCCCTCCCCACCGCGATCGCCTACTTCTCTGGCTATTTCCAAGTGTTTCTGGTGATATTCAATCGCCAGGCGGTAGTCTCCCAGGGATTTGTAGGCAATGCCCAAATTCCCATAAGTTTGTCCCTCCCCACCGCGATCGCCGACTTCTCTGGCTATTTCCAAGTGTTTCTGGTGATATTCAATGGCTAGGCGGTAGTCTCCCAGGGATTTGTAGGCATTGCCCAAATTCCCATAAGCTCCTCCCTCCCCACCGCGATCGCCTACTTCTCTGGCTATTTCCAAGTGTTTCTGGTGATATTCAATCGCCAGGCGGTAGTCTCCCAGGGATTTGTAGGCAATGCCCAAACCGCAGTAACAAATACTATCGCGGTATTTATTATCTAACTTGCCTAAAAGTTGGTTGTATAACTCAATCTGTAGCCGATAATAACCCCAAGTTTGTAACTGATTGTGCAATTCTTCCCGTGTCGGCGGATCGCAGCGAATAAAAAGGACTTGCCAAGCTTCTTCCCATGCGGCCAATTCACATAAGTGGTGAAACGCTTCCAGATAGTGACTCACTTTCTCTAAATTATCAGCCGTTGGCTGAGGTTCATAGATTTTTAAATAATAAAAGATACCCTCGACACGGCGCATCTCTTTCTTCCTTAACTTTCTCACTCCCTGAAATTCCGGGTTTTCCTGTGCCGAAATTTCCGACTCTATTCCTCCTTCATCCCCTCGCGGCATCACCCACTTTCCCGCCGCAGTCAGCCGCAGCATTGGCAGTTCTGACTCTGATAATTCCAGCAAATTGACCACCCTATAGGCGATAGCATTCTGAGTCATTCTTGCACCTCCATATCTAATTTATCTAAGTGTTCTAGCGCCACTCGACGCATTAACGGATGGAGGCGATAGAGAAGTTGATGATTAGCCGTTTTTTCCTCTTCCAAAAAGAAGCGCCGCTGCAAAGTTTGAAATGCTAACGCTTTCTTTTCCCGGTCAACTTCCGACATTAACGTTAACCAAGCACGGCGTTCTTCTGGTCTTCGATACATTGCCCCACTACACAGTAACTCATGGGCAATTTCGTCAGCCTTCCGCAATCGTTCCACCGTATTTTCTATCCGAATTAACACCAAATCTTTTAATTTAGGGCTAAAGCGGTCAATTGTAGGTTTATCATCTTTCGGATCGCCATCTGTCTTAGCTTTCAGATTCTCTGCGTCTTCAATTTCATAGCCATAATCACCCCAATAACTTTCAATATTTCCCTCGTAGGGACTCTCGCGAACTTCCCCCGCGATGGCGCTTAAAGCCAAGGGATGACCTTCGTAAACCGCAAAAATCCGTTTCAGATATTCCTGAGTTCTTTCACCCTCAACTGTCACATCCCATTGCCGAAATAATGCGATCGCCTCTGCTTCCGATAAACCGCGTAGAGGTTGCTCAAAAAATCTATCATTAGGGTATCGTCCTTGTGCCATAATCGGCGGTCGATCTTGAGAAGTGAGGACAATTCGCGACGGCATTGTATCTGCTAATACCACCCGATCTAAGAACTTTGCAAATAGTTCATCTTTAAACTGATGGCCGCTTTTTCCGTCTGGCTCTAATATTACTTCGATCATATCAAGAATCAGCAAAATCGGCTGGGATTTTAACCGATCGACCATTGCATTAACGAGATGCTCGGTATTTTGCTGTAACTGTGGACTGTTAGCTTCTGCCCCTAAGATGCGTTCTGCCACTACTTGAAATTTTGGATCTTCTTGGAAAAAACTTATCTCTTTTTCTGGCAATCTTTGGCTGATTTGGGGTTGTTTGGCGAGTTGTTTGGCGAGGGAAGTTTTGCCGATGCCGGTGAGGCCAACTATGGAGAGAATGCGACAGTTTCCTTGGAGTTTTTGGATAAGTTCATTGATGAGAGTTTCGCGGCCTACCCATCGGGTTTTGGAATCATTGGAGTTTCCCTCAATTTCAGGAGGTTGAGAATTAGTCTTGTTAGGTGAACAATGATCGTCCTTATCGAGGATTAACCCAAAAGCAACAAATAGCTGGATAATTTTCGGTAAATCAGCACCTTCAGTCCTCTTCAATATTTTAGCAACAGTTCCAACATCAATAGATGCTTTCTCAGCTATTTTTTCATTGCTTAGCTGAATTTCATTATCTGATACCCATTTGAAAATAGCCTGCTGAAGTTTCTGCGATCCCTTTTCTGTAAGGATGCGACCGCGATTTCTCTGTTTTTTGGCTTGATCGTTTGCCATAACACCCCTTAACTTCCCACTTAAGCTGATTTTACCAGAAGTTAACGAAGATAAGCGATTTTAACCCAGAAGTTAAACAATTTTTACATCTTAATATTCTGAAGTTAACACGCTGATATCTCTCAAATATTTTAGTCGTAAGTTCCCTTAATATCCCTTGGCTTTTACAGAGTGAATCTACGAAAATGCACTTAGTAAATAGAAAAGGGTATCTAGCTAAGGCCTGACCAAAGCCAGACACCGAACATTTAAACCAATCCTAGTATGACACAAATTCAACGGAGACAACTTCTTTGGTTTGCTGTTACTCATTCTGGCGTTCTTTCGATTGTCGCAGCGGGTTTTCTATGGGGATTATATCCCATTTTCTGGAAAGCCTCTGCGATCGAAGTCAATCAAGCGATCGCCGCTTGTGTACCAAATAGCAATTCAGAAGGGATTCATTGTACCCCGCCTTAATTGAAGCCTTGACCTTCCAATCAGAAAAGACCTGCTGGCTTCTAATCGAGGCCAGACAGGCCACATCTAAAACGTGAGTTAATTATATGACAATTCAACTGCAAAAAAGACAGCCCGTTCAGGCGGCTGTCACTCCTTCTGGCGTTCTTTACGTTGCCTCCGCAGGCTTCTTATGGGGCATTTACTGCATCTTCTACAAAGGCTTTCCTGAGATCGAAGCATATCAAATTGCCGCATTTCGGGCGATTGGTTCCTTCATCTTCTTGTCCCTTTTCGTACTCCCCAATAATGGCTGGTTGAAAGTTAGCGCAATCTTGAAGTCCGGCAATTTATTAGCCTTAACTTCCTCTGCTTTCTTTCTAGGAATGCACGTTATTTTGTATGTCTTTGCCATTCAACAAGGCTGCGTGATGGAATGCAGCGCGGGAATGTTTCTCAGCTATATTGCCTCAATGATTCTCGGCTTAATCGTATTTCGGGAACGCTATCAATTGTTAAACTGGTTAGCCCTGATATTAGGCGTAGCAGCTACAGCTTTATTGACCAGCAATGCTGAAGAGTTCCCTTGGTTTGCCATTGGCATTGGCTTAACTTGGGCATTCTATGGCCTAGCCCGAAAAAAAGCATCTGCGAACGCGGAACCCATTGTTCAAACCTTAGTTGAAATGGCACTTTTAGCAGTACCATCTGCTATTTATCTGCTGTGCTTTGCCAATCTCGAAACTGTCAATAACTTGCCCGAATTAAACCGCCTTTGGCTAATTCTTGGCTGTGGGGCCACTGCCATCCCTTCTGTCTTGTATGGCGAAGGTGCTAAGCGCTTGCCTCTGTCAGCTTTGGGCTTGTTTCATTCTCTCTCTCCCAGCATTCAATTCTTATTAGCTATCTTCGTTTATCACGAAACAGCATCCCCTGTAAAAATGCAGGCTTTTGGGTTACTTTGGTTAGCTCTTGCATTGTACTCCTACCAGCAATGGAAGCGATCGCATAGCTAGGACGATCGGGAAAGAAGGTAATAGAATGATAGCTAGCTAAATTGGTCGGAATCTACGATCGCAGTACAGCCGCCAAGTGCTACAGTGACTTTATCGCTAAGACGATCGCGATCGCTCCCCCAGCATCCCCTGCTCTACTCATTTAGCGATCGCGATCTTGAAAAATAGTCGCAATTTGATTGCAGCTAGAACATTTTTGCAATTTTAGGAATTACGCAAAATCGCACTACGGCCGCTTTCCAGGCGCGGTATTCTTACCCCCAGGATGGCGGCGTTACGCGATCGTGCCTAAGTAATGAAAGTTACATTCCCAATTTAATCAGATCAATTATTAATAAAAATATAGTTGGTAGCATAGCTAGCAGATTTTTTAGCTAATATCCTGCATTCTGAACTATAGGAGATAACTCAGCGTTTGACAGTTCTTTAAGAGCAGAATGGCAACAATGTCATGACTTACACGCGCAGGGCAAAAACCCAGTTTCTGCATCAATGTCTCTCGGAGAGATTCATTATTTTTTACCAGAAACCGAGCTTACGTCCGCGTCAGCCAAACGGTTTTTTGCGTAAGTCCTAAATGTAAAAGACGCAGAAGGTTAGCAAATCTATTCCTAAGTTGAAACAAATTGCCTGTTACCTACAGACACCCATCTTCTCTGTCCCAGAAATATTCCCTCTCCTCATCACAAGAGCCGTCTCCCTATCTTCTAGCCAACTATTAAACTCAATCCACAAGCAATCATGATGAACTCCTCAAATTTACCTGGGGACGATCGAGCAATTCCCTCCTCTCCCTTAGATCGACTGCTACAGTTAGAACTACAAGCAGGAATTACAAACCTATTCTGTCAATCCTGCGATCGCATCACCCGCGAGTTACTGTCAAAGTGTCAGTGGACATTGAAGACTTCCGAACCAGTTCTAATTTTAGAGATTTTCTGTTCCGATCTGGAAACCTACCAAGCAATTAACCAAGTTAAAACCCAGATGAGCAGTTCGTTAAAGGAATTGTTTACTGAACAATCCCAAATTCAGATTAATCTGAGCGATCGCCAAGCAACCCTTGCTCAATCAACTATAACAACTCCTAGCATCTTGGAAGAGACGATCGCACCGCCGCTATCAGATCGGATTGCTTACTTGGATCGGGAAATCCATAAAATAGTTCTGTCTAAAGACGAGCGATCGCAATTCTCCTTAGTCTGTATTTCTGCGGGAGATGATATTCCTACTCATTCAGCATTGCGCGGAACAGCGATTTATGTTTTGGAAGGACAGGGAAAACTCGATCGCGCCGGGAATCAAATCTCACTGCAACCCGGTAGTTTCGCTTATGTCCCACCAAAAACAATTCATACCCTCAGCGCGATCGACAACCTAGCAATTTTGTATGCTTGGGTTTAGCTAAACATCAAAATCAGACGCAGGGGATTTAACCGTACATACCAGGGAAAGGGATGATTCTTGATTGCTTCCCACTTCTCTTTAAAAATTTCTGCTTGTAGATGATAGTCCTGTGGGTTTTCAGGAGTAGCATTCAACTTGAGAAAAAGCGTCATGCGGTGCGGTGTTTCACTGGTTGAAGCTAACCAGCACGGAAATGTATTCTCCAAATTTGCATCAGGATTGGGCATAATACTAATCTGATGGGCACGAATTCCTACATTTGCCAAACCAGCAATCATTTCCACAACTTGCAAGGTAACGCCCCAATCCAGCGCGGCGATCGCATTCGACTCGATCGCAATTGCACGAGAAAAGTTTTTGCATCCCGTCAGTTGAGCGACACGCAAGGTTTGAGGACGCTCAAAAATCCGATGTTTGGAATCAAAGGCGATCGCTTTCCCCCCCGACATTACCATCAATTTCTCACATACCCGATAGGCTTCCTCCAGATTATGTGTCACAAATAAAGTCACGCCCGAATAAGTAGATAAAGTTTCCACCAGTTGACGCTCAACTTGAGCGCGGAGATAGGTATCCAGCGCCGAAAACGGTTCATCCAGTAGTAAAACTTCCGGTTCAGTTGCTAGCGCCCTAGCCAAGGCTACCCGCTGTTGTTGCCCACCCGATAGTTGATGGGGATAGCGATCGCCTAATCCCTCTAACTGCAATAGCGCCAATTGTTGATGCACCCGTTGCGATCGCATTTCCCGCGATAAATGTTGCAAGCCAAAAGCAATATTTTGGAAAACAGTCATGTGAGGAAATAGTGCATAGTTTTGAAACACTAAACTTACTTTCCGTTGATGACTGGGGATATTAATCCCCTTTTCTGAATCAAATATAGTTTGACTATTAAGAATAATTCGCCCTTGACTGGGGGTTTCTACCCCCGCAATACAACGCAGTGTCATGCTCTTACCAGAACCAGATCCCCCTAGTAATCCCATAGTTTCTTGGTGAAGGCTAAAAGCGGTTTTCAGGGTAAAGTTTGCCAGTTGTTTCTCAATATCAACCAGTAGCCCTTGCTTGATAGAAGAAGGGGTTAGGGGATAGGGACTTTGGCGCAGGGAATAATTTTCTTTTTCTGTTACTTTAGCGCTTAGTCCCCAGTCCTTAGCCCCTTCTTTTTCCCTACCATACACGGGTTCATTAGCTTCGATCGCGCCAAATTGCTTACCTTGAATCTTGCGCTCATATTGTTTCTGCCACAGATTGACCGCAACGATCGCGGATAATGAGATCGTCATAATCGCGATCGCCCACAGCCAAGCCTCATTCATTGACCCTGCTTCCACTGCAAAGTAAATTGCCATAGGAATAGTTTGAGTTTGACCGGGAATATTCCCCGCTAACATCAAAGTTGCCCCAAATTCTCCTAAAGCTCGTGCAAATGTTAGAGTTGTTCCAGCTACAATACCGGGGACAGAAAGTGGAAGCAGCACGCGCCAGAAAATCCGTACCTTGGATGCGCCCAGAGTTTGGGCAACTTGCAGCAGAGTGCGATCGACTTGTTCAAATGCTCCTAATGCAGTTTTGTACATTAGGGGAAAAGCGACAACTGTCGCCGCGATCGCAGCCGCATACCAGGTAAAAACTATTGTGAAATTAAACTGAGCCATTAACTGCCCCAAGGGGCCATTTTTGCCAAATAATAACAGCAGCAAAAAGCCAACAACTGTTGGCGGCAAAATTAACGGCGATACAAAAACGCCCTCAATAAGGGACTTCCATCGCCCTCGATAATTCAACATCCAGTAAGCAATTGGAATGCCTGTAAAGAATGTAGCAATGGTGGCAAGTCCTGCGGTTTTAAGAGAAATCCATAATGGGGAGAGATCGGTAATCATTGTATTTGTTAACTGTTAACTGTTAGTTGTTAGTTGTTAGTTGTTAGTTGTTAGTTGTTAGTTGTTAGTTATTTATTGTTGGTTGTTGATTTTAGTTTTTAGCTGTGGTTGGTACTAATCCCAATTCTCCAAATTATTGATACAATCGGCATTGTTGAGTGAACTTCATACAACTAACCTCCTGCCTTCTGCCTTTTGCCTCCTGCCTCCTGCTATATTTTCGTCAAAAAACCTGTTGGTTGAGCTCCGTCGAAACCCGGTTGCTGTGGTTGGGTGCCAAAGTCCTGGTTGATATGGTGAAATCAGAGCGATCGCACGACCGATTTACCGCTAGAATGATATTCGATGCCCAATCATACCAACTTTATACCAACATATTTGGTATTCTACGATGCCAAGAAAAGAGCAAGGCTGGATAACTTTCCAATCCTCCGATGAAGAGCGGCAAATTCTCGAACAGATTTGTCAGCAGACTCAACGCAGCAAGACAGAAATTTTGCGAGAAATGATTCGACAGATGGGGCAATCGTCCTCATCTGCCCCGCTTGAGGTCAACTCCATAGAATTTTCTGAGGATTTAGAGGAGGAAGGAGAAGAAGCGATGCCTTCGGCAAGCTTTGCTAATGATTTGATGAATACACCAGGATCGCAGGCGGTACAAATCAGTGCCCGCAACATTTTGAGAGCCAAAGTGAAACGCATTGTCAAAGGCACAGTGAATGCGGAAGTCACCCTGGCGATCGCACCCTCTGTAGAGTTGGTGTCGATTGTCACTCGGACATCGGCTGATAAACTGGGTTTAAAGAAAGGGAAAGAAGTCTTCGCGGTGATTAAATCCAATAGTGTAATGATTGCGGCAGGGTGATCCCTATTATGTTACTTTAGTCACAGAAAAAGGCTTTCTCCTGGCGATCGCTGGATTTTAGCCATTCTCAATAATTTAGGCTTTCCAAGGCGAAAGCCTTACAAGCGAGTAGTTACAGAAAATTATCTCCCGCTCAGTGACAGAATAGGGATGACATCTTCCGTCCTACGCCAAGAAACCGGGTTTCTCTGAAAAATCCCAGCTTCCCAACGAGATATCTAGGTCGAAACCCGGTTTCTGGCCTCGGCGCACAAATCCCCCATTCCCTCCAATCTCAGGATATTATCCCCTGAAGCTGAAATCGCTGTTTTGCCGTTGGGTGCGATCGCCATTTTTGACATGGGTGCATTTCATCGGTTTCCCAATTATACGGATTATTGATAATATATTCCTGAATTTTAGATAAGGCGGTTTCGTTCCGAATAATATGTTCATAATAACCTCTTTGCCATACAGGTATGCCTGAAACAGAACGTAGCTGATTGATCCGACGGGCAGAAAATGTTTTAAAACCCCTTACAATTTCCGATAGACTACAATCTTGATTACGATTTTTTATGATAATAATTCCATGAATATGATTCGGCATAATCACAAAAGTATCTAATTCAATATGAGGATATACCTTGATCAGATTAAACCAATTAAAATTAACAACTTCACCATAACTGTTTAATAGAATATTCCCCTCTTGAATTTCACCTAATAAACATTCACGTTGCCAAATACAGATTGTTACAAAATATGCACCTGGTTGGCTATAGTCATATCCTGGTAGACGAATAGAGCGGCGATGATGGATATCAGGATTATATTTCATATTTTTGCAAACAATCTAACACCATAATTATAAGGCCTGTAGGGGCGGGTTCGCCCAAATATCTGACACCCATCGACCATCCTAAAAACCCGCCCCCACCCCACGAAAAGATTAAAAATTACATTGAATTTAACAATAAGACGAGGATCGTTGTTAGGGATTATTCGTTGGGTGGGGGCGGGTTTTCAAGATTATTTGTTATGTGGCAAGAATTGTTGGCGAACCCGCCCCTACAAATTTTATTCAATATTGAATTAATCGCGCTTAAACCAATTCTGCATCACACACAGCGTTAATGTTGAATCTACCAGTTAATCCACCATCAAGACCAAAATTTGTGAAATTTGAAATAGAATTTAAGTCACGACTCTGACGGGGTGACAACCCCATCAAAACCCCTAACTGACAGGGTTTTGACCGATTCATGGTAAAAAAAGATGGGGTCAGTATTGTAAAGTCGCCCCATCTATTAAAAATGTTACCTCCATTTTACCAAATTTGTTTCCAACAGCAGCTCAAGAAAGCTGAATACTTGACTCTGACAATCTTAGTTTTTCTGCTCCAAATCCGTAAACAAGTGAGTATTGAGTTATTGGCGACATTGATGCCATACCCCATCATGTTTGAGAGCCGACGACAGTTCAAGCTAAAGGGAATTCAGAAATACATCGGTCGCCTAATTGAGTCGAGGCGATCGCAACGCCGTCATAGTAGTTTTTGGATAGGATTATATGGTCAGTTGTGGGTAGTAGGAATGGAGTTTTGCCATGCAACTATTGCGGAATTGATGAAAATTAGGCCCAATAAGCTCCCATTTTTTCAGAGGGGTTTGAAGGCTATGTCCTTTATTTTATCAAGCTTTTGACGGGGTTGTCACCCCGTCAGAGCGATCGCCCCATATCCCCATCAACACTACTAGAAATAAAGTCGTTTCCTGTGTTACCATTCAAAAAGTCTTGCGTGACAGAGCCTTCTAGCGTATCGTTGCCCCCAAGGTTGAGGATACTCTGGACATTCTGAGCATTCGATGCCGTCTCTTGAGTCCCGGCTTTTTTGAAGGGACAGCCGCAATCCTCTTGAGTCTCCCCGCGATCGCTGTTCAATATGTCATCGCTTTTGTCCAGCAGAGCTAAATTGTCAGGCATTGTATCGCTCACTTGGTGTTGGTGCAAATAAACTGATTCAGAATGTACCTCACCTGTCTCACTTATGTCTTGACCAAAAAAGCCCGAAAAAGACTGAAAAAGCCCGAAGTTTCACACAATTTTATTTTGTCTTCGCTCAACCTATGGTGCCCAAGGACGATCGCCCGTTGCAAGCCGTCCCTGACGAAAACGAACTGCTAAAATTAGTTGATTCCCCGATCTTCGAGAAAACTGGAAAACATCTCAATACGCTGCAACGGTTAGTGTTTCAGGGAATGTATGATGGCAAAACCTACGAAACGATCGCCCGTGACACCCGCTACACTACCAAATACGTCCGAGAAGTCGGCTACAAGTTACTCAAAACTCTCTCGGTAGTTATGGATGAAGATATGCAAAAAGGCAATCTCAAAGCTGCTTGCGATCGCAGAAATATTAGCAATACTTCAAACTTCGGCAGAGATTATATTCAATACGTAGAATACGTCCACACTCTCAACCTCAACCCCTGTCCTTCTCCACCTAGCGACTTTGACAACGATCGCGCCACTAACTCCAGATTCAAAACTCAGATCGAACGCCTAGAAATTGATGTCGCTGATGTCGTTTGCAAATTGCACAGTCAAGGTATCGAACTATGTCAAATAGCTTTGGTACTTGGTCTACCCGATGTAGCGATCGAAACAATATTGCGTGAATTATTATAGTTAAATCGCGATCGCTCTTTTTTTAACCTCCGATGAATCCAGAATACGCTTTATTGTTATATTTAACTTAATTTAAGCCGAATTTCCTTCACAATAAAATTTTAAACCAGTCAAATCGAGATTTTTGCACTAGACTATAAAAACAGAAATCACCCAACTTCACAGCAGTCTAATGACTAACTCCAAAATTCTTCCCAAATTAATTGCATCCTGCCTGTGTTTCGGTATCCTCAGCGGCCTAGCCGCCCAAGCCAACCCATTATCAACAATAGCCCCAGCAATTGCCCAAACCGAAACAACCGCCCCCGCCGAAACAACCGCCCCCACCGATAATATCGACCAGAAATTGCTCGGACAATGGGAAGCCACAGACCCATCCGGTCAGTCTTTCAGCTTCATCTTTGCCCCAGAAGGCAAATTATATCTAGTCGTCCAACCACCCCAAGGGGCCGCCCGCGCCAAAGAAATGAGATACAAAGTTGATACCAAAAATCAACCAATGCACCTTGATGTCGGCCTCAGCGCCACTCAAACCGTAATGACCGTCTTTGAACTCACCACCGAAGGTCTAATGCGCCTGCAATTGCAAGGAACCAAACCGGGCGACCCTAGACCCTCTGCTGTTAACGCTCAAGCAACCGTCTTTAAGAAAATTTCCGATACAGCAGCTTTACCAGAAAACACTCAGGTAATTGGTTTTTAAGTAAAAAGGGCGAATAGAATTAGCATCTAGACAGACTCAACCCTTCTGCCTCATGACTCCTGCCTCCTGCTATACCTGCTTCCTGCCTTCTGCTATTCTGGCGAGATACTGTTAAAATCCAGTTATAGCAACCTTCTGGGCAGTTAAGATGTTCTGAGTTCCACCAAACTCGCTGATTCTATTCCCTTCTTTCCCTTCTTTCACGCTTCCCCTAGCCCCTAGCCCCTAGCCCCTAGCCCCTAACCGCCTTGGCGGTTGCTATAAATTCCCATTAACTTTTGCTTATTACCTCCATGAGTGAGACCGTCCTAGACGTTCGCGACCTGCGGGTTCAATTTCAATCTGCGGGCCCAGGCGAATCGCCTGTGCTAGTCAACGCCGTTGACGGCATCTCTTTTGAGGTGAAACGAGGGCAGACTCTAGGAATTGTCGGAGAGTCAGGGTCAGGAAAATCTGTCACCGCCCTTGCTGTCATGGGCTTAGTGCCGAGTTCATCCGCTGCTACCACTGGAGAAATTTGGTTTTCCTCCGCCAAGAGTGACGGCAAACAAGCTGTCACCTCTGCACCTGTAAACTTGCTGCAACTCCTACCCAGAGATAGGCAACAATACCGCGGGAGCCAAATTTCCATGATTTTTCAAGAGCCTATGAGCTCCCTCAACCCCGTTTATACCATCGGGTTTCAATTAACAGAAGCAATTTGTCTGCATAAAAATGTTTCTGAAGTGGAAGCAAGGCGCGAAGCCGCATCATTATTACAAGAAGTAAAACTGTTACCCAGCGACTCAGAATTAAGACAAAAGTGCTTAGAAGAAAGCCAAGAGGGAAGTAAATTCGCAGAAAACGATCGCGATTTAATGCAATTAGTAAACCGCCAGAAACAGGCAATGCTAGACCGCTATCCCCACGAACTCTCTGGCGGTCAAATTCAGCGGGTGATGATTGCAATGGCAATTTCTTGCAATCCTACTTTGTTAATTGCCGACGAACCGACTACAGCTTTAGACGTAACAGTACAGGCAACTATCTTAGCTTTACTGAGGGAATTACGCGATCAAAGAGGCATGGCGATGATGTTTATTACCCACGATTTAGGGGTAATCGCTGAAATTGCCGACTCCGTAGCTGTAATGTATCGAGGTAAGATTGTAGAATGTGGTGGCATTGAACAAATTTATACTAATCCTCAACATCCTTACACTAAAGGTTTATTAGCTTGTCGCCCCAATCCCGATCGGCAAACCCTACGATTACCCACTATTGCTGATTTCATGGAAGTTACGACTTCTGGTAGTGGTGAATTTTTAATTAAGGAAAAAGTTGGGAAAGTAGAAGAATATTTAAAGAACGAAGAAAAAGTTGATTTTCAGCAATCAAACCCCTTACTTTCTGTTAAAAATTTGCGAGTGGGATTCCCTGTATCGGGGATGTTTGGGGAAATAAAACGCTTATTTATGGCAGTAAATGATGTTTCTTTTGATGTTCAACCAGGAGAAACTTTAGGCTTGGTAGGAGAATCAGGTTGCGGCAAATCTACTTTATCTAGAGCTTTGTTACAATTAATTCCGCTAACTAGCGGTCAAGTGTTTTTTGAAGGTGAAGAAATAACACCTCCTAATCAAGCAAACTCTAAATGGCAATGGGCGCTCAAATATCGCCAAAATAGGCAATACGCTCAGAAGTTACAATGGTTGCGGCGCGATCTGCAAATTATTTTTCAAGACCCTTTTAGCTCTCTCAATCCTCGGATAAATATTGGGGATGCCGTGATGGAACCGATGATGATTCACGGTGCTGGTAAGAGTATAAAAGAGCGGCGAGAACGGACTGCTTATTTATTAGAAAGAGTTGGGTTAAATCCTGACTTAATGCGTCGCTATCCTCACGAATTTTCTGGGGGTCAAAGACAGCGAATTTGCATTGCTCGTGCTTTAGCTTTGAATCCTAAGTTTATTATCTGCGATGAATCAGTATCGGCGCTAGATGTGTCGGTACAAGCTCAAGTTTTGAACTTGTTAAAAGAATTGCAAGGTGAATTTGGGCTGACTTATATTTTCATTTCCCACGATCTCGGTGTAGTCAAGTTTATGAGCGATCGCATCATGGTCATGAATCGAGGCAAAATAGAAGAAATTGGGCCAGCGGAACAAATTTATCGGCAACCGCAACAAGCTTATACGCGCCAATTAATCGCCTCTATTCCGAGTGGGAATTTAGCACAAATTCAGGAGAAACAGGCCAGAAGATAAACTCAGAGCGCGTCTTACCTCTGTTTCATAATCCATTAGGTCGTAAACTTTTCCCTCTTCCTTCTTCCTTCTTCCCTCTTCCTTCTTCCTTCTTCCCTCTTCCTTCTTCCTTCTTCCCTCTTCCTTCTTCCTTCTTCCTTCTTCCCTCTTCCTTCTTCCTTCTTCCTTCTTCCTTCTTCTTAGCTTATACTTTCTAGATAATACTGCGAAAAAGTGCTTAAATAATGACTGACTTAAATAAAAACACAGCTTCTGAATTAGACCTGGCTATCGTGGATTATGTAACAGCATTGAATGAGTTTGAGCAAGAAGCACCCAAATCAGAGGGAAAAACTCTGAACCTCCTATTAGCTCGCGATGCCGTCGCCGTAGCTTTAAACTCACTAACTCAGTCTTCGGCGACAACTATAGCTAGTTTACTTCAATTAGATGAGCGGTTAAAAACACAAGCTGGTGCGATCGCAGAGGCGGGTAAATTAGAAGACTGGCGTAGTAGTTTGAACCCTCCAGAGTCATCCTGGTGGTGGTTTTTTCAACCCGCCAAGCAAGCACACTCCTGGGATCGTTTCGATGACCTCTGGAATGGGTTAAGCGTCGTCTGTATAACTACGTTTGCTGCCTATATGACAAGTTTGATACCCAAATTTGCTGTGGGCGGGTTCAGCGTGCTGGAATCATTTGGTATCATTGGCCCTAGCGGTTTGATGGCCTTGGCTTTGTCGAGTTTGCAAGGCGGAGGAGGAGAGAAAGTCATTAAGAATATGATGAATAAAGCGAGGATTCCCTCCCATTTACAGAGCGAAGTTACCTTGGGAATTTCGGCTACCCTATTGCTAGGTGCGATCGTTGCTCAAGCCAATTTACCTAAAATTGCTGACTCCTATTATCAGGAAGGACGCAAGTATTACGATCTAGGTCTATTAACAAAAGCAGAGGAGAAGTATAAACAAGCACTTAACCTCGATCCAGACGATGACAAAATTAGCCTTGGCTTGGGGGAAGTTTATGAATCTATAGGAAATTTGGAAGCAGCAGAAAAAACATACAAAGACTCATTAGAAGATGGGAATCCTTTAGCTTTTAACAATTTGGGGCGTGTCTATCGTCACCAAGGGAATTTAGTGACAGCAGAAGCATTTTTTCGGATGGGTTTGCAGCGTAGCAACGATGACTTCATCAAATTTCAACTCCACAGAAATCTCGGATGGGTTCTATTGGATCAAAAACAATATGACAAAGCTGCTTTGGAGTTAGAATCTGCGATCGCACTCGACAAAAAAATTAATAAGCGTCGAATAGGTGGCGGGATGGCGAATTGCCTGCTAGCAAAGGTACGAGAAATTCAGAAAAATAAACAAAGAGAGCAACGAGAATGGGAGCATTGCAAAAAATTTGCTCGTCCAGAAACCCTCAATGAGTATCAATGGCTAGTTGAAGCTGGGCGGAGAGATATTGCATCTACGGTTGATACTTCATCAGTAGTAGCTGGTGAGGAAACACCAGTAACTCCACCAGTAACTCCCAATATTACCTCCCCCTCTCCTAAGCCAAATACTACAAAACCCACTCCTTAAATTAAGTTGTTTAACAGTTAACAGTTAACCGTTAACCGTTAACCGTTAACAGCTAACTTTTGAAAACAGCTTTTAAGGCAAAATGTGGCAAAGCTAACATCCGCCGCCATCTCCAAGGTTCTTGATAAAGCCGATATAACCATTCCAAATGATTGTCACAGAAAAAGGCAGGAGCGCGGGTTTTAACTCCTGCCCAAATATCAAAGCTACCGCCGACTCCAACCCAAATGGCTTGGGGACACAGATGACGATTTTTGGCAATCCAAAACTCTTGACGAGGCACTCCTAAACCCACAAAAATGAGCTTTGGTTGTAACTCTTTGAGAGAAGTTTCTAACTCTGTTTCTTCTGTTTCCGAAAGATAGCCGTGCTGAGATGCGATCGCTAATCCATTGACTCGCTGTTGCCAACGCTCTGCTGCTGCGATCGCGACCCCTGGAGAACCCCCATAGAAAAATACAGGTTCATTGGAACCCATTTGTCCGACTTGACGCAGCAGTGATTCTGCTAACTCTATCCCCGGACATCGCTTGATGGTTTTGCCTTTGAGTCGCAAGTAGAGGACAACGCCTGCTCCATCGGGAATTACAAGTTCTGATGAAGCGATCGCTCTAGCTAGGTTTTGGTTGCGCTCTGCTAGCATTGCCATTTCAGCATTCAGCGTCACGACATGACTGCCGAGGCCCCGATGCGATCGCGACATCAACCAGCCTGGGTAATCGTCTAAAAGGTGAACGGGTTGCCCCAGCACTGGAAATTGTGGGAGCTCGTAATCCATAATTCTGTTTTCATCTATCCTACACACCTACTAGGTTAGGCTAGCCGATCGCGGCAATCAAGGCTAGAGGCCTATTAAAAATTAAAAATTAAAAATTAAAAATTAAATTTATTATTTTAATTTTGCATTGTGCGATCGCACTTTTTGGTAATTGGTATTTGGTAATTAGCGATCGCTCTCATTTAATTTTCGCGTACTAAAACTTAGAGCGCTACGCCAACCCCCTTTTAATTTTTCTCTCCCAACCCAGTTTTAATCATTCTGGATAAATTTAATTTTTAATTTTTAACTTTTAATTTTTAATTTTCCTCTTCTGCTTCTCTCTGCCACTGCTGCCAAAGCTCAAAAGCATTAAACCCCCTATACTGCAAGTAATTCAAGACCTTTCCCTTCGTTTTCGGGTCAACTTTACTCCAGTCATCGATCTTATATTTCCGCATTACCTTGGCTTTGAGTAGCTCGAGTTTTTCGTCCTCTGTGTTCTCTGTTTCAGGGTATTGTTGGGCCCAGACTTCTTCAAATAAATCCCCATCAATTCCTTTTTCTCTACACTTGCGCTTGACTACAGATTTACCATACTTACCGCTATACGATCTAATTAGGCTAGCAACCAAGCGTGAGTCAGACTGATAGCCAAGATTTTGAAGTTCAGCGATCGCATCGAGAATATCACCCGCCTCAAACCCCTTATCGTGCCCCTTTTTGTTAAGTTCAGAGACGCTGTAGTCCTTGCGACCCAACAGAAAATAGAAATAGTCCAGACAGTTCATCGGGCAGCCAATTTTTAGATTTTAGATTTTAATATTTTAGCTTGACAAAACTAAGGTTTGGGCGTATTACACGACCGCCCTAGCCGACCAGCAAGGATTCTAGATTTTAGATTTTAGATTGATTCTACTTCTGGAGCTTGACAGGGAAAGCGGAAAGGAAAGCCAAAGAAAAGTTTTCTTAATTTTCCTTCCCCTGACCCCGATCGCTTCCTCTTGTTTGAACAAACAGGGACTAAATTTGCCCTGCTGAGTTAGCCTGCGTGCAGATTTTTAGATTGGCAATTTTAGATTTACCTGCTTGGCTGGAAACTGTACCCACCGCAGGCAAATGCCGGCAGATCGGAGATTTTGGAGAGCCATTTTTCGATTTGTTCCACCGATTCGTCATCGAGGCGCAAAACTAAATAATCCAAAATCCCCAAGCCAAAATTTACTGTCGGCAAGGTAGCATAGCCGTCCCGAACGAGAGCAGCAAGACTGATATTTTTTCCCTTGTAAAGCAACTAAGACTTACGCACTCAGTCGGATAATCCACTCTAGGACAAGGCTTCCAGCCTTTGAGCCAGCGATCCGAACAATAATTTTTGTGTCAGTACGGAAGTCTTAGTAACATTAGCTAAACATAGAGGAACTAGGGACATAAAGTGTGGTTAGAGGAACAAGTGCGGGAGTAGATTTACAATCCCCTAGTCTTTATTCTTCTCCATCTTCTTCATCGCCCTCGTCATCACCTCCAATGTCAGTCAGGTCAGCATCAATCTGAATCAAGCGGATGTGCTTGTAGCCCAATTTGATCTCAAACTCGTCCCCTGGCTTTAAGCCCATCTCTTTCGTATAATTGGCCCCAATAACAATTGAGCCATTTTTGTGAACGCTTGCTCGATAACTAGCTTCTCGGCCGCGACCATCAGCTTTGCTTTTCTCTAGCTCAATACCTTTAGCAGCTAGTACAGAGTCGTAAAACTCTGCTAAGTTGATGCGAGTATCGCCGCCTTTGCTGACTGTGTAGTAGCCGCAGAGTTTGGCTAGTTCTCGGCGTGGTAAATCGCTGCCTTTGATTTTTTGAAGCAGAGCTTTTCCTGTTAAAGGTGCTGTAGCTGTTTCTACCATTGAGAATACCTCGTGAATTTAGGTTTACTACATTAATTAGAACACATTACACCTAATTTATTTCACATTCTTTCTGTGGGATAAAGTCTTATTTCCATTTTTCTGGGAATTTTCACGCCTTTTATTTACGTCTCGGTCTGCTGGTAAGGATGAATTTTATCTCTAATCCTTGCATCAAAAATCGAAAATGGTATAATCCCTTGGGACAAGTTTTAGGCGGAGCGAGCTATCCTGTACTTTTTCAAAAGCGTTTTGAGCATCCTGTTGTGCTACTGGCACGCGGTAAGATTGGGCCGAGAAGTGGTGCCGATCTTTGCGGTTGAGAGGGGATGGAAGAATAAGTAATACTACTAATTTGCTAAATTTGGTGGCAGCTAGAGGAAGTTGTCGCGTCTGGAGAGGGGAAGAAAAACTTAGCCTATGAATGTCACTGAGGATCGACTAATCAGTCTGATGCGTACTTAATCTAATTTGCTCCCAATTTAAGTAGGGAAATTTACTATCGGCGACCCAAAGGGGGAAAAGGGAAATGGGAAAGGGGAAATAAGTGCGCTCGTTCCGGCCGTGCCGGATAGCGATCTAAAAGGCGATAGAAGAATAATAGAGGCAGCGATCGCAGAAATGCTACTCCTATTAACCTGGAATATCTCAGCAAAAGAGAGGACAGCAGATTGGGTATTAACAATCCGATCGCCGCCTGAAAGTTACGACCCAGAGGA
Organism: Kamptonema formosum PCC 6407; assembly: GCF_000332155.1. Lineage (GTDB taxonomy): Bacteria > Cyanobacteriota > Cyanobacteriia > Cyanobacteriales > Microcoleaceae > Kamptonema > Kamptonema formosum. The sequence continues at coordinate 2,208,207 of NZ_KB235903.1, read as the reverse complement.
TAATTATCTTTGCGGCGCTTAACTTTAAGGTAATAATTGACTACAGTGAAATTTTGATAAGTGGTGATTTGAGTGATTGGCAGTTTAGCAATTGGAGTCGCAGCAGGAGCTTCACTGCTGGCATTAGGCGGATTCGCCTTAGAGTTGCAGTACCGTCTGCGTCCCGGCAATAAATTAAACCTGATGCCGGGAGATTGGCACTTAAGCGTAGCAGAACCCGATCGCTACCTATTAGTGGGGGAAATGGAATTTCAGAACCTAACCGATCGTTTTGAAATCATGTTGCCAGAGGTTGAGGCACGGGTAAAACTCCTATCAGATGGCAGTTTAGACGGAGTTACCCACAAAACCAAAGTCATTCCTTGCCATAAAGAGACACCAGCAAGAGCAGATGACTACTGGTTTGGGTATATCGTTAAAGCTCGTAAGACTACAAAAGTTAAAGTATCAGTAGAAATTCACGGCGAGGATTTGAATCAATTGCAGTCAGCTTGGGTGCAAGTAAATTATGTCACCTACGGCCCCCAAGGGCGGATTCCAAAAGTCCGTCATGTAGTAGTACCACTGCAATTTCCAACTTCAGAGACAACTCCCAAAGCGAGAAATGTAGGTGTTGGCGATGTTTTTCCGATTCGTACCCATATATTGAGTCCAATTGATGACCCGGTAGAAGTTGTCAAACGCTATGCTCTTCCCTACGCACAAAAAGGCGATGTGGTGACAATTGGCGAGACTCCAGTGGCAATTATGCAGGGCCGATTTCGTCATCCCAGCGAAGTAAAACCGGGATGGGTAGCAAAACGGGTGTGTTTATTCTTCTTACCGACATCAAGTTTAGCGACAGCTTGCGGGATGCAGGCATTAGTTGATATTGTCGGGCCATTGCGAGTGTTGGCTGCATTTACAATTGGTGCGATCGCGAAAATCTTTGGCAAACCCGGAGTCTTTTACCAGCTAGCGGGGGAACAAGCACGACTGATCGACGACGTAACAGGTACGCTACCACCCTACGACCAGTTTATAGTCCTCGGCCCAGAAAATCCCCAGGAAGTAGTTGACCGCATTCAGCGAGAGACGGGAATGGCGAGTGCGATCGTAGACGCTAACGACTTGAAAGCAGTTAAAATATTAGCAGCAACTGTCGGTCTTTCCCCTGCCTTTTTAGAGCAAGCCTTGAAAAGCAACCCGGCGGGGAATGCTGACGAGCGAACGCCACTGGTTTTAATTCGACCCACCAGGGAAGAAGGGGCTAGGGGCTAGGGGCTAGGGGCTAGGGGCTAGGGGCTAGGGGCTAGGGGCTAGGGGCTAGGGGCTACGATGCTCCGATGCTCATGGCTAGGGGAAGAAGGGGAAAAAAGGGAAGAAGGGAAAGAAGGGAATAGAAGCTGAATTCAGAACGTCCTAA